>CAIOUR010000068.1 GCA_903861575.1 uncultured beta proteobacterium | reverse complement strand
GGTTGAAGCGCGCGCCTTTGCAGGTTTCGCACAGCACTTTCACATCCGGCAAAAAACTCATGCCGATGGTGCGTATGCCCTGCCCTTCGCAGCCAGGGCAGCGGCCCTCGCCGGTGTTGAAGCTGAAGCGGTTGGCGGCGTATCCGCGCGCTTTGGCTTCGAGCGTGTCGGCAAAGAGCTTGCGGATGGTGTCCCAAAAGCCGATGTAGGTCGCCGGGCAGGAGCGCGGGGTTTTGCCAATCGGCGTCTGATCCACTTCGAGCACGCGGTCTATGGCCTCAAAGCCGGTGACGCTGCTGCAACCGATAAGCGCCGGCGCTTTGCCTGCCGCCAGCGCGTCGCGCCCGGCTTTGGTGCTGCGCTGCTGCACCAGCGCCTGCACATTGGCGAGCAGCACATCGCGCGCCAGCGTGGATTTGCCCGAACCGCTGACGCCGGTGATAGCCACCAAACGCTGCAAAGGCACGCGCACGGTGACGTTTTGCAAGTTGTGCAGTTGCGCCTGGTGCACGGTGAGCCAACCCGCGTCGGCGCTGGCTGCGGCGGGGCTTTCAGCCACATCCACGCTGCGCCGCGTCTGCATGGGATGGCGCATGGCGTGCAGCAGGTAACGCCCGGTTTGCGAGTCGGCGGCGTTTTGCACGTCGGCCACTGAACCCTGCGCCACCAAACGCCCGCCGCGTTTACCGGCACTCGGGCCGATGTCGATGATGTGGTCGGCGGCGCGGATGGTGTCTTCGTCATGCTCCACCACCACCAGCGTGTTGCCTTTGTCGCTCAAGGACTTGAGCGCGGACAGCAAAATTTTGTTGTCGCGTGCGTGCAGGCCGATGGTGGGTTCATCCAGCACATAACAAACGCCTTGCAAATTGCTGCCCAGTTGCGCAGCCAGCCGGATGCGCTGCGCCTCGCCACCGCTGAGCGTGGGCGCGCCCCGGTCCAGCGTCAGGTAACCCAGACCCACTTCTTCCAAAAACTCCAGACGGCTTTTGATCTCGGGGATCAGGTCGCGCGCGATATCGGCCTCGCGGGCGCTCAAGCCACCACCGCTTTGCAATTGCTGCACCCAGATGCGCACATCGGCCACGCTCAGGGCAGCGATGTCGGCAATGCCCACGCCGCTGAAGCGCACCGCGCGCGCCACGGGGTTCAGGCGGCTGCCTTGGCAGCGCGGGCAGGCGGTGTCGGCCAGATCCTCGACGTCGGCCTCGGCGAAGGTGTGTTCGCGCCCACCGTTGTCTTCGCGCACCGTGTCGTCAAAGACCTTGCGCTGCTCTTTGGTCAGCGCCAAGCCAGTGCCCACGCAATCAGGGCACCAGCCGTGCTTGCTGTTGTAGCTGAACAGGCGCGGATCGAGCTCGGCGTAACTGGTCGCGCAAACCGGGCAGGCGCGCTTGGTGGAAAACACCTCGCAACGGCCCACGCCCGCCGCGCTGCCCGCGTCCATGGCGTCCAGCAAACCGTCCAGCTCGCTCATCACCATGACCACGCCTTTGCCGTAAGTCAGCGCCTGCGACAGCGCCTCGCGCAATGCGGTTTCGTTGGCCGGATCCACCTCCAGGCTGATCACGGGCAGTTCAATATGGTGTTCCTTGAAGCGGTCGATATGCGGGAAACCGGTAGTGGGCAGAAAATCGCCGTCTACCCGCAAATGCGTGAAACCGCGTGGACGCGCCCAGTCGGCCAATTCGGTGTAGACGCCCTTGCGCCCGACCACCAGCGGCGCGAGCAGGCCGATGTGTTGGCCGCGAAAGTTCTTGAGCAATTGCGCGGCGATGCTGTCGGCGCTTTGCGGGGCCACGGCGGCGCCATCGGCGGTGCAATGTTGCACGCCCAGCTTGACGTAGAGCAGGCGCAAAAAGTGCCAAACCTCGGTGGTCGTACCCACCGTGGACTTGCGCCCGCCGCGCGAGAGGCGCTGCTCAATCGCCACCGTGGGCGGAATGCCGTAGACCGCGTCCACCTCGGGGCGGCCTGCGGGCTGGACGATGGCGCGGGCATACGCGTTCAGGCTTTCCAGGTAACGGCGTTGGCCTTCGTTGAACAAAATATCAAAGGCCAGCGTGGACTTGCCCGACCCGCTCACGCCGGTGACCACGCTGAAACGTCCGCGCGGAATATTGACCGAGAGCGCCTTGAGGTTGTGCTCTTTGGCGTTGACGATGCGGATATCCTGCGACAGCGCTTCGCGCGCAGCCAGGCGCTGGTCGGCGGCGTCCCGTGTGGCGCGCAGGTAGGCCGGGCTGGCTTCTTGCACCGTGTGGACCACGCCCATGGCGGCGGCGTAGTCGCGCAGCGCTTTGCCGGTGTGGCTGCTCGGATGCAGCAAAACGTCTTCGGGGGTGCCGCAGGCCACGACTTCGCCACCGGCCTCGCCGCCTTCGGGGCCCAGGTCAATCAGCCAGTCGCTAGCGCGGATCACGTCGAGGTTGTGCTCGATCACCAGCAGCGAATGCCCCGCGTCCAGCAGCTTGCGCAGCGCGCGCATGAGCTTGGCGATGTCATCAAAGTGCAGCCCGGTGGTCGGTTCGTCCAGCATGAACAGCGTGCCCCGGCGCGCCAGACTTTGGCGACTGGAGCTGGCTGACTTCGCGGCCTCGGCCAGAAAACCGGCGAGCTTCAAACGCTGTGCCTCGCCGCCTGAGAGCGTGGGCACGGGCTGGCCGAGCTTGACGTATTCCAGCCCGACATCGACGATGGGTTGCAGCGCGCGCAGGACCTCGCGGTCGTTCGCAAACACGCCCACCGCTTCGCTCACCGTCAGGTCCAACACATCGGACACATTGAGCAAAGAATGGGAAGGATTGGAAGAATTGGAATCTGACCCCGTTTTTCTCTCGATCTGCACCTCCAGAATTTCGGGGCGGTAGCGCTTGCCGTCGCAGTCGGGGCAGCGCAGGTAGACGTCGCTCAGGAACTGCATTTCCACGTGTTCAAAGCCGGAGCCGCCGCAGGTGGGGCAGCGGCCGTCGCCGCTGTTGGCGCTGAATTTAGAGGCGGTGTACCCGCGCTCCCGCGACAGCGCAGCGTTGGCGAACAGTTCGCGGATCGCGTCCCAGGCACCCACGTAGCTGACCGGGTTGGAACGCGCAGTTTTGCCAATCGGCGACTGATCCACGAACACCACCTCGCCCAGCAAGTCAGCTCCGAGCAGGCGGCTGTGCGCGCCGGGGGTTTCGGTGGATTTGCCGAAGTGGCGCAAGAGCGCCGGGGCCAGCACGTCCTGCACCAGCGTGGACTTGCCCGAACCGCTGACGCCGGTGACGCAGACCAGCCTTTGAAGCGGGATTTCCACGTCGACATTTTTGAGGTTGTGCGCCGTGACGCCTTCCAAGACCAGGCGCGGTGTGTTGTCGCCCACCATGCGCTTGAAGCCCATGCCGACCTGCTTACGGCCACCCAGGTACGCGCCGGTCAAGGTGTCCGCACCCTTGAGGTCTTCGGTGCTGCCGTCAAACACAATCTGCCCGCCTTTTTCGCCGGGGCCGGGGCCCATGTCGATCATGCGGTCAGCCGCCAGCATCACCGCCGGGTCGTGCTCCACCACCACCAGCGTGTTACCCGCATCGCGCAGGCGCTGCATCGCCACGATGATGCGGTGCATATCGCGCGGGTGCAGGCCGATGCTGGGTTCATCCAGCACGAACAAGGTGTTGACCAGCGAGGTGCCCAGCGCGGTAGTCAGGTTGATACGCTGCACTTCGCCGCCGCTGAGCGTGCGGCTTTGTCGGTCCAGCGTGAGGTAGCCGATGCCCACGTCGCACAGGTATTTCAGGCGGGTGGTGATTTCTTCCAGCAGGAGCTTCAAGGTTTTGGTTTCGGCCTCGGACTTGGCGGCGCTCGGCGTGGGGGCGGGCGCGTCAACGCCGAGCGCCGCACCATCCGCCTGTAACAAGTCAAAAAACCGCCGCAAGCGGTCCAAGGGCATCAGCATCATGTCGTGCAGGCACAGGC
>CAIOUR010000067.1 GCA_903861575.1 uncultured beta proteobacterium | reverse complement strand
GGCGTATTGGGCCAACTTGAGCGCTTGGGCCACATTTTGCTCAACCAGCAACACGCCAATGCCCTTTGCTGCAATCGTTTTGATAACAGCCATCACTTGTTTCACCACAATCGGGGCCAAACCCAAAGACGGTTCATCTAGCAACAAGTATTTAGGCTGCGACATCAAGCCACGGGCTATCGCACACATTTGTTGTTCGCCACCAGAAAGTGAACCTGCGTTCTGTGACAAGCGCTCTTTCACCTTAGGGAAAATCGACAAAACCCAATCTAAATTTTGTGCAAACTTAGCGTGGCTGCGTTGCGTATAGGCCCCCATCTCTAAATTTTCACGAACGCTCATGAACGGAAACAAATGGCGCCCCTGGGGAACCTGCGACAGTCCTGCCTCGACACGCTCGTGTGGCGCAATAGCGCGAAGATCAATACCGTCGAGCAAAATGCTTCCCGCTGTGACATCGGCCAGCAAGCCGCAAATGGCATTGAGCGAGGTAGTCTTGCCAGCACCGTTGGCACCAAGTAGAGACACGATTTGTTCTGGCGGTACCGTGAAACCGACGTCTCGCAGGACCACCATGTCGCCATAACCAGCCGTCAAATTTTTAATTTCTAGGCTCATCAATCATCACTTCCAAGATAAGCAGCAACCACTTTGGGGTCGCGCACGATCACCTCGGGAACATCCTGTGCAATCTTGACCCCATAGTCGAGTACCACGATTTTTTGCGCCAAAGACATCACGGCATGCAGATTGTGTTCAATCATGATCACGGCTAATTTGTCATCTTGCGCAAAGTTGCGAATGAGGTGAATACTCTCCTCAATTTCTGACGCATTGAGACCTGCCAAAATTTCATCGAGCAAAATAATTTTGGGTTCAACCGAGAGCGCGCGCGCCAGTTCCAAACGCTTTCGCGACTCCAAAGTCAGACTGCCTGAGAGGCGGTGCATCAGGGGCCCCATGCCCACGCGTTCAACGATGTGCGCCGCCTTTTCGCTTGCAACTTTGCGTGAATTGTTGAGAAGCGCACCAACCATGACGTTTTCATGCACGGTGAGTGTGGTCAGAGGCTTGACGATCTGAAAAGTTCGCCCAATGCCAACGCGCGCGCATTGGGCGGCACGCGCGTGGGTGATGTCCATTCCATCAAAAATTAAACGCCCAGCATCTGCCTTCAGGTGACCGCTGATGATGTTAAAGAGCGTAGTTTTGCCCGCACCATTGGGGCCAATCAATCCCACGATTTCGCCAGCATGCACATCGAACGAAACCTGATTCACGGCAACCAAGCCACCGAAACGACGAACCAAATTATCGATTTGCATCAGCGGTATCGCTGCATCCGTGTGGTTAGCCAAAGAGGATGTCGTTGTCATTTCTTGCGCCACGCAGTGTAAGTTCCGACTACGCCTTGCGGCGCGACCAACACCACAGCCAGCAAGACCGATCCATAAATTAGCAATCGGGGGCCTCCTCCCAAAAATGCACTAAGCGCACCGTCCAAGGGGGTCATGATCAGTGAGCCGACGATAGGTCCGAAGGGTGTGCCCAAACCACCAATCAAACTGAACAATGCAATCTGCACAGAAATATTGATTGAAAATACGCTGGGCGGGTCTAGGAACAAAATGTATTGCGCATAAAAGAAACCGCCCACCGAGGTGAGTGCGGCGCTAATCATGGTGATGATCAGCTTGATTCGCACTGGCTCGACTCCCATGCTTTCGGCCGCATCCTGATCATCGCGCATGGCAATCAGGTAGAGGCCGAGACGGCCCCGATGGATCCATTGGGTGATGCCAAAAACCAGCACCATGAAAACAAAGGACGCAAAGACGTAAGCCCAGCGCGATTCAAAAATGAAATTTCCAAGGCTTGGCTTGAACGGCAAAGCAATACCACTAGAGCCTCGCGTCACACTATTCCAATTGTTAGCCAGAATCTCCATCACGATGGGGAACACCAAAGTGGCCAGCGAAAAGAAGGCGCCTCGCAACCGAAAACAAGGCCAACTGATCAAGACTGCGGTAGTGGTGGTCAACAAGACGCCACAGAGCAAACCGATCCAGGGGGAAATACCAAAAGTTGCGTATAAAACAGCCGTGGTGTATGCGCCAATTCCGAAGAATGCTGACTGTCCAAGTGAAACCAGACCACCGTAACCAGCCATGAGATTCCAGGCACCACTGAGGGCGGCCCAGAAAAAAGTCATCACAATAATATTGAGGTAATAGTCGTTCATCACTTCATCCCAATATCTTCAGTTCCAGCACGACCAAACAAACCCTGTGGTCGAATCAGAAGTATCACAATAAACAATAACAAGGCGATCACATCCTTGAACTCTACGGACAGATAAAACCCTGTCAGCGTTTGCGCTACGCCAATGATCAACCCGCCCACCACTGCCCCCGCTACGCTGCCCATGCCGCCCAGTACCACAACGACAAACGCAGTGATGATCAGATCCACGCCGACCGTGGGGAATGTGTAGTACATCGGGGTCAGAATACATCCAGAGATAGCAGCACATCCCACGCCGCATCCAAAAGCTAGGCGATTGAGTCGTTTGGTGTCCACGCCCATCAGGCTGGCTGCATAACGGTTTTGCACCATGGCCCGCAAGGCACGTCCCCCGCGGGTAAAGTGCAAAAAGCCAATCAAGCCTGTCGCCATCACAATGGCAGCGATGAACGCAAACAGCGATGTCGCAGACAAAGACAAACCAGCCACCGTGAACGACTGCGACGTATAGGAGGTTGTGACTGACCGGTAATCAGGTCCCCACAAGGTCAGCGCCAAGTTTTGCATCAAGACCGACAGCCCAAAGGTGGCAAAAATTTGCATCGAATGGGCGGCGAAAAGAATCCGTTGAATCACATAACGCTCGACCAACATGCCAATGAAAAAAATCACTGGCACCACCACCAAGGCCGAGAGATAGGGATCCCATCCAAGCAGCGTATTGGCCCAGAATGCACCAAACATCGCCAACATGATGAACTCACCTTGCGCGAAATTGACGATTCGCAGAACCCCAAAAATCAAGGTGAGGCCTATGGATAAAAGGGCGTAAACCCCACCGATCAACAAGCCTGATGCAATCAGTTGAGGAAGTATGGAAAGCACAGTGCGACGCCCTAAGCTGGGTGGGTTTGTGGCAGATTGTTAGCGCTTATCCCAGACCGGCAAGGGAATGAGAATAGCGTCTGTTGTTTTAGTTTTGTCTGGGCTAACGACAACCAATTTCCCGTTTTGCCACTGTTGCGCAACGGGGTAGGAGCGCATGTTTTGTCCTCGCATAGGGTCAGATTCACCCGCAAACTTGACGCCCCAACCTAGCGCGGTTCCACCGTCAGGAATATCTAAAGCAGCGGCGGCTGCGCGCACCGGATCAGGGTCTAGTGAGCCTGCCTTACGCAGAACATGGTCAAGCAGAACATAGGTTCCGACAAAACCTTGCGTTCCCACATACGAGGGTGGTTTGCCATGCGCTGATTGGAAGCGTTTTTTGAAATCGTCTAGCTGCTTTGCCGCATCTTTAGACAATGCTGCCGTGTTGATATTGGCGGAACCTTCGGTGTCAAAGATCCCATTGGCGGCGGAGCCTAGACCTTCGGCAAAACTGGCAAGTCCGTAAATACCGCCTGTTCCGATGAAAGCATCGACATTCACCCCCAGCTGTTTCATTTGTCGCTGGATCAGCAATGCATCGGTTGCGTACGACGAAGCAATCACAATGTTGGGAGCCTCCGCCTTCATGCGCAAGATGAGTGGCGACAGATCCGTGGAAGTGGCCTTGTAGGCTGTCTTTGCAGCGATAGCAAAGCCCAATTCTTTGGCCCTTGTTTCAGCAGCGGTTGCGACGGAAGTTCCGTAATCAGAGTCTTCATGGATCACCATGATCTTGATGTCTTTTGGATCCTTTTTTAGACTCTTGGCAATCACGTCTTTGGCAAGACCCGCCGCCAACTGTCCGTTTTGCGAGGCAGTAAAGACCACCCGAAAGTAGTTTTTGAAACCCCGTTTGGTCAGTCCATCAGAAATTCCGCCAGTTTCCCAGTAGATCCCGCCGCGACGCTCAACCACTTGGCTGGCTGCAAAAGACAAACCGCTTGAATAGGTGCCCGTAATCACCTTGAGGTTTTCAAGGGAAGAAAGGCGCTCAGCTTCAGACTGGGCCTTGTCGGGTGTAGACGCGTCACCTGTCACCAGTTCAATCTTGTGGCCCGCAATACCACCTTGTTCGTTGATCATGTCAACCGCTATCTTCGCGCCATTGAGGTTCTCCGTACCTAGCAGGGCCAGAGAGCCGGTCAGTGGATAAAGCGCACCAATCTTCCAGGTGGCTTGCTGCGCATGCAAGGGCGTGAAAATGAGTGCCGTCATTGAGGCTAATAAAACTCTACGTAAATTCATACTTGACTCCTTCTTGAATTGTCAACATTGACTTGCCAAACTTCTCTCTTCTAAACCGTTCGAACGATCGAGGTGGTCAGCGGTCTTAGCCTCACCAAAAATGCGGTTGGCTAGACTGACCTGCGCAGGCAGCATGCAGCTCTTACCTCTCAAACCAAAAGATCGCGCCTTCCATGCATCCGCTTCAAAGCTAGCCAGATCGTTCATCCCATGGGGCGTACTGTCTAACGCCACAAGGCCAGCCTCGGCGGCGGCCAGGCTGATCGACGCACGCATGAAATCAAGGCCATTGCCCGAACGGTCTATACCCGTCGACATAGCCAGATCCCCTGCACCAAGTTGCAGAGCCAACACGCGGGGCGAGGCCAGGCCAATTTGAACTGCTTGCCTTAGTCCACGCGCCGACTCGATCGTTGGAACAATTCGAATGCGCCGTCCTTTGCCTTCCACCGCTTCGATATGTG
>CAIOUR010000066.1 GCA_903861575.1 uncultured beta proteobacterium | reverse complement strand
CCCTTGAGGTTCAACAAAATGTTGACCACGTCCTCTTGTACGCCTTCGATCGAAGAGTACTCGTGCAACACGCCGGCGAAATTCACCTCAGTGGCGGCATAGCCTGGCATAGAAGACAACAACACGCGGCGCAGGGCGTTACCCAGGGTGTGGCCGTAGCCGCGCTCGAAAGGCTCCAAAGTCACTTTGGCGCGGTTGGCGCTGACCTGTTCAACGCTGATTGTTTTGGGTTTCAATAAATTACTGTGCATTCCAACTTCCTCTCAATACCCCCGACTCGTTACATCGGTAAGGCCGGTGAAGCACCCCAATTGCAGAAATCTGCAGCAGGGGGACAAATTCAGACTCCCGCTGCTTATCAGCGTGAGTACAGCTCGACAATCAGCGACTCGTTGACATCAACGGCAAACTGGTCGCGGTCAGGCACGCTCTTGAAAACGCCCTCGGCCTTTTCGGTATTCACGTCGACCCAGGAAGGAAAGCCTACCTGTTGGGCCAATTGCAAAGCCTCTACAACGCGGTTTTGCTTCTTGGACTTTTCACGCACAGCCAACACATCGCCGGCCTTGACCATGTAAGACGGAATGTTGACCGACTTGCCGTTCACGGTGATCGCTTTGTGAGACACCATCTGGCGCGCCTCGGCACGTGTGGAACCAAAACCCATGCGGTAGACCACGTTATCCAAACGCGACTCCAACAAAGACAGCAGGTTCGCACCGGTATTGCCGCGGCGGCGGTCCGCCTCGGCAAAGTAACGGCGAAACTGGCGCTCCAAAACGCCGTACATGCGCTTGACTTTTTGCTTCTCGCGCAACTGGATACCGAAGTCAGAAGTGCGCGCACCCGACGTGCGGCCATGCTGACCGGGCTTGGAATCAAACTTCGCCTTGTCCCCAATCGCACGGCGTGCGCTCTTGAGGAACAAATCGGTGCCTTCACGGCGTGATAGTTTGGATGTAGGACCTAAATAACGTGCCACTTGAACTTCCTTAGTATGTCAACTGCCGCCCCCATTCAGGGCGGGAGCCAGATGCCGAAACAGCTGGCGGTGGGCCTGACGGATTTAAATACGACGGCGCTTTTGAGGGCGGCAGCCGTTGTGGGGAACCGGGGTTACGTCCGCAATCATGTTGATGCGGATACCCAGCGCAGCGAGTGCGCGCACCGAAGACTCGCGGCCGGGGCCGGGGCCTTTGATTTCAACATCCAGATTCTTGATGCCCTGCTCGACAGCAGCGCGACCGGCCACTTCGGACGCAACCTGCGCCGCGAAAGGCGTCGACTTGCGCGAACCCTTGAAGCCCTGGCCGCCCGAGGAGGCCCAGGCCAAAGCGTTGCCCTGGCGATCGGTGATCGTGATGATGGTGTTGTTGAACGAGGCATGCACGTGTGCGATGCCGTCCGATACATTTTTACGGACCTTCTTGCGAACGCGCTGCGCAGCGCTATTGGATGGTGCTTTTGCCATGTGTCAGTCCGATCTATTTCTTCAGGGATGCAGCCGATTTACGCGGGCCTTTGCGGGTCCGGGCATTGGTGCGGGTACGCTGTCCGCGCATGGGCAGGCCACGACGATGGCGGAAACCACGGTAGCAACCGATGTCCATCAAACGCTTGATATTCATGGTGGTTTCACGACGCAGATCACCCTCAATGGTGAAGAGCCCGATTTGCTCGCGCAATTTCTCCAAATCGGAGTCGCTCAAGTCTTTGATTTTTTTGGAATAAGCGATACCGCAGGCTTCGCAAATTTTGCGTGCGCGGGGACGACCGATTCCGAAAATCGCTGTCAATCCGATCTCAGAATGCTGATTCGGCGGGATGTTGATACCTGCGATACGTGCCATATGCTTCCTCTAAAACGTGTGCAATCAGCCTTGGCGCTGCTTGTGACGGGCATCCGCACAAATCACGCGAACCACGCCCTTGCGCCGGATAATTTTGCAATTGCGGCAAATCTTCTTTACCGATGCCGATACTTTCATACAAGGCTCCTACAAACAACTTCGATGAACCTGTGCCCCTGGGGCATCAGGATGATTTAAAACTGGCCTTCTTTAACAAGGACTCGTACTGCTGCGACATCAGATAGTTTTGTACCTGCGCCATGAAGTCCATGGTGACCACCACAATAATGAGCAAAGACGTGCCGCCAAAGTAGAACGGTACGTTGTATTTCAAAATTAAAAATTCGGGCAACAAACAGACGAAGGTGATGTAGACCGCACCCGCAAGGGTCAGGCGGAGCAAAATTTTGTCGATGTAGCGGGCCGTTTGATCACCAGGGCGGTAACCGGGAATGAACGCTCCGCTCTTCTTTAGGTTTTCTGCGGTTTCCTTGCTGTTGAAAACCAAAGCAGTGTAAAAAAAGCAGAAAAACACTATTGCGCTGGCATAGATCAGCACATAAATTGGTTGGCCCGGGCTCAAGGTTGCGGAGATGTCTTTGAGCCACGCCATGGAGGGGCCGGAGCTGAACCAATTCGCGACGGTAGCCGGCAACAGAATGATCGAGCTGGCAAAGATCGGGGGTATCACACCGGACATGTTCAGCTTCAAAGGCAAGTGCGACGATTGCCCGCCATAGACCTTGTTGCCGACTTGGCGTCGTGCGTAATTGACCAATATTTTGCGCTGCCCGCGCTCAACAAAAACCACGAAGTAGGTCACCAACCCAATCACCACTACGATCAGCAGCGCCACAATGATGGACATCGCGCCGGTACGCACCAGCTCCAGCAAACCGCCCACCGAACCGGGTAATCCAGCGGCAATCCCGCCAAAAATCAAAATCGAAATCCCGTTGCCGAGCCCTCGCTCGGTGATCTGCTCACCCAGCCACATCAAAAACATCGTTCCAGCAGTCAAGGTCACGACCGTCGTCATACGGAAACCCAAGCCCGGGCTCATCACCAGGCCGGAGGACGACTCCAAAGCCAAAGCGATTCCCAAAGACTGGAACAAGGCCAGGCCAACGGTACCGTACCGGGTGTACTGCGTGATCTTGCGACGGCCCGATTCGCCTTCTTTTTTGAGCTGCTCAAAGGTTGGGACCACATAACCCAGCAATTGAATAATGATCGACGCAGAGATATAGGGCATGATGCCCAGCGCGAATACGGTAAACCGCGACAGCGCGCCGCCGGAAAACATATTGAACAAGCTCAATATGCCGCCCTGCTGGCCTTTGAACAATTGCTGCAGCTGCTCCGGGTTGATACCTGGCACAGGAATGTGCGCACCCACCCGGTACACCACCAATGCGAGCAGCAAAAAGACCAAGCGACGGCGCAAATCGCCGTACTTGTCCGCAGTTGCTCGATTAGGGGCGCTACTTGCCACGGTTCAATTCCCGCTGGTTACTCAACGCGGCCGCCGGCGGCGACGATGGCGGCTTTAGCGCCGGCAGTTGCACCGATTCCGCTTAAAGCCACGGCACATGTGATGGCACCGGTTTTGATGACTTTCACAACCTTGGTCATGTCGTTCACCAGGCCGTGCTGCTTCAGCGTCAGCATGTCCACTTTGTCCAAGCCGAGTTGATCCAGCGCCTTGAGCGTGATCTCTGCGTTGAACTGCAAGGACTGCGACTTAAAACCACGCTTGGGCAAGCGGCGGTGCATAGGCATCTGACCGCCCTCAAATCCGACTTTGTGGTACCCACCGGCGCGCGACTTTTGACCTTTGTGGCCACGGCCAGCGGTCTTACCGAGGCCAGAACCGATGCCGCGACCGACGCGGCGTTTGGCATGCTTAGCACCAGGTGCAGGTTGGATACTGTTGAGTTCCATCATCAAGCCCTTAGAGAAGTTTGACCAGATAACTGATCTTGTTGATCATCCCGCGCACTGCAGCCGTATCCTCGAGCTCGCTGACGCTTCCGATTTTGCGCAGACCCAGACCGCGCACCGTTGCGCGGTGCGACTCTTTGCAACCGATGGGGCTGCGTACCAACTGCACCTTGACGGTGGCATGGGTTGTTTGTGGTGTTGTCATGTCAGACCTCGATCAAACAAACAGTTCTTCGACCGACTTGCCGCGCTTGGCCGCCACTTCAGCAGGCGTCGTGGAAACCGAAAGCGCGTCCAGGGTGGCGCGGACCATGTTGTAGGGGTTGCTGGAGCCGTGGCTCTTGGCAACGATGTCGGTGATACCGACGACTTCGAAAACAGCGCGCATCGGTCCGCCGGCAATGATGCCGGTTCCCTTTGGCGCCGGGCTCATCATCACGCTGGCAGCGCCGTGGTGACCCATTACCTTGTGGTGCAATGTGCCATTCTTCAGGGAAACTTTGAGCATGTTGCGGCGGGCCTCTTCCATGGCCTTTTGCACAGCAGCAGGCACCTCTTTGGATTTGCCTTTGCCCATGCCGACGCGGCCATCGCCGTCACCGACCACGGTGAGGGCAGCGAAACCCAGAATACGACCACCCTTGACCACTTTGGTCACGCGGTTGATCGCAATCATCTTCTCGCGCAGACCGTCCTCAGGACCCTCGGTCTTGCCTTGCATTTTTGCTTGAACTTTTGCCATTGTGTATTCCGATCTGCTTAGAACTGCAAGCCTGCTTCACGCGCCGCTTCCGCAACCGCTTTCACGCGGCCGTGGTAAGCGAAACCGGAGCGGTCAAACGCCACTTTGTCGATTCCTGCTGCCTTGGCTTTCTCAGCCAGACGCTTGCCAATCATTTGCGCAGCGGCAACATTGCCGCCTTTGCCGGAGCCGCCCAATGCCGAA
Organism: uncultured beta proteobacterium; assembly: GCA_903861575.1. GTDB lineage: Bacteria > Pseudomonadota > Gammaproteobacteria > Burkholderiales > Burkholderiaceae_C > Allorhodoferax. Next base: position 2,774 of record CAIOUR010000066.1, on the reverse strand, counting down.
CGGACTTCGGCCTCTGCGGTCGAGGCGGTAGCCAGCACGCGGCCGCCGTCTCCCGAAATGACAGATGCGTAAATATGCAAATTGGTACGGTTGACCGTCAGGCGGGCAACGCCCTGCGAAGCGATCCGGATACGGGTCTGGCGCGAACGGCGCAGACGTTGCTCTTTTTTCGTCAGCATGGTCCGGCTCCTTATTTCTTCTTGGTTTCTTTGATGGTGACTTTTTCATCCGCGTAACGGATACCCTTGCCTTTGTAGGGCTCGGGAGGACGCACGTCGCGGATCTCGGCAGCAATCTGCCCCACGCGCTGGCGGTCAGCACCTTTGATAACAATTTCGGTCGGAGTGGGGGTCGCCACCGAAATACCAACCGGCATGTCGATATTCACCGGGTGCGAATAACCCACCACCAGATTGAGTTTGCTGCCGGTTGCCTGGGCTTTGTAACCCACGCCCAACAAAGTCAACTTTTTCTCGAAACCTTTGGTCACACCAACCACCATGTTATTGACCAACTGACGCATCGTGCCGGTCATGGCATCGGCTTCACGGGAATCGTTGGCCGGGGTGAAGTTGAGCTTGCCGCCTTCGTTAACCACATTAACCAGGGCATTGCGACTCAGGTGCAGCACGTTAGCCGAAGCCTTCACACTGATCTGGTCGTCTTTCATCGCCACTTCAACCCCTGCTGGGATGAGGACGGGTAATTTACCTACGCGAGACATGGTGATTTCCTCTCAGCAGATTAAGCGACGACGCACAGGACTTCGCCACCTACGCCGTTGGCGCGGGCTTTGCGGTCGGTCATCACACCCTGGGGGGTGGTCACAATGGCCACGCCCAAGCCGTTTTGCACGGTAGGAATGGCTCCAGCGCCGCGGTAAACGCGCAGCCCAGGGCGGCTCACACGCTCAATGCGCTCAATCACGGGGCGTCCGGCGTAGTATTTCAGGGCAATTTCCAACTCGGCCTTGCCGGCCTCGCCGGTCACCTTGAAGGAATCGATATAGCCCTCGTCCTTTAGGACCTGGACGATGGCGACTTTGACCTTGGAAGACGGCACCGAGACGCTTGTCTTGGCAACCATCTGCGCATTGCGAATGCGCGTCAGCAGGTCAGCAATGGGATCACTCATGCTCATATCAAATACTCCTGCGGCTTACCAGCTGGCTTTGACGATGCCGGGAATTTCCCCTGCAAACGCCATCTCGCGAATCTTGGCGCGAGCCAGGCCAAATTGTTGGAAGGTACCGCGCGGACGACCAGTAATCGCACAACGGTTGCGCTGGCGCGTCGGGTTGGCGTTACGGGGCAGCTTTTGCAGCGCCAAACGCGCCTGCATACGCTCTTCGTCGCTGCGCTTGGCATCGCCCGCGATCGCCTTCAACTCCGCATGCTTTTTCGCATACTTGGCAACCAGTTTGTCGCGCTTGAGTTCGCGCTCAATCAAAGCCATTTTTGCCATGTTGGACCTCAGTTCTTGAACGGGAAGCGGAAACCGGCCAACAGCGCTTTGCACTCGTCGTCCGACTTTGCAGTGGTGGTGATGCTGATATTGAGTCCACGCAGGGCGTCGACCTTGTCGTACTCAATTTCAGGGAAGATGATCTGCTCTTTGACGCCGATGTTGTAGTTACCACGGCCATCGAATGCACGTCCGGAGATACCACGGAAGTCACGCACGCGGGGCAGTGCAACCGTCACAAAGCGATCCAGGAACTCATACATGCGCAGGCCACGCAACGTGACCATGCAACCAATCGCTTGACCCTCACGGATTTTGAAACCGGCGATCGCCTTTTTGGATTTGGTGACGACAGGCTTTTGACCTGCAATCTTGGTCAAATCAGAGACCGCGTGTTCCATGATTTTCTTGTCGGCAACAGCCTCACTCACACCCATGTTGAGCGTGATCTTGGTGATGCGCGGCACCTGCATGGCCGAGGTGTAGCCGAACTTGGCCATCAGCTCAGGAGCTACTTTTTCGCGGTAGTGTTGTTGTAAGCGTGCCATCTCATGCCACCTTGATTTCTTCGCCGCTGGACTTGTACACGCGCACGCGCTTACCGTCAGCCAGGGACTTGATACCTACGCGATCCGCCTTGCCAGCGGTCGCATTGAAAATAGCCACATTGGACTGGTGGATCGGCATGGCCTTCTCAACAATGCCGCCGCTCACGCCCTTCATGGGATTGGGTTTGGTGTGCTTCTTGACCAGATTCACACCCTCTACCAGCACATGCGAGTCGTCTTTACGGGAACTGACCACGCCGCGCTTACCTTTGTCACGACCAGCGATCACGATGACCTGGTCGCCTGTACGAATTTTGTTCATGGCTTTTCCTTACAGCACTTCAGGCGCCAGGGACACAATTTTCATGAACTTTTCTGTGCGCAACTCGCGCGTCACAGGTCCGAAAATACGGGTGCCGATGGGCTCTAACTTGGCGTTCAGCAACACAGCTGCATTGCCGTCAAACTTCACCAGGGAGCCATCGCCACGACGGATGCCCTTGGCAGTACGCACCACAACAGCGCTGTAGACCTCGCCCTTTTTGACGCGTCCACGCGGCGCAGCTTCTTTGATGCTGACTTTAATGATGTCGCCCACGGTTGCATAGCGGCGCTTTGAGCCCCCTAGCACCTTGATACAAAGGACGGACTTTGCGCCGGTGTTATCGGCGACTTCTAACCGAGATTCAGTCTGGATCATTTCAATTTCCCAACTTGCACCGCAGGCACAACACCTGCGATCAGTCTTGGGCCCGCTGCCTG
>CAIOUR010000065.1 GCA_903861575.1 uncultured beta proteobacterium | reverse complement strand
GCTCAACACCCTGATCGGGCGTTTGCAGCCCGGCGGAGGCGGCGAGGTGGTGCTGGCCGGCTTTTACACAGAAGACCTGCGCTTTGCCTACGCCCCGGCCTTTATGCGGGAAGTGCGCATCCGGATTGCGGCACAGTGGTCGCCCGGCGATTTGCTGGCGGTCACCGGGCTCGTGCAGAGCGGAAAACTCGACCTGGAAGGGCTGATCACCCACACCGAAAGCCCCGAAAACGCCCAGGCGGCGTACACCGCAGCTTTTACCGACCCGAACTGCCTGAAAATGGTGTTGGCTTGGCGGCCGTGATGTCCACGCTGCCGCCGCACAACAGGGAGCTGGTATGGACATGCTAATTGCGGGTTTGGTGATTTTTCTGGGCATCCATGCGTTGCGCGTGTGGGGCGAGGGCGTGCGCAGCGCGCTGCTCGTGCGGCTGGGCCCTCTGGGTTTCAAGGGCGTGTATTCCATCGCCTCGCTGGCGGGCTTTTATCTCCTCATCGTGGGCTACGGGCAGGCACGGCTAGAGCCGGTGCAGTTGTGGACCCCGCCGCACGGCATGGCCCACGCGACCGTGGCCTTTATGTGGGTGTCCATGGTGCTGTTGGCCGCTGCTGAAGTTCCAGGCAACGGCATCAAAGCCCGCTTGCGCCACCCCATGGTGCTGGGCGTCAAAGTTTGGGCGCTGGCCCATATTCTGGCCAACGGCACGCTGCATGATGTGCTGCTGTTTGGCGGCTTTCTGGTGTGGGCGGTGCTGAGTTTTCGCGCCGCCCGCCAACGCGACCGCGCGGCCTTGGAAGCCGGTGAAGCGAACGGGGTCGCACCGGTATCCGCCGCTGCGACCATTGGCGCGGTAGTGGCCGGAACCGCGGCCTGGGCGGCCTTTATTCTGGTGGTGCACGTCTGGCTGATTGGCGTGGCGCCGCTTCCCGGCATGGCGGTCTGAACCGACTGCGCAGATGCCCTCAACCGACAAAACGAGAGAACGCGCATGGCATTGACTTTTCCCTTTGCAGCCATTGTTGGCCAGGAAGAAATGACGCTGGCGATCCAGGTGGTGGCCGTCGACCCCAGCATCGGCGGTGTGCTGGTACTCGGCGACCGGGGCACCGGCAAATCGACTGCGGTGCGGGCTCTGGCCGATTTGTTGCCGCCGATCCGCGTGGTGCCGGGCTGCCCCTACGGCTGCGACCCGGCATCCACCAATCCCTGCGCCCACTGCCAGACGGCGCAGGCAGCGTCAGGCAAAAAGCTCCCGACTCTGGAGCGCCCGGTCCCCGTCGTCGATTTGCCGTTGGGCGCCACCGAAGACCGTGTGGTCGGCGCCCTCGATCTCGAGAAGGCCCTGACGCAAGGCGTGAAGGAGTTTGCGCCCGGCTTGCTGGCGCAAGCCAACCGCGGCTTTTTGTACATCGACGAGGTCAATTTGCTGGAAGACCATCTGGTCGATTTGCTGATTGACGTGGCCGCATCGGGCGAGAACCTGGTGGAGCGCGAAGGCCTGAGCGTGCGCCACCCTGCCCGCTTTGTGCTGGTAGGCAGCGGCAACCCCGAAGAAGGCGAACTGCGCCCGCAACTGCTGGACCGCTTCGGCCTGTCCGTGGAGGTGCGCACGCCACAAGACATTGCCTTGCGCGTGCAGGTCATCAAACGCCGCGACGCTTTCGAGCGCGACCCGGCGGGTTTCCGCGCCCAATGGGAAGCCGACAACCTGAAACTGCGCAAGAACATTCTCAAAGCCCGTAGCGCGCTGGAGCGCCTGGAAGTCGGCGACGAGATGCTGCACCTGTGCGCCGCGCTGTGCCAGAAACTGGGCACCGACGGCCTGCGCGCCGAGCTCACCCTGTTGCGCACCACCCGCGCCATCGCTGCCTTGCGCGGCGCGAAAAAAGTCAACCTGGCGCACCTACGGGAGATCGCGCCCATGGTGCTGCGCCACCGTCTGCGGCGCAACCCGCTGGACGACACGGGATCGAGCGTGCGGGTGCAGCGCGCCATGGACGAGGTTCTGGGCGCTGTGACGGGCGCCAAGTAGTCCCTCCGCTTTCAAGCCCTCCACTTTCCGGCGCGCATGACCCAGGACCTCCGCACCGCCAGCCCCCCTGCGGCGCAGGACGCCCAGCAGGACGCGCCGCCCTCGGTGCAGTGGAGCGATGCGCAACTCCTGCTGCTGGCCTTGCAAGTCGACCCGTTGGGTTTTGGCGGCGTATGGCTGCGCGCAGGACACGGGCCGGTGCGCGAAGCCTGGCTCACGCAACTGGCACGCGCCGTGGGCCAGCGTCCGCTGGTCAAAGTGCCGCACCACATCGATACCGAACGCCTGTTAGGCGGAACCGACCTGACCCACACGCTGCAAACCGGCACGCTCCAATGGCAGAACGGCGTGCTGGCGCGAGCCCATGGCGGCATCGCCACCCTGGCTATGGCCGAACGCCTGAGCCCGGCCACCGCAGCGCAAATGCTCTACACGCTGGACAAGGGCCAGATCCGCCAGAACCAGGGGGAACAGGATTGCCGCTTCGGCATCATCGCGCTGGACGAATCCGGCGAAGACGAGCCGGGTTTGACGCCCGCGCTGGCCGAGCGCCTGGGGGTTTGGCTTAGCCTGGACACGGTCAGCCGGGTCGACAGCCTCGACACCCTGGAACTGCTCAGCCCCGACGAGCTGGCCCGCACCCAATCCCACTTGAAAAATGTGCAGGCGCACGACCAGGATCTGGGTGCCCTGTGCCAGGCCGCGCTGGCGCTGGGCATCGACAGCTTGCGCGCGCCTTTGCTGGCATTGCAGGTGGCGCGGATACACGCGGCGCTGAACCAGCGTGACAGCGTGGCGCAAGAGGACCTGGCGCTGGCCGCGCGCTGGGTGCTCGCCCCGCGCGCCACCGTGCTCCCTGCACCCCCGCAGGAGCCACCGCCCGAAGAAACAGACAGCCAACCGCCGCCACCCGGGGAACCGCCGCCGCCAGAAGAACCACCAGACAACAGCACCGCGCCACCGCCGCCAGAAGAGCAGCGCGAGGCCGAGCAGCCAGAGGCGCCCACGGACCAGGAACTGGCTGAGATCGTGATTGCCGCTGCGGCCGCCTCCCTGCCCCCGCATGTGCTGGACCGCATGCTGCTGCAGCGCCAGAACGCATCCAAAGGCGTGCGCGCCGCCCCAAGCGGCAGCAGCGGGCAGGCGCAAAAACACACGATGCGCGGACGCCCCTTGAGCCCGCGTGCAGGCAAACCCCATGCTGGAGCGCGCCTGCACTTGCTGGCCACCCTGCGCGCGGCCGCACCCAAACAAACACTGCGCCGCAAGCCGTCGGAGGCCAGGGGTGTTGCGCGCAACCGCATCAGACTGTGGCCCGAGGACTTTCATATCCAGCGCTTTGAGCAGCGCCGCCCCTCCTGCCTGATTTTTGCCATCGACGCATCGGGCTCCGCAGCACTGGAGCGCTTGGCCGAAGCCAAGGGCGCGGTGGAAATCCTGCTGCAGCAGTCCTACGCCCGGCGCGACAGCGTGTGCGTGCTGGCATTTCGCGGCGCGACCGCAGAGGTGCTGCTGCCGCCCACGCGCTCGCTGGTGCGCGCCAAACGCGCGCTGGCCGGCCTGCCCGGAGGCGGCGGCACGCCACTGGCCTTGGCGCTGCAGCTGGGTCTGGAGCAGGCCATGCAATTGCAGCGCGCGGGCATGACGCCCAGCCTGGTGGTGCTCAGCGACGGACGCGCCAACATCGATCTGGCCGGAACAGGCGGGCGCGCGCAGGCCGGTGCCGACGCGCTGGCCCTGGCGCAGCGCTGGGCGCTGAGTCCGTGGGCCGCGCTGTGGATTGACACCGCGCCCAAACCCGAACCGCTGGCCCAGGCGCTGGCGCGCAGCATGGGCGCGCAGTACCTGCCCATGCCCTTTGTGCAGGCGCAGCGCATGGCTGCCGCCATGCAAACCCTGCGGAGCTGAAGCCCGGTGTTGGATGGGCTGTACCCGCCGCTGCAAGCCGCAGACCTGGGCGCAGACTGGCCGCACATGGACTGCAGCCGATTTGTGCAAACGCCGGGCGTGCGCTGGCATGTGCAAATTGCGGGCAGCGGGCCGGTGCTGCTGCTTTTGCACGGAGCGGGCGCTTCCACGCACACCTGGCGGGACGTGCTGCCTGCGCTCAGCGCAGATTTCATCGTGGTCTGTCCGGACCTGCCCGGCCACGCACTCAGCCACATTGCCCCGGGCTTTCGCCCCGGCTTGCGCGAGATGGCTGCGGCGCTGGACGAATTGCTATCCGCGCTGAACCTGCAGCCGCAGGTGGTCGTCGGCCATTCGGCGGGTGGTGCCGTAGCCGCGCAGTGGGTGCTTGACCACCACAGCCGCGCGCCAGCTGACAGCCCCACCCTGATCGGGCTGAATCCGGCGTGGCTGCCCATACCAGGCATGGCCAGTTGGATGTTCCCGGTGGCGGCCAAAGTGCTGGCCCTCAACCCGCTGTCTGCGCTGTGGATTGCGCGCCACGGAAAGCGCCCGGAGGTGGTGAAAAAACTGGTGGACGAAACCGGTTCGCGACTCGACGCGCAGGGCGTGGACTATTACGCACGCCTAATCCGGCAGCCCTCGCATGTGCGGGGTGTGCTGGCCATGATGGCAGCGTGGGATATGGAATCGCTCGGACGGCGTATGCCGGGCTTAAGCGGCCCGGTTTTTATGCATCTGGGCGGCCGTGACACGACGGTTCCGACCAGCTGGTCCGGACGCACTTACGCGGTCGTGGCCCAGGCGCGCGGCATCACCGCGCCCGAACTCGGCCATCTGGCGCACGAAGAAGCGCCTGCTGTGGTGGCCGAGCAAATCCGTAGCTGGGCGCTCGCATCCATCAACCAAACGGTCCGTTGAGCTCCATAGTGGCCAGATTCAAAAGGCCGGCCGCGCTGACCCACAGCAAATAGGGCAGATTCATCCAACCCGCCGGCGGCGTGATGCGGCGTAAAACCAGCACCACGCCCAGCACCGACAACCACAAAGCCACCCATTCCAGCAAAGCCCAATCGGGTCGCTGCAAGCCGAAATACAGATAACTCCACAGCACATTGAAAACCGCGTTACAGGCGAACACCCAGACCAAGGCGCGGCGTTCGGCACGGTTGATCGCGGCATACCAGGCCAGCCAGCCGCTGACCGCGCACAGCGTGAAAATCGTGGTCCAAATCGGGCCGAAGGCGATATCCGGCGGCTTCCAGTCCGGTTGGCGCAAGGCCAGATACCAGGGGCCGATATCGGTCAGCGAGGCACCCACCGAGGCGACGCCCAGACTGAGCGCGAAAGCCAGCGGCAGGCCGGGCCACAGCGGCGGGCGAGATCCTTGAAAAATCAAGCCCTCGCCATCCCGAACAGGTGCGCCAGATCTTTGAAGAAGATGCGCACGTGGGCCATGGGTTTTTTGCGCACCAGCTCTTTGTTCATGTACGACTCAAAAGTAAGCTGCTGCACGTCTTTGTCCTCGCAAATTTTCACAAAACGCTCGCGCCGCTTGTCATTCTGGTACCAGAAATACTGCAAGATGCCCAGCACCCAAAACACTTTTCCGTGCAAGCGCATGAACTGTTTGCGGGCCTGTTTCAACAGCGCCGGGTTCTTATGCAGAATGGCTTGGTTCACCGCCTGCGCGGCAACCCGGCCGCCGAACATGGCGTAGTAAATGCCCTCGCCCGATGCGGGCGCGACCACGCCGGCGGCATCACCGGCGAGCACCACGTTGCGGCCGTTTTCCCAGCGCGGCAGGGGTTTGAGCGGAATTGGTGCGCCTTCGCGGCGCAGGGTTTCCAGGTGCGCCAAACCACCCAGCTCGCGCAGGCGGCCAACGGCAGAGCGCAGCGAATAGCCCTTGTCGGCGCTGCCCGTGCCAATGCTCATGGTGTCGCCGTGGGGGAATACCCAGCCGTAAAAATCAGGCGAGAGCAGGCCGTTGTAATACACGTCGCAGCGGTCCGGGTCGTGGCTGGCGTCGCCTTGCGGGGCTTTGACGATCTCGTGGTACGCGAACACGTATTTGGTTTTCTCGTAGCCCTCAATGGTCTGGCGTGCCACTTCGGACTTGGCGCCGTCGGCACCGATCACGTAACGGGCACGCACGCTGACCGGTACACGGTCTTCGTTTTTGCCGGCAAGCGTGTAGTGCACGCGGGCAACGCCGTCCGCGTCTTCGGTGATCTTGTCAAACACAGCCCGCACGCGCTGCGCACCGTTGGCCTGCGCCCGGGCGCGCAGCCACTCGTCGAATTCGTCGCGGTTCACCATGCCCACAAAACCATTTTCAATCGGAATATCGACTTTTTTGTCGGTGGGCGAGATCATGCGCGCGCACCGCGCCTTGGCCACCAGCAGATGGTCGGGGATGTGGAAGTCCTTGATCAGGCGTGGCGGGATCGCGCCACCACACGGCTTGGTGCGGCCTTGCCGATCCAGCAGCAGCACCGAGCGGCCTTCTTGCGCCAGGTCGTCAGCAGCGGTTGCACCGGCGGGGCCACCGCCGACAACGACGACGTCATATTCTTGGGTTTGCATGGTGTGGCTCCTTGCCGGTGGTGAAGGGGTGAATACAGGCACAACGAACACAAATGAGGCGGCGGGCGGCGGCGATGGGGCTCATGCGGCAAGCCCCTGTGGCATGCCATAGCCCAAGCGCAAAGCCCAGGCGCTGACCATCATTCCCGCCACAAAGAGCGGCACGCCAAACGCACTGACGGAAAGGGCTTTTTCAACCGGTGACTGGATAAAGCGGAACATCAAGGGCAGCTGCGCAAGCATCAGCAGCGCCACCGCCAACGCATGCCAGGGTGCGCCCCAATGCAGCAACAAAAAACCCACCCACACTTGCGGCACCAGCATGACGAGGCAAGCGGCCTTGGCCGCGCCCACCACGCCCAGTTGCACGGGCAGGGATCGAACACCCATTTGCAAGTCACCCTGCAAGGCTTTGAAATCGTTGAGCGTCATGATGCCGTGGGCACCCAGGCTGTAGAGCAGGGCCAGGACGACGATGGGCGGTGCGGGCATTACGCCGCCCACCATGACTGCAGCGCCGGTGATCCAGGCTAAGCCCTCGTAACTCAGGGCGCAGGCGGCATTGCCCAACCAGCCGTCGTTTTTCAGGCGCAAAGGCGGCGCGCTGTACGCCCAGGACAAAAGCAAAGCCAGGCCGCAGGCGTAAAAGCCCCAAGGCCCCAGGGCCTGTGCCCAGACCAGCGACAGAACGGTCCACAGAATCGCGATGTACAAGCCCCAACGTCCGGGCATGCGACCCGATGGGATCGGGCGCTGCGGCTCGTTGATGGCGTCCACATGCCGGTCAAACCAGTCATTCACGGCCTGGCTGCTGGCGCAGACCAGCGGGCCGGTCAAGATCAGACCGGCCAGCACCAACAGCCAGTTCTCCGTCAGCGAGCGCCCGGACGACACCGCCCCACAGGCGAATGCCCATACCGGTGGAAACCAGGTGATGGGCTTGAGCAGCTCCGCAACGGTGGAAAATCTGGGGTATTCCATGCAAAGAGTTTTGCATGACACTCCAATATGTCAATAGGGATTGACACTTATTTGCGTCATTTTTTCCGCCGCCGGACGCCTGCCGGGAATCCCCTGAACGGAAATCAGTCGGTTTCCCCTTCGGAGACCATGCCATGGCGGCGCAGCTTGACGTACAGGCTCTGCCGCGAAAGACCCAGCATTTCCGCCGCCGAGGCGCGGTTGTTGTGGGTCAAGTCCAAAGCCGACTTGATACACATGCGCTCAATCATGTCCACCGTCTCGCCCACGATGTCTTTCATCGGCAGGCGTCCCACCAAGCGGGCGAGCTGGGCCACGGAATCCGACATGCCCGAGGTTTCCCGCACTTCCGGTAGCTGGCGCCGGGTCACATCCCGCACATAAAAGGCGTAGAACACCTCGCTCTCGGGCGATTGCAGGGTCAAGGCCGCGATTTCCACGGCCACGGCCAAGCCGGTAAAGCCCAGCAAGTTGGTGGCAAAGTCTTTCACCGCCGTCTGCTGGCGCAAATTGGTATTGAGCACGCCCCAGTCGATGCCGCCGCGCACAAACCACTGCTCCAGCGCCTGCCCGTTCAGCTGGGAACTGGCGGTCGCGCCAACGATGGACATGAACTCGGCATTCACCGCCTTGATAGACCCCGTGCGGTCGGTCAGCACAAAGCCGTCGGGCGCACGCTCCATAGCCTGGGACAGCAAGGCGGACACGCCCTGCGCGCCCTGCTCTTTGGGCGAATCCTGGGGCAGGAGGCGCACCAGAAACTGGGCTCCGTTCTCCTGGCGGAAGACGGTGGCGGTGACCGTGCAGTCGGCCACCGAAGCCAGGAACCGCGCCTTTCGCATCTCCACCCGGCCGGTGGCGTAGGCCATGCGCATCAAGGCCTGGACTTCCTCACGGCTCGCAGGCTCGAAGGCTTCCATGACCTCGCGGCCGACCAGGCGCTTGGTGGCATCTTTGAGCAGCGCCTGCGCGCTGAGGTTGACTTCGGTGACCCGCAAGGTGTTCGAGTCCACCAGCATCACCGCCTCAATCGAGGTGTCAAACAAGATCCGGTACCGGGTTTCGATGTGGCGCAGCCGCAGGTAATCGCGCTCCATGGCCTGCTGGGTTTCCACCAGGCGGCGCTGCAGGGCGGCCAAAGCCTCCATGTCGCGGCCCAAGGCCAACACCCGCCCGTCCGGTTCGAGTCGGACCAGGGCGTATTGCATGGGGACATCGGCACCCTGGGGCGACGGGTGGTTCACATGGCGCCACCGCAAATCGGCACCCGACGCTGCTGCTGCCAACATCTCCTGCACCTTGCCCTGGCTGTCCTGGACAACCGTGTCCACCCACGCCTGCCCGATCCAGTTGTGGCAACCCAGGCTGGCCAAATCGTCTTTTTTAACGGAAACGTCCTGTACCACGCCGTCCTTACCGATGATGAGGGCCACGTCCGACGTCACCCCGATCAGCGCGGCCAGCGTAGGGGCTTCAATCGAGGGGAGTTTCATAGGGGATGGGCAAATAACGCAACCGCAGCGGGTGAAACCGGGGGCTGAATTGTTGTATTTATTATAAGCATAGTGTCACTTAAAACATTCACTTATATATAAAGGCAGGTTGACAGTTCACGCATGCTCCAGTCTAGTGCCTCAGCCCATCACCAGCCAACGCTCGGCCAATTGCACTGCTTCATCCGCCGCATCGGCGGAAAAGTCGGCGCCCAGAGCGCGCACCAGATCGGGCCGCTGCTGAACCAGAGGGCCGCCCAACATGATTTTGATGCCAGGGTTGGCGCTAGCCTGCCGGACCCGGGGCAAGATTGCCTGGATTTCCGCCAGCTGCTGGTCCATGGAAATACCGACGCCGAGCACATCAAACCAATCGGACTGCAGGACAGTCGCCAGCTCTTGTGCGCCGGGGTCTTGGGCCACCTGGACCCGCCATCCCGCCAGCCGGAAGAACTCCGCCACCATCAGACTGCCCAAGGTGTGCTGCGACACGGTCTGGACCAACAAAAGCCGCCGGGGGACACCCCGCGCGGGGCGGGCGCCCGCCATGAATTCCGGGCTCAATGCATACATCGCCCCTTGCAGGTGCGTCATGGCAATCGACATGCTCGCAAAGTCCATACGGTCCGCCCTCCACCAGCTACCCATCAGCTGGGCGGTAGGACCGATGCCGCACAGGTAAATATCAGGCCAGCTGCGACCCTGGCTGTACCAGGCACGCAGCAGGGTCAGGGTCTCCTCCTGGCTGCGGGACGCCGCCTGGGCCAGCTCGGACCATTGGGCGGTGCCCAGCTCCGCAGCCCCGCGCACGCGGACCGGATATTCGGTGGGCTGGGGTTGGGCTACCAGGCGCAATCGGCTCGGCACGCGAATGAGGCGCTGGATCGGCGCGATTTCCTTCAAAAAGCGGGGAATTCGTTTGACAGCTGCGTCCAGCATGCGCAACTCCTTTTTTTGGGCGTGGTTTCGGATGCAAAAGTGTGGTTTGGCGGAAGCGACTTGTAATCATGGAAAACCCTAGTTTTGTATGAAAAAAAATACGTCAATTTAGGTTGACACTAGTTCATAATGGTTCTACATTGAGCGCCAAGTGAGACGCCATAACGCGCGCCGCCAACCCGAAAAGGAAGCCCGAAGTGATCCAGCCCCTGTACACACCCGAGCAACGCGTCAAGCGTGACTCCACCGTGTGGACGCTGGTTCAAGGCGTTCTGGCCCCGGTCCAGTTTCTGGTGTTTCTGGTCAGCCTGGGGCTGGTTCTGCGCTTTTTCTGGACCGGTGAGGGTGAACAGACCGCCCTGGTATCGGTCGTGGTCAAGACCGTGGTGCTCTACATCATCATGCTGACCGGCTGCATATGGGAAAAGGTCGTGTACGGCGTGTTCCTCTTTGCTGATGCCTTTTATTGGGAAGATATGGTCAGCATGGTCGTCATGGTCTTGCATACCGCCTACGTGGCCATGTGGTGGCATGGCGGATTCAGTCCGACCGAGCAGCTCGCCCTGGCGTTGGCGGCCTACTTCACCTACGTGGTCAATGCGGCGCAGTACATCCTCAAACTGCGGCGCGCCCGCTTGCAGGGCGCAGGCCAAGCGGTGGAAGCCATGCCGCTCAACGGCGAGATGGAAGCAGCCCTATGAGCCCCGTCATCCCGATTCAAGCTGCCGTGGCCACCGGCTGCCAAACCGCACCGGTGCTGGTAGAGCGCGGCCAGCGCGAGGTGTTTTGCGGGCTGACCGGCATCATCTGGCTGCACCGCAAAATCCAGGACGCGTTTTTTCTGGTTGTCGGCTCGCGCACCTGCGCGCACCTGATCCAGTCCGCCGCCGGCGTGATGATTTTTGCCGAGCCCCGCTTTGGCACCGCCATCATCGACGAGCGTGACCTGGCCGGCTTGGCCGACGCCAATGAAGAACTCGACCGCGTGGTGCAGCAACTGCTGGCGCGCCGCCCCGACATCAAGCTGCTTTTTCTGGTCGGGTCCTGCCCCTCCGAGGTGATCAAGCTTGACCTCTCGCGCGCCGCCGAGCGCCTGAGCCGACAGTACCTGCCCGATGTGCGGGTACTCAACTATTCCGGCAGCGGCATTGAAACCACTTTCACCCAGGGCGAAGACGCCTGCCTGGCGTCTTTGCTGCCGGTGCTGCCGCGCTCACCAGCCCCTGCTCCCGGTGCTGCGCCGGCGCAGCTGCTGATCGTCGGCACGCTGGCCGACGTGGTCGAAGACCAGATGCGCAAGCTCTTGAACGGCATGGGTATTGCGCAGGTGGCGTTTTTCCCGCCGCGCAAAAGCTGGGCGATGCCGCAGGTCGGGCCCGACACCGTGTACCTGCTGGCACAACCCTTTCTGGCCGATACCGCGCGCGGCTTGGACGCCATGGGCGCACGCCGCCTGGGCGCGCCCTTTCCGCTGGGCAGCGAAGGCACCACGCTATGGCTGCAAGCCGCTGCGCAGGCTTTCGGCGTTCCGCAGGCGCGCTTCGACGAAGTCACCGCGGCCCCGCGCGCACGCGCTGAACAGTCGCTGGGGCGGCATCGCACCGCGCTGACCGGCAAGCGCATTTTTTTCTTTCCCGACTCGCAGCTGGAAATCCCGCTGGCGCGCTTTGTTCAGCGTGAGCTCGGCATGGATCTGTGCGAAGTCGGCACCCCTTATCTGCACCGCCAGCACATGGAGCCCGAGCTGGCCCTGCTGCCCGCCAACACCCGCCTGAGCGAAGGCCAGGACGTGGAAAAGCAGCTCGACCGCTGCCGCCAGGACCAACCCGATCTGGTGGTCTGCGGCCTGGGACTGGCCAACCCGCTGGAGGCGGAAGGCATGAGCACCAAGTGGGCGATTGAGTTGGTGTTCACGCCCATCCAGGGCTACGAGCAGGCCGGCGATCTGGCCAACCTGTTCAGCCGCCCGCTGGCGCGCAAGCTCAAACTGGTCGCTTAAGGAGTCGCACCCTTATGCAACTCACGCTCTGGACATACGAAGGCCCGCCGCACATCGGCGCCATGCGCGTGGCCACGGCCCTGACCGACGTGCATTACGTGATGCACGCACCCCAAGGCGACACCTACGCCGATCTGCTGTTCACCATGATCGAGCGCCTGCCCCGCCGCCCGCCGGTGACCTACACCACCTTCCAGGCGCGCGACCTCGGCGGCGACACCGCAGAGTTGTTCAAAACCGCCGTCAAAGACGCGTATGAGCGTTTTGCGCCCAAGGCCATGCTGGTGGGTGCCTCGTGCACGGCGGAGTTGATTCAAGACGACCCGGGCGGTCTGGCGCTGGCGCTGAACCTGCCCATCCCGGTGGTCGCGCTCGAGCTGCCCGCCTACCAGCGCAAGGAAAACTGGGGCGCTTCCGAGACCTTCTACCACCTGGTGCGCCGCCTG
>CAIOUR010000064.1 GCA_903861575.1 uncultured beta proteobacterium | reverse complement strand
GCTTTTGGAATATTCTGTCGATGATTTGCCGTCGCTGATGAATGCCGTTGCAGAGGACAAAGATATCGGCAACAAATTCATGAGGATGTTCATCCTCTTCCAGAATTTCAAAATGGATGATTTCGCGCAAGAAATGCAGAATAAAGCCTTTCTGCATCGCAATGCATTCCGATTTCTGGGTCCAGCTCAACCGAGAGTTCGACTTCTTGTTATCGCCGGTCCTGGCAATATGGGCCATAACGCGCCCTTAGATTTTGTGGTGTTCAACCAAAATATACAGCTTGATTACTTCTATGTCATAGATGAAAACCAATCATGGGAATCCGTTCCCGATCACGACATTGCAATTCTTGGGTTCGGCGAAGCCACTCGGCACCGTGCCATACACGAATGCATCGAAAAACAAAGAATTCATTGGCCTCGACCATTCCTCAACAACGCAAGCGGCGTGATGCGATGCGCAAGAGATCTGATTTACCAATTGTTGAAAGACGACCCTGAGTTGGTGGTGCCTCGCACCCAAAAAGTGGAGCGCAGGGGTGTACTTAGCATGCAAGTGCCTTTCCTGATTCGTCCAATCGATACCCATTCAGGGCAGGATTTCGTGAGGATTCAGAGCAAGGCAGGTCTAGAGCAATACTTATCCACAAATCAGGCAGACACTTACTACATCTCGGAGTACGTTGATTGCTCAAATGACGATGGTTTATTCAGAAAGTTTCGACTTGCATTGATAGATAAAAAACCGTACGTCTGTCACTTAGCAATTTCAGATGCGTGGGTGGTGCACTACATCGATGCACACATGGAGCTAAGTCCGGAAAAGCTGCAAGAAGAGGAACAGTTCATGCGCGAATTCGACTCCACCTTTGTGGCTCAATATGGTGCCTGTTTAAGTCGCGTGGCCCATCAAATTGATTTGGACTATGTCGTGCTTGATTGCGCTATTTCGAAAGATGGTCGATTGGTTCTTTTCGAAGCAGATAACGGGGCATGGATTCATGATACTGATGCCCCCGACATCTATCCATACAAGAGCGAAATCATGAATCGGGCGTTCTCAGCATTTACTCAGATGCTGCTCGATCATCTGAAACTACCGGCCAATCCCGCGTAACCCAGGGCGCCATCCGCGCACTCCATGGGCAGTGGCGGACCGTCACATCATTTTGACCGACCCTCTGCTGGCCTCGTATCAGGTTCGATAAGTCCGATTCAACAGCCTGCCTTTGGGCAGCTAGTGGCCGCCCCCCTAACGCAGCATGCCGCTTTCTTGCCAACGGATGCCCAGGGATTGCCGGTTTGGTCTTTACAAAAGGTAGTGCTTGTCAAGACCCTGTAAAGCGTGGAGCTGCGTTCTGGTAAAGCTTCGGTTAACGCGCGGCATCGCCCGTTGGGAGCTTGGCCAGCACGCTGTCAATGCCCGGTCTTTACCTTCGTTTCCTGCTCTTGTGGCTTGAACATTGCAGTGTATGCGCATGCATGCCGCACGGCGCGGTCATTTCCGATCGGGCTCTGTGCTCCGGCATGTTCGATACCACAGGAGTAACCCATGGGCATGCGTTTAGGAAACACTGGCGTTCAACAGTCGAGCAGTGCTGCGGGCGCTTGGCAGCAACGCAAATCAGACATCAAAGACATGTTGGCCGCGCTCAAAGGCGGCGATTTGGAAGGCGCTCAAAAGGCCTTTGCCAGCCTTGTAGCGAAGGGCGCACAGCCTCCCGCCAACAGCCCACTGGCACAGATTGGCAAGGCCTTGCAATCCGGCGACCTCGCGGCTGCCCAGCAAGCCGCTTTGGCAATGGAATCTGCGCACGGCGCCCGGCATCACGCCATGTCTGCGCCCAATGCCACTGTGGCCGCAGCGCTTCCCCCAGTTGCGCCGCCAAGCCTCAGTGCAACCCTGTTAGGCCTGGGCACCAAGGTCAACATCAATGCATAAGCCGGTGTCTGACCGGGTTGCACAGCTTGGCGTGTGTGTCCTTGCGGCACTTTTCTGGCAGTGCATTCCGGCGCTAGCGCAAACCCCGGCGGCATATCCAAACCGGCCGATTCACCTGCTGGTGCCATTTCCTGCTGGCGGGGCGGCGGACCTGGTGGCCCGGGCCATTGCAAAGCCATTAGGGGAGGCGATGGGTCAGTCCGTGGTCGTCGACAACAAACCAGGGGCCGATGGCGCAATTGCGGCCGAAGCGGTAGCCAAAGCGCCGCCGGACGGCTATACATTGTTCATGGCAACTTATGGGGCTATGTCGGCGGTACCGGCTATGCGCAAAACCTTGCCCTACGATGTGGTGACGGACTTCACACCAATCACCAGTACCGGCAAATTTGCCTTCTTCCTGTTTGCCCATCCCAGCGTACCGGCGAATAACCTGCCCGAACTGATCAGCTACGTGCACCAGCATCCGGGAAGCTTGAACTACGCAACGGGTAACACGGGTGCGATCGTCGCCACAGCGGAACTGGCGACTTCGGCGCATCTGGAGATGACGCACATCCCCTACAAGGGTGAAGTCCCTGCCATGAACGACTTTCTGGCTGGACGCGTGCAGCTGATGTTTGCCACGCCGGCCAATGCGCTTCCCTGGGTCCGTGAGGGCAAGCTCAAGGCCTTGGTGACATTGCAGGAGCAGCGCAGCCCCTTGCTGCCGCAGGTGCCGACCATGGCCGAGTCGGGCTTGAAAAACCTCGCCATCGTGCCCTGGTCTGGCATCTTTGGGCCCGCCAAATTGCCCGCACCTGTGACCCAGCGCCTGCATGACGAAATCAACGCCATCTTGCAACGCCCGGACATCGCAGCGGCCTTTGCGCAGCAAGGCTTTGAAGCCCATGGCTCCAGTCCGGCGCAGTTGGACGCTTACCTCAAAGAGCAGCTCCTGGTCTGGCATGAGGCGATACGTCTGGCCGGTATTCAGCCAGAATGACCCGAATCCTGTTTGTCTGCGGCAGCCAGCGCAAGGACTCCTACAACACACACCTGTTGCAGTACCTGGCCCAAGCCATGAACCCTGGGTTAGACGTGGATTTTCTGGAACCCGCGCAGGTGCGCTTGCCCTTGTTCGATCAGGACTTGGAAGCGGAGCCGCAATGGCTTGCCCATACCGCCGAGCTGCATGCCCGTGTGGACGCTTGCGATGCCTTAGTGGTTGCCAGTCCGGAATACAACGCCCAGATGACGCCGTATTTGAAGAACCTGGTGGACTGGATTTCGCGCCTGCCCCATCTCGATCCACGCTGGAGCAATCCCTTCATGGATCGACCCGTCTTGCTGTGCAGCGCGTCTACCGGTGGGAGTGGTGGCGCTTTCGCCGTCTTACAGAAGCGGGCGCTTTTTTCCTATCTTGGTGCCACCGTTCTGGGGCCCTCGGTATGTGTGCCCTACGCCCAACAGCACTGGACTGATCTGGGGTATTTCTTCCCGTCAGAGTTGGAGAAGTCGGCCATGGAAGCGCTTGACCGCCTGCAGCGACTGGCACAAATCTTTTACCAACAGCGGAGCCATGGCACACCTGCTCATCGTTGAGTTGCCCGGAGGCAATGACACCGACATTGTCGAAGCGGCATTGCAGCGTGGCGACCAGTTTTCATTTTTAACTGCGGGTCTGGATCACTACCGCGGACAAGCTGCAGTGTGGACTTGGCTGCAAAAGGCTGCGCATATCTTGGACGTGGCGGAAGTACCAGATGCTGATATCTGCGTCCGCGTGCTGGCGCTGCACGCCCGTGAGCCCTTTGATGGCGTTTTGTGCCTGATGGATTTGCGTTTGGTGTTAGCAGCCGAAGTGGCGCACGCCTTGGGCCTACCGTTTCTCAATCCGGCTTCGGCCCGGCTGCTGCGGGACAAATTCTCGGTGCGCAGCCGCTTGCTGGAAAGGGGAATCGGGCAGGGCGCTTTTGCGCTGGCGCAATCCAACGCGGAGCTCCAAAACGCCGTGACGCGTTTGGGGTTGCCGCTGCTGATCAAGCCCGTGGACGGTTTTGGATCCCAAAACATTGTGTTGCTGGAACAGCCGGAAGACCTCGATCCGTGGATGAGCCCATTGGACGACATGTTGCCCTCGGGCGTGGATTACGGGCTGGGCGTGCGCGCTAATGATCGCCTGCTCGTCGAGCGGTTTTTGCATGGCACGGTCGTCGGCTGCGATACCTTTAGTCGCGCCGGCGTGCACCAGCTGCTGGGGGTCAATGAGAAGCTGATGTTTGACAGGCCTTCTTTCGCCATCCGGGGCGGGTGTTTTACGCCCATGGGCCCGCAGTTTCAGTATTTGCAGGATTACGTGTTTGCCTTACTGGACGCCGTGGACTTTGATTGGGGAGCAGCCCATATTGAGCTGATGTTGACGTCGCAGGGTCCGCAGTTGATCGAGATCAACGCAAGGCTGGTGGGTGCGAAGATCGCGCGGCAAGTTGGCCTGGCGATTGGTATGTCACTGCATGAGCGCTTGATTGAACTGCATCTCGGTCATACCAATGCTGTGAGCTGGTCGCAAGCGCAATTTGCGGCTACGCGCTGGGTCACCGCACCCCGGCGGGGTACGCTGGATCGGATTGAGCTGCCGGTGGCTGGCCCTGAGATCCGTTGTGTGGAGATGTTGAAGCAGCCGGGTGATCCGATCCAGCCGCCCATGGATAACGCGGATCGCATCGGATACGTAATTGCGCGCGCGGACGCATTCGAGCGAGCGCAGGCTGCAGCGCAATCGTACGTCGACCATTGCATCTGCCATTACCGTTTGTGATTCGCAGCGGCGAATCAACGCAGGTAGATGGAGGGGCTTTTTCGAGGATACCGAACGTAAAGTTGCCGCCCCTGCGGCCTCTTGCTGCCACTTGCTCTGAGCTAGTCAACACGGCTTGCCGCGACGGCAAATTCGCTATGTATCGGGTCTGTATCGCGCCTGTAAAGCGACCGATTGGAATGCCTTTTTTGGTCCTTTTTTGTATCCGCTTGGTGTACTTCGATACGGTTATGAAAACCCTACCCATCAGGGTCCGAAGTGGCTCGCTACTTGCGATGCAAATGTTGGAGCTACGGCATACGGCCTAGTTTTCAGAGCCTAGGCAGCGGACTACAGCCCGGACCTGCGGCTTTGTTTCGTGATCTTTGATGAAGGAGAAGCGATTATGGGAATGCGAATTGGGGGTGGAGCAGGATCAGCCTGGGCCACCCAAAACACATCGGTAGGAAACTGGCAGCAGCGCCAGCAGAACATGAAGGCCTTGGGTACGGCCCTTCAGAGCGGCGATCTGGCAACGGCGCAACAGGCTTTTGCCACCATCGCTGCAGGCAACCCGGCTATGGCGGCCAATGCCAACAGCCCGCTGGCAAAAATTGGGCAGGCATTGCAATCGGGTGACTTGGCTGGCGCCCAGCAGGCAGCCCAGGCTTGGCGCGGAGGGCGGCATGGCGATGCAGCCCAGGTCGCCACCAGCGGCGTTGCCAGTGGTCCGAGCGCGACCAGCAGCTTTTTGCAAACGCTCACCCCGCTTGCGGGATCTACGTCAGCAGCGACACCGGCAGACAGCAGCGTCAGTGGATTGACGAATGGCGCGCAGATCGCCCAGGCGCTGGCTGCATTTGAGAGGAACTTGTTCGACTCATTGCACGCGCAGGATGCGGCGCCGACTGCGGGTGCGGCTTCTGCCACGTCTACAGCCAGCGTTGCCGATCCGACGCAGGCGCCGGTTGGCGTGTCGGCATCCACCGCGCAACCGGCCTCCGCACCGAGGGTTGGTCACCACCACCATGGCGGTGGCGATGCCAAGCTGGCTGCGGAACTCAGCTCTCTGATTGCACAGACCGCTTCAACGGCTTCGACTGCTACAACAGCAAGCGATCCCGCTGCCACGGCCGCAGCCAGCCCAGTCGCTGCTGCAAACACCACGGCCTTGGATCAGAGCTTCAAAAGCTTACTGACCACGCTGGGTGTGTCGGGTAATAACGCCTCGCTCAATGGCTTTTTAAGCGCCATGTACGAAAAAATGGGTGGCGCGACTGCCGCTCAGGGCGGCGCTGCAATGGCGTAGGGCCAGAGCTCACCCGTGCGCCAGCCGCGTGCTGGCGCTTCAAAAGCACCCGGGATCACCGCAGTCCGGGTGCTTTTTTCGGTTTCCGGCGTCAAGTCGGTAACCTTGTCAGCCAAGGGCTAAGAACAGCACTTTTGTAACTGCTTTCAGACCTCAAATTTAAGCGAAGAGCTGTCCATAAGCTTAGGATCGCTTAGGTTACTGTCGTGCAAGATGTGTTGGCGGGCAGCTTGATTGCTCTTTCAGCGCGGAGTGTTCGCTCCAAGCGCCGTCTATCTCAAGCCACCTCTAATGCGCTAGTGGAACATTAGATTGCTAGACATGAGTTGGTCGCCGACACTGCTCCGGCTGACTTGTGCGGTACAGCCTTTGGTTTTTTTTAACCTTGTCAGCGGGCTAGCAATGCTCTTATCCAGCGGGGTGACGGACTGACTTTGGGACAGTCATTGCGCGACTACAACCTTCTTGGGTGGTGCCCCATTTGCGGATGTCGCGTTCTTCGGGTTAGTCATTCGACGAGCCCTTTTTACGAGTAAGCAACCTCTCATTTGCGCGCGACCGTCGGGGGTTGACTTATCACAGCTGCCAAGAAATTAGATCATGCTGGATTGAAGTTCCACTTGCCGCTGCTCAATTGGGAGGTCGCGAAGGCAGCTTCGTGTTGATACCGGCCATTGTCATGCCCCTTACAAAGGTGGTACTCAATAAAGGTTCGCCGTTTTCCTACCGGTGTGACTCCTGGGAACAAGGAATTGATTGCCTCTGAGACCTATCGGAAAAAAATGTTACTACAAGGTCCAACTTATCTATTGAATTCCAACGAATCGGGCGTACGAAT
>CAIOUR010000063.1 GCA_903861575.1 uncultured beta proteobacterium | reverse complement strand
GGGCTAGAAAGCGGCCTATCCACTCCAACACCTCGAGGTCGTCCAACTCGGGCTGGCGTCCGCCACGGCGCGGACTGACGCTGAACGCGAAGCCGCCAAACTGGTGCAGCGTCTGCTCGCCCAAGACCAGCGGCCCGATGGCCGGCACCTCGGCGGCCATCAACTCAGCCGAAAACGCATGCTCTTCCAGAATTTGCGTATCGCTCCAACGCTGCGGCCGGTAAAACTTGGCCACCACCTGGCTGCCATCTTCCAGAACCGCCTGGTACACCCGGTTTTCATAGGAGGACAGCGCGGTCAAGCGCCCGTCGCCGCGCAGACCCACCGACTCCAGCGCGTCAAGAACCGTATCAGGCGTGAGGGATTCGAAGGCGTGGGTCATGGGGGGATTGTCGACCCTGGACCCGAACGCTCAACTCCGCACTTCCCCCTGCCCCAAGACCACGTACTTGAGGGAAGTCAGCCCCTCAATGCCCACCGGCCCACGGGCGTGGAATTTGTCGGTGGAGATGCCGATCTCTGCGCCCAGGCCGTATTCGAAACCGTCGGCAAAGCGGGTGCTGGTGTTGACCATGACGCTGGCGGAATCGACCTCGCGCAGGAAGCGCTGGGCGTGCATGTGGTCGCGGGTGAGGATGGCGTCGGTGTGGTGGCTGGAATAGTGGTTGATGTGGTCGATGGCCGCGTCCACGCCGTCGACCACCTTGATGCTGATGATGGGGGCGAGGTATTCCTCAAACCAGTCCTGCTCGCTGGCGTCTTGCAGGTTCGCGCCCGGCAGGCTGGCCAATAGGGCCCGCGACTCGGGGCAGCAGCGCATTTCCACACCCTTGGCGGCGTAGATGGCGCCGATTGGTGGCAAAAATTCGGCGGCCACACCGCGCGCTACGAGTAGGCTTTCGCTGGCGTTGCAGGGGCTGTATTTCTGGGTTTTGGCGTTGTCGGCCACGTTGACGGCCATGGCGATGTCGCAGGGGTCGTCCACATAGGTGTGGCAGTTGCCGTCCAAATGTTTGATGACGGGCACTTTGGCGTCGCGGCTGATGCGCTCAATCAGGCCCTTGCCGCCGCGCGGAATGATCACGTCCACAAATTGCGGCATGGCGATGAGCTCGCCCACCACCGCGCGGTCCGTGGTTTGCACCAGCTGTACCGCGTCAGCCGGAAGCTTGCTGTCTAACAGCGCCCGTTGCACCAGCAGCGCCAGCGCTTTGTTGGAATCAATCGCCTCGGAGCCGCCGCGCAAAATACAAGCGTTGCCGCTTTTGATGCTCAGGCTCGCGGCCTCGATGGTCACATTGGGGCGGCTCTCGAAAATCATGCCGAAGACGCCGATGGGCACGCGCATTTGGCCCACGCGGATGCCACTGGGCTGCTGCTTCATGCCGGTGATGTCGCCAATGACGTCGGGCATGGCGGCGAGCTGCTCGCAGCCCTGCGCGCAGGTCTCCAAAACTTTGGGGGTCAGGCGCAAGCGATCCACCATGGGCGCAGCAAGCCCGGCGGCCACGGCGCGCTCCAGGTCTTTGGCGTTGTCGGATTGCAAGGATGCGATGTTCTCGCGCAGGAGCGCGGCCAAGCGCAGGAGGGCGTGGTTCTTGGAGGCGGTGGAGGCCTTGGCCATCAAAGCGGATGCCGCCTTAGCCTGCGCGCCCAGGCCCAGCGCGTATTCGGTGGAGGAAACTGCGTTCATGCAGGCATTTTCCCATGCGAGGCGCGCTGGGGCGAACCCGCATCACAGAGCGCGCAGAGTTGCAGGGCCAGCCGCTGCAAGGCCTGCCAGCCGTCCAGCGGCCAATCCGGGCGTTTGAGGCCTTTGACAATGCCATCGACCTGGTGTGCCGATTGCAGCAAATCGGCTAACGCGGATTCGCTTAAACGCGGCAACACGCGGGCAAAGTGACGCTCGCGGTTGCCCCAGATGCGCTGCTCTTTGAGCGCCAATGGCAGCGGCCGGCCCTGGGCGGCGGCGTCTTTGACGCGCTTCAATGCGCGGATGTCTTCGGCCAGCGTGTAGTGCACCAGCACCTCGGCCTCGCCTTCGGCGCGCAAGCCGTCGAGCATGCGCTGCACGCGCTGGCGGTGACCGGACAAGACGGCGTCCGACAACTTAAAAACGTCGTAGCGCGCCACGTTGAGCACCGCCGTCTCGACCTGCTCGGCGCTCAGCACGCCGCCGTTCTCAGCCGTCGGCGGATAGCGCAAAGCGAGTTTTTGAATTTCCTGCGCGGCAGCCAGCGAGTTGCCTTCGATGCGGTCGGCAAAAAACTGCAAGGTGTGCTGCCCGGCCTCGCCGGGTTCGACCCGCAGGCCCACCGCAGCCAGCCGCGTGGCCAACCACTGCGGCAGCGCGCTGCGTTCCATGGGTTCCACCGCAATCGACACGCCCTGCCCTTCCAGCGCCATGAACCAGGCGCTGGACTTGGAGGCTTTGTCCAGATGCGGCAGCAGCACGATGGTCAGGTTGCCCTCGTCGCCGGCCGCCGATTCGGCCAGCTGCTGCAACGCGGTGCTGCCCTCTTTGCCGGGCTTGCCGCTGGGTATGCGGATTTCAGTGATTTGCTTGTCGGAAAACAAACTCATGGACTGGCTGGCGGATAGCACCGCGCTCCAGTCGAAGTGCGCGCCCATCACCGTGTGCGATGTCCGCTCACCAAAACCCTGGGCGCGGGCGGCGGCACGGATCTGGTCCAGACTTTCCTGCTGCAACAGCGGGTCGTCGCCGTGCAGGACGTACAGGCTTTTCAAGCCGCGCTCCAGATGGGCCCCGAGTTGCTGGGCGCTGAGCTGCATGCGGGCTTAAGGGCTGAGGGTTTTGACCGCCGCCATGCGCCGCAGCAATTGCTGCACGATGTCGCTTTGCATGTCGCGAAAAAGCAGCGTTTCCTCGGCTTCCTTGGAAAGCACAGCGGCCTCGCTGAAGCTGATGTCGCGTTGCTGGGCGACCTCGGTCTCTTCAATCAGCATGCGTCCCTGCGGGGTGCGCATGCGGAACTTCACGCGCAAGCGCAACTGGAACTCGCGGACCTGGCCGGACGAGTTGGTGCCGACAACCGACTTCTCACGCGCCTCGCTCAGGATGTCGACAATGACCTGGGGCGGCTCCTGGTCCGGCTTGGGCGCAACCGGGCGGATGCGGTCACCAAGCACGCGAATCAATTCAGGCGCCACCGCACCACCGGTCTCCGGCGTGACCGCGACCGTGTCGAAAGCGAAGTCCAACGCGCCGCGCAAATGAAAGCCGCAGGCCGCAATGCCAACCGTCGCGCCGACAAGCAGCAGGGTCTGGAGATAGCGGCGGCGTGTACTCATCGGCTCAGAGTACCAAATTCACCAAACGCCCGGGCACCACAATCACTTTTTTTGGCGCTGCGCCTTGGGCCAAGCTCTGAAACACCGGGCTGGCAATCGCAGCTGCCTCAATCGCTTCCTTGCTGGCGGCAGATGGAACCAGCACCGCACCGCGTAGTTTGCCGTTGACCTGCAGCATCAGCTCGACCTCGTCGCGCTGCAAAGCGGCGTCATCGACTGCGGGCCAGGCAGCGTCCAGCAAATCGCCATACACCTGTGCAAAGCCCAGGTCGGACCATAGCTGGTGGCTGATGTGCGGGCATACCGGATACAACACGCGCAACAAAATGGAAACGCATTCGGCCAGAGCAGCGGCGTCGCTTGCCGAATCCGACAGCTTGGCATCCTCCAGGGTGTTGAGCATCTTCATCACCGCCGAGACAACGGTGTTGTATTGCATGCGTTCGTAGTCGTAATTGGCCTGCTTGAGGACCGTGTGGATATCCAGGCGCAAGGCTTTGGCAGGTTTACCTAGATCAGCAGGAACCGGCTTACCGGCGGCACCACGTAACAAAGCTTCATGTTTGGCAGCGAAGTTCCAGACCCGGCGCAAAAACCGGTAGCTGCCTTCAACTGAGCCGTCGTTCCACTCCAGCGTGGCCTCAGGCGGCGCGGTGAACATGGTGTACAGGCGGGCGGTGTCGGCCCCGTATTTCTCAATCAAGGCCTGCGGATCGACGCCGTTGTTTTTGGACTTGGACATGGTGCCCACGCCCTCGTAGTCAATCGGCGTGCCCACCGGCAGATCGCCCACGGCGTTAACCAGCCGTGCACCGGTGACTTTGCCCGCCGCATCCAGCACATGCTCCACATCGTGCGGCCAGAAATAGTCTTTTCCGCCTTTCTCGTTGCGTCGGGAATAAATGTGGTTCAGCACCATGCCCTGGGTCAGCAGTTTGGTGAAGGGCTCGTCCACCTTGACCAAGCCCATGTCACGCATCACCTTGGTCCAAAAGCGCGCGTACAGCAAATGCAAAATGGCGTGCTCGATGCCACCGATGTACTGGTCCATGGGCGCCCAGTACGCCGCGCCGTCCGCCACCATGGCCTGACTGTTGGCCGGGTCGCAATAGCGCAAAAAGTACCAGCTCGAATCGACAAAAGTGTCCATGGTGTCGGTTTCGCGCCGCGCCGGTTTGCCACAGATGGGGCAGACCACGCCGTCGTGAAAGCCTGCGTACTTGTGTAGCGGGTTACCGGAGCCGTCGGGAATGCAATCCTGCGGCAGCACCACCGGCAGGTCTTTTTCCGGTACCGGCACCGCGCCGTGTTCCTCGCAGTGGATGATCGGAATCGGCGTGCCCCAATAGCGCTGGCGGCTCACGCCCCAGTCACGCAAACGCCAGGTGGTTTTTTTCTCGCCCAGACCTTTGGCAGCGAGTAAGGAAGCCACTTTGTCCGCAGCGGCCTTTTGATTCAGCCCATCGAGGTCACCGGAGTTAACGCACACGCCGTCTTTGGTGGCGTACCACTCCTTCCACTCAGCAATGGAAAAGTCGTGCTGCATTGTCTTGAGGTCTTCAGCCAGTTGTTCTTGAGTTGGCAGCGGGAGTTCCGTGGCTCGTGGCTTGTCGATCTCCAGACGAACAATTTGTGCGACTCGTGTTTCCACCACCTGTTTGATGGGCAACTGGTACTTGCCCGCAAACGCAAAATCCCGCTCATCATGCGCCGGCACACCCATGACCGCGCCATCGCCATACGACATCAGCACATAGTTACCCACCCAAACCGCAACCTTCTCGCCCGTGAGCGGATGGGTGACGAACAAGCCGGTGGGCATGCCCTTTTTCTCTTGCGTAGCCATTTCCGCCTCAGTCGTACCGCCGGTTTTACATTCCTCAATGAAAGCCGCGAGCGCCGGGTTGGAGGCAGCTGCGTGCGCAGCCAACGGATGCTCGGCGGCGACCGCGCAAAAGGTCACGCCCATGATCGTGTCGGCGCGAGTGGTGAAGACCCACAGCTGGCCGTTATTGATCAGACTGCCTGCCGCATCCTTGATGTCATGCGAGAACGCAAAGCGCACGCCTTCAGACTTGCCGATCCAGTTTTCCTGCATCAGGCG
>CAIOUR010000062.1 GCA_903861575.1 uncultured beta proteobacterium | reverse complement strand
TGCTAATGCTGCCGTTATCAATGGAGCCTAGGTCAATTGGGGTAATCCAAGTTACAGTATTGTTAACATCTCCTAAGACTGGAAGATTAAAATATGTAGGAGTACTAGCATAAGTTACACCATCACGAATCTTACTTACTTGTACACCAAATGAATATACAGAGTAAGACGAACTCTGCGGAGTTAAGCGGCCATACAGCCAACCTGTTGATGCATCAAGTAATATACCTGGTAAGTTACCAGTTGTAGAACCATTTAAGTTGCTACTGTCAAATCCTATACCACCACGATTAATATCGGTCTGTGCTGAATCTTCTACAGGCGATCCATTGGTCCCGGTCCCACCATAGTCAAATCCAGCGTCTATGTCATATACATAAGCATCAAATGTTCCAATGGTATTAAACAATGTATATGTTACGGTATCACCTTGGAAATCGTAGCCATCAAACTTATAAGCATAGTTACTATCACTGCGTCCAGTAGGTAAAGTAGTTATGTTACCGTTTCTAATTACTGGTGTATACTTGTTTGATGCATCAATAGTTAAGAAACTATTATCGCCAAGTATGTGCGAATTGTCTGCGGTGTATCCACTACGACTTATAACATTAAGAATATACGTTTGTAAGTCATAGTTTGCGCCATCATAGGCTTGTACAGTAAAAGTATAACTTGAAGTTTGATTTAGTTGATTAAAATCGTATGGTCCATAATCATATTCGGCACTTTGTAAAACCTCATCTTTGCCCGGGGCAGGAATATCACTGTCATAACCAGCTGGACCAAATTTACCAACTAATTCTAGCGGCTGTATATAACCGCTAAGTTTACCATCAGAACTTAAAGTTATACCTGGAGGTAAGCTACCAATGTTTGACCATTTAATAGATACGTTTGGATTTAGTTCAGTTACTGATAATTGTTGTTCGTAATAGGTACCATCAAAGTATGATCCAAGGTAATAGTTACCAAGAGCTTGCTCTGGTCTAATAATAGGACCATAAACGTTGGTTACTGTTAAATTAAATGCTTGATCACGAACGTGTCCTGCACTAGACTCGGCACGAATTGTAAATCTAAATGCTTCTGCTGTATTAACTGCTATCGAATTTGTAATAGTAGGCACGCCTTGTAAATATCCAGTGTCCCATACTTGTCCGCCGCTGATATAAGCACCGAGTCCGACAGTAACAACCAATGATTGATCAGTTAATAATGGATCTGTGTATATGGTAAATTGTGTGGCAGACAACCTTTGTGCGTAATACACGTTACCATTTAACTCAACAGTACCACCAACATTTTTAAAGTTTACTTGTGTGCCATTATAAATGGTATGTGCTGTCTTGGTAGTAATTATTACAGCATAATTTACGTTGGTCTTATTTTTAGTTAATATAGTTTGATTAAATTGAATGTTAACAATGTCAAAATAATACCCAGGCACAACCTGCATACCAGGAGGAAGTTCGCCCGATACGAAACTAAATTTAGTGCTGGTATTGCTTTGTGTTTCTTCCACTTGTAATGGTAGTTGATAAAATTCACCATTAGGTACTGTACCTAGATCACCGGCTGGGGTAACCCAACTAAAGTCGCTGTTAACGGTATTACTTAAAATAATATTAAAAGCTCCATCAATCGGTGTAGCACCAGATGTACTTGTTGCTCGAATAGTAAAATTATAATTTAATGTTGTAAAATAATTATTACTTGCTGAGCTGTATGTAGGAGTTCCAGAAATAGTACCTGTGGAACTTAATGTCATTCCTGTTGGTAACTCGCCAGCAATAAGTTGATAGGTGATTATGTGACTTGGTGCGGTATCCGCCGCTAAAATTGGCAAAGAGATTGCTGAGCCAATGGTTAAATTGGCAATAGTATTTCGTGGTGTGACCCAGGTTAATGCCATATTATAATATTACCGCCGTAATAGTTTTTTCGCCGTCGGCGAGATCAGTATCTAGACTCTTGGCAAACACAGCAGGACCGTATTGTTTATCGTTGCCAACACTCTGAGCATGGCCCGGTGTTGTACTTGTAACTAGTAAATCACCTTTGGTTACAGGACCAACGACTTTACATGGTACACGTCCGCGTAATGCCACTGCCAGGCCACCTGCTTCCGAATTCATTAAGTATGCTGGATTAGTTGATATAGCACCAGCAACACGAGTATCAGCAAACTCTGCGGTTACAGTAATTTCTGCATCTCCGCCAAATACAACAACAGTACCTGGCTCGTAAACGGCATCTGCAATATAATTTTCTGCTAAATCAGCGTATTGTGCAGACGTTGACACAC
>CAIOUR010000061.1 GCA_903861575.1 uncultured beta proteobacterium | reverse complement strand
TCCGATTTATGCAGCAGTTGTTTACGTTGCTGCAGGGATGATTGGCCAAAGAACCATGAAGCATCATGGTAGGGGCGAGCTTCTGATTGGTGGTCCAGCAAGCGGCCCGGTGTGGCAACCAGCACCTCCACGCCTTTTTTCAATTCGGCGGTCTGGGGCTTCATGTCGATGCCACCAAAGACGACGGCGCAGCGCAGATCGGTGTACTTGGCGTAGAGCTTGACCTGTTGCGCCACCTGGTCCGCCAGCTCGCGCGTGGGCAGCAAAACCAGCGCGCGCACCGGATGGCGCGCGGGCGAGGTGGAAGCGTTTTCATGCTTGAGCATGCGCTGCAGCAAAGGCA
The DNA here is from genome assembly GCA_903861575.1 of uncultured beta proteobacterium. GTDB lineage: Bacteria > Pseudomonadota > Gammaproteobacteria > Burkholderiales > Burkholderiaceae_C > Allorhodoferax. The sequence goes on along the minus strand of CAIOUR010000061.1, from coordinate 4,390 downwards.
GCGTGAAGGCGGCCGTCTTGCCGGTGCCGGTTTGGGCCGCGCCCATCACGTCCTGGCCGGTCAGCACCACGGGAATGGCCTGGGCCTGGATCGGCGTCATGCGCTCATAGCCCATTTCAGCCACGGCGCGGGCCAGTTTGTCGGCAAGTTGGAGTTGGGCAAAGGCCATCGCGGGCGCGGCGTCTTCCGGCGGCGATGGAGGGGGGGCGGCAGTGTCCGCCGGGTAGTCAGAGTGGGAAGATTCGGTGGAATTCAAGTGCGTCAGATCGGTCATGCATAGCAGGAAAAGTTGCTATCCGTCCGATAGCAGGGGGCGCCGAGAAGCGGCGCTGCGGTGGATTATCCCCGATGCGCCGGTTTTGCCGCCAAAGCCGCGTAGATCAGGCCTTGGGCAAAGTCACGCCGACCTGCCCCTGGTACTTGCCGCCCCGGTCTTTGTAGCTGGTTTCGCAGACCTCGTCGCTTTCAAAAAACAGCACCTGCGCGCAGCCCTCCCCCGCGTAAATCTTGGCCGGCAAGGGCGTGGTGTTGGAGAACTCCAGCGTCACATAGCCTTCCCATTCGGGCTCGAACGGCGTGACGTTGACAATGATGCCGCAGCGCGCATAAGTACTTTTACCCACGCAAATCGTCAGAACATTGCGCGGGATGCGGAAAAACTCCACGGTGCGCGCCAACGCGAAGCTGTTGGGCGGGATGATGCAGACATCGTCGTGGAAGTCGACAAAGCTTTTCTCATCGAAGTTCTTGGGGTCCACCACCGTGCTGTGGATGTTGGTGAACACCTTGAACTCGGGCGCACAGCGGATGTCATAGCCGTAGCTGCTGGTGCCGTAGGAGATGATTTTTTTGCCGTCAACCTGGCGGATTTGCCCGGGCTCGAAGGGTTCGATCATGCCGGTGGTCTCCGCCATGCGGCGTATCCAGGTGTCACTTTTGATGCTCATGCGCGCTTTCTCGGGTCAAGGGCCGTGGCCGGCTAGTTAGGGCGCGATTTTGCCCTGCACGCCCTCGACCAGAAAATCCATGCCCAGAATCTGCGGATCGGTCAGCGTTTGCCCAGCCGCAATCACCACGCGCCCGGCGTTGTCCCGCACCGCGCCGCTGGCACGAAAGGGATGCAAGCGCCCGGCAGCGATATCGCGCTGGCGCGCCAGCACTTCGTCCTGCACCGCCTTGGGCACTTTGGCACCGAAGCTGCCCACCTGGACCATGCCCTCTTTGACGCCACCCCAGACGTTACCGGTTTTCCAGCTGCCATCGAGCACCGCGCGGGCGCGAGCCGTGTAATACGCGCCCCACTCATGGGTCACCGCCAAAATTTGCGCGTCGGGCGCGATATGGCGCATATCGGAGTGGTAGGCCACCGCCCATTTGCCGCGCTCCTGGGCCGCTGCCATCACAGCGGTGGACGCCGTGTGAAACGCCAGCACATCTGCGCCCTGGTTGAACAAGGTCATGGCCGCATCGCGCTCCCGCGCCGGGTCAAACCAGGTGTTAAGCCAGATCAGCTTGACGGTTGCCTGCGGGTCCACCGAACGCATCCCCAAAGCGAAGGCGTTGATGCCCTGCACCACCTCCGGAATCGGAAAACCCGCCACATACCCGGCCACATGGGTTTTGCTCATGCGTGCAGCAGCGATACCCGCCAGGTAGCGACCCTCGTAATAGCGGGCGTTGGCAGCCGCGACGTTGGCTGCAGTTTTGTAACCCGTGATGGATTCAAAGCGCACGTTCGGGAAGTCCCGCGCCACCGACAAGGTGGGCTCCATGTAGCCAAAGCTGGGCGTGAAGATCAGCGTGTTGCCTTGGCGCGCCAGGTCACGGATCACGCGCTCGGCGTCCGGCCCCTCGGCCACGCTTTCCACAAAACTGGTTTGCAACTTGTCGCCCAGCGCTTTTTGCAAGGCCTGACGACCCAGCTCATGCTGGTGAACCCAGCCCGCGTCGGTGACCGGCGTGACATACACGAATGCCGCTTTGAGTGGCGGAGTCGCGTCGGGGGTGGATTGGGCGCTGGCAGAGCCCACAAAAAAAGCCAGCAAACAAGCCGCCACGCGTGTGGCTGCGAGGTTTTTGTACATGGTAGTCCTCTACATGGCCCCGGACAACACAAAGAAAAAGCCCGCCGGGGCGCGGGCTTGGTGGCCCTATTCTAGTGATGCCTGGGCGGTGCTAGCATGGAGGAGTGACAAGTTAATGCCCGCTGCGTTGTTTACTGAAATTCCCATGCCCCGCGATTCACTGCCCTCTGTTAATCGGCTCCTGCCGGGCGAGTGGCCTACCTGGGTCTTGATCGCAGGCATTTACGGCCTTTGGGTTGGCGCATTGACCTGGTATGGCATGCGAGGTGGGCTCGCCCCTTGGCTATCGATGACCCTGGTGAACGCCTGGTACATGAGCTTGCAGCACGAACTGGTGCACGGACACCCCACGCGTTCTGCGCGCCTGAACCGCTGGTTCGGGCTTTTGCCGCTGGCCGTGTGGTACCCCTTCGACGTCTACCGCGACAGCCACCTGGCGCACCACCGCGACGAGTTGTTGACCTTTCCAGGCGAAGATCCCGAGAGCAACTACATGGACCCGCCCGACTTTGCCGTGCGCAGCGCGCCCATGCGTGCTTTGTTGGTGGCGCAGCGCACGGCGCTGGGGCGCCTGTGCATCACGCCGGCCTTTGCCATCGCCCAGTTGCTCCGAGGACTGGCGCAGCCAGCAACCTGGCGCGTGGGTTCACGGCTTTGGAGCTGGGCCCAACACCTGGGCTTGCTCGCAGCTGTGCTGTGGGGCGTTCACGCGAGCACCGGAATGCCGGTGTGGATGTACCTGCTCAGCGGCTACTTTGCGCTGGGATTGGCCTGTATGCGCTCGCTCTACGAACACCGCCCGGCGTCCAGGCCAGCGCACCGCATCGTGGTGAACGAGGCCGGCTGGTTCTGGCGCTTGCTGTACCTCAACAACAATTACCACGCGGTCCACCATGCGCGTCCGACTCTGCCCTGGTTCGCGATTCCAGCCGCCTACCGCGCCGAACGCGAACGCTTTATCAACGGCACCGGCGGTTTTCTGATTCCTGGCTACAACCGCTTTTTTCTGCGCCATCTGTTCGTGCCGGTAGACCCGCCCGGCCAGAACACCCGTGAGCTGGCACGCCACGACCGCCCCACATGAAGGCAGACCGCAGCGTTGCGCTGCCCATGTACCTGAGCAATCGCCAGGCCTTGCTATCGCTATGGACAGTTCTGAAAACCCGCCTTCTGCAAGCAGGTTTAGTCGGCGTACCCAACAACTTGGACTGGCCGCAGGATTACCTCGGCCATTGGCGCGCCCCGCAACTGCTGCTGAGCCAGGCCTGCGGTTACCCGTTGACCCATTCTCTGATCGGGGCCGTGCAGCTAGTCGGCGCTTTCAGCTACGACGCGAAGGGCTGCGACGGTATTTTCTGCCGCAGCCAGTTGATTGCACGCGATCAACACGCCGCGCGAGGGCTTGCCGACTTTCGTGGCATGCGCGCGGCATTTAATTCAGATGACTCACAGTCGGGCTACAACGCTTTGCGCGCTGCGGTTGCGCCACTCGCTCAGCAGGGCCGGTTTTTCGCTGAAGTCATCGCCAGCGGCGGCCACGCGGCATCGGTAGCGGCGGTACAGCAGGGCCGCGCCGATCTCGCAGCAATCGACTGTGTGACCTGGGCCGGGCTGCAGCGCAACACGCCTCAAGCGGTAGCTGGACTGTGCACCATCGGGCAAACCCCGGCATATCCAGGCTTGCCGCTGGTCACGGGACGGTCTTCCAGCGCCAGCGAAGTGCTGGCCTTACAGACAGCACTGGCTGCCCTGGTGCGCGACCGGGCTGCTGCAGATCCACTGGCAGCTTTAGGCATCACCGGCTTTCAAACCCTGCATATCGAAACTTACCAAGTCTGCGTTGACATGCGCCTGCAGGCCCAGGCCCTGGGCTATCCGGAATTAGCTTGAGAATAGAGACACCGCAGCTTGCACAAGCTACCGAGCCAGCCGCAGGGCATTGAGCACCACAAACAATGAACTCAAGGCCATGCCCAAACCCGCCAACCAGGGCGAGATGTAGCCCATGACAGCAGCGGGCACACAGGCTGCGTTGTAGAGCAGTGCCCACCACAGGTTTTGCCGCACGATGGCCATGGTGCGCTGCGCCAACTGCCGGGTGCGCAACACCGCGTCCAAGCTCTGGCCCAACACCACGAAATCGGCGTGAACCTGGGACACTGCGACGGTCGCCGAAAACGCAAAAGAGACCGCCGCCGCCGCCAGCGCCGGCGTGTCGTTCAAGCCGTCGCCCACCATCGCCACCACACGGCCCTGCGCTTGCAAGGTCTGCAAGGCGGCCAACTTGTCAGCGGGACTGCAATCGC
>CAIOUR010000060.1 GCA_903861575.1 uncultured beta proteobacterium | reverse complement strand
GCTTTGGCGGCGCTGCGATGGGCGGGAGGCGAGGGGCGTTTCGTTGGCATAGAAGTGGGATTTGATTCAGACCGCCGCATCACGCGGGTAATTCGGGGCGGTAAAGACCCGCCCGTCCATGCCTTCCAGGGCATAGGCTTTTTGAACAGCCGGGCGCTGCTCCAAAGCGCGCAGCGTCGCCAGTAAACGTGGCCATTGCGCCAGTTGCGCCGACGGCAAGGCATCGCCACGCGGATACAGCTGTGCCCAACGCAAGCAGGCGGCGAGGTACACATCACAAATGCTGGGTGCTGCACCCAACAGGTAAGGGCTTTGGTGGCGCACAAGCTCGGCTTCGAGCAACGCGCAGTGCTCGGTCACCCGGCGGTGCAAAGCGGTGCGCAGCGGGGCAATCGCCTCATCTGCGGCGACATAGCGCGGCGAATAAAACAGGGCGCGCAAATCCGCGTGCAAGGTGTTGGAGAGAAAAAACAACCACTTCAACAAACGGCCGCGCGCGGCGGGCGGCGGCTGCAAGGCCTGGTGGCTGTCGGCCAGATGCAAGAGGATGGCGGCGGTCTCAAACAGCGGCTCGTCTTGCGCGGGGTCCACCAAAACAGGCAGCAAGCCTTGCGGGTTGAATCGCAAAAAAGCTGCGCTGCGCTGAGCGCCTTGCGTGCGATCCACTTCCAGCGCTTCGTACGGCACGGCGAGCTCTTCGAGCACCATGCGCACCACGATGTTGGCGCTGTCGGGGGAATAAAACAGGGTGTAGGACATACGGATTCAAGGCTTGGCGCGCGCGCGCGGATGCGCGGCGTCATAGGCCTTGGCCAGGTGTTGGAAATCGAGCCGGGTGTAGACCTGTGTGGTGCTGATATTGGCGTGGCCGAGCAGCTCCTGCACACCGCGCAAATCGCTGCTGGACTGCAGCACATGGCTGGCAAAGGAGTGGCGCAGCATGTGGGGATGCACCGGGGTGTTCAGCCCGGCGAGCTGGCTGCGCCGCTTCAACCGCTGCCACACCGATTGCGCGCTCAAACGCGTTCCGTTGCGGCCCAGAAAAAGCGCAGCGGCATCGGCTTCCGGCTTGACGGTCGCCGTCACCGTTGTGCGCAAGGCCAGCCAGCGCTCCAAAGCCTGCATAGCCGGTCCGCCCACCGGCACGCTGCGGCGCTTGGAACCCTTGCCCAGCACATGCGCTTGCGCGGCTTGCATATCAATCCAACCGCGCGCCTGCGCGCTGGCCACCGCATCCAGCCCGACCAGCTCACCCACGCGCAGGCCACTGCCGTACAAGAGCTCAACCATGGCCGCGTCACGCGCCTCCAACCAGGGCGCATCGTCGCTGGTGAAATCGGCAAATTGCACCGCGTCATCCACCGCCAGCGCTTTGGGCAAGGGCTTGGGTGCTTTGGGCGCGCGCACGTCTTGCACCGGGTTGCTAGCCACCAGCGATTGGCGACCCAGCCAAGCGTAAAAACCGCGCCAGCCGCTCAAGATCAGCGCGATACCGCGCCCGCTGCGCCCGCCGCTGTGCATGCTGCCAATCCAGCGGCGCACATGGTGGTTTTTGACATCAATGAGGGCCAGTTGCTGCGCGGACGCGAAGTCGGCCAGTTTGGCCAGGTCCAGCGCGTACAGCTCCAAGGTGCGCGCGGCCAGGCGCTTTTCGGTGCGCACGTGTTCCAGGTAGCGTTCGGTCAGCGCGCGGTCCTGGCTCATGCGGTGTGGCGACTTTGACGGTGTGGCTTCAGCGCAAACGGGTCAGCGCGGCACTGGCGATTTCGCCAAAGCGCACCAAAAATTCTGTGCCCATATCGGGACGGAAACGCTGGCTGTCAGGCGATGCCAACACCAACATGCCAAAGGCGGGCGAGTCGGCCTCGCCGCTGCGCAAGGGAACCAGCGCCAGCGACACCGCCGCGTCCGGCGCAGCCAGCCATTGCGCGGCATCAAAGCCGGTGTTCAGCCCGCAAAAAGGTTCGCCCAAGGACGAGGCAAACAATTTGACGTCTTCACCGACCTCCTGCGCTTGCGGCAGGTCGGCAAATTCACTGGCCAGGCCCCACAGGCGCAGCGCGACCTGCGGTACGGCAAATTGATCGGTCAGCTCAGTGACCAAACGCCCGGGCAGGGCCGCAGCGCCGGGGACCAAAAACAAGGCGCGCGACCAGCGCAGCATCTTGTCGGCCAGCGCCACGTTGTCATTGCCGTGGCGCACCAGCTCCATGATGCGCGCCTCCAGCACCTTGATTTTTTCGCGCAGCATCTCGGCCTGGCGCTCTTGCAGGCTCACGGTGCGCTGGCTGTGCGGGCTGACAAATTGCACACCGGCCAGCACCTCGGCATGGCGGGCAAAGAAGTCGGGCGAATTCAGCAGGTAATGCGCGATGTCGTCTTCAGTGATGGGGTTGGCGTTGGCCTGGGGTAATTCGGGTGGGGTCATAGGTTCTTCCATTACAAATCGTCGGGCAATTCGATCTCGCCCTCAAAAACAGTGGCCGCAGGGCCAGTCATCATGACGTGCGCGCCGGGTGCTTTGGCATCCCAGTCCATGCGCAAGATTCCGCCGCGTGTGTGCACGGCCACGGGCGCATCCAGCAAGCCCCAGCGCATGCCCGCCACCACAGCCGCACACGCACCGCTGCCGCAAGCCAGGGTTTCGCCGACACCGCGCTCATACACCCGCAAGCGGATGGTGTGGCGGTCAATTACCTGCATAAAACCGGCGTTGACGTGGCGGGGAAAGCGCGCATGCTGCTGCACGGGCGGACCCAGGCGCTCCAGCGGCGCACTGTCCACGTCGTCCACCAGCTGCACCGCGTGCGGGTTGCCCATGGACAGCGCGCCAATCCACATGGTGGCTGAATCCACATCCAGCGGCCAGGCCTGCCAATCGCCGCGCGGCTGGGGCTGCAATCCGGCGGCATCAAACGGCAGGTCTGCTGGTTCGAAGCGGGGCGCACCCATGTCCACGGTGACCTGCCCATCGGCGCTGATGCGCAACTCGATCAAGGCTTTTTGGGTTTGGACGCGCAAGACCGGCCGGGTGCTCAGGCCCTTGTCGCGCACATAACGGGCAAAGCATCGCGCGCCGTTGCCACACTGCTCCACTTCGGCACCGTCGGCGTTGTGAATGGCGTACGCAAAGTCGATTCCGGGCGCGGGCGACGGCCGCACGCTCAAAATCTGGTCCGCTCCCACGCCGAAATGCCGGTCGCCCAAAGCCCGGTAATGCGCCGCCGACAGGCCCAGGCTGCCGCGCGTCTCGTCGAGCACCACGAAGTCATTCCCCGCGCCATGCATCTTGGTGAAGCGAATTTTCATGGTGGGCATTATCGGCGGCACAATGCCCGCATGCCCCGGCCCTCCCAGACGATCACCCCCGTAACCTCTAAAACACACGACTGGCAGTCCCACACACCGGTTGCCCTGTGGCGCAATGTGCGACGGTTGACCGCCCCCAACCCCGGCCTGATGACGGGGCCGGGCACCAACACTTATCTGGTGGGCGACACGGCCAATGGCTTCATCGTGATTGACCCCGGCCCGCCCGACGCCGGCCATGTGCAGCGCCTGTGGGAGGCTTGTGCGGACTCGCAAGGGCGCGGCGGCCATATCGCGCTCATCGCCTGCACCCACTCACACGCGGACCACGCACCCGCCGCGCCCATGCTGCAAGCCCTGTGTGCGCAGCGTCCGTCCATCGTCGGCCTACCCTCGGCCCCGACCGCGCGCAGCAACAGCCACTTTGTGCCCGACCGGGCGCTGCAGGCAGGCGAATTGTTGCGGCTGAGCGGCACGGAGACCCACACGCTGCGGGCGGTTTTCACGCCCGGCCATGCGGCCAACCACGTGTGTTTTGTGTTGGAAGAAGACGGGCTGTTGTTCTCGGGCGACCACATCCTGAACGGCAGCACCACGGTGATAGACCCGCCGGACGGCCACATGGGCGACTACCTGGATTCGCTGGACCGCCTGCACCAGACCTGCGCGGCGCTGGACGTGCAGCACATCCTGCCCGCGCACGGCGGCGTGATGGACGCGCCGCTACAAGCCATTTCGCACCTGAAAGCGCATCGCTTGAAGCGCGAAGCCAAGGTGGCCGCCGTGATGCAGGCACAGCCCGACGGCGACCTGGACAGCTGGTTGCCGCTGGCTTACGACGATGTGCCGCCGCAAATCTGGCCGGTGGCGCGGCGCTCGTTGCGCGCGCATGTAGAACACCTGCAGGAACTGGCCGCGCAAAACCGCCCATGAACAAATCCGCCGCAGAACCCACGGGCGAGCGCCTGTCTAAACGCGTGATGGCGCTGCGCCAATGCTCGCGCAGTGAGGCCGAGCGCTATATCGCAGGCGGCTGGGTGCGCGTCAATGGCGTGGTGGTGGAAGACCCGCCACACCGGGTGCGCGACGAGACCGTCACGATTGACCCCAAAGCCAGCCTGCTGAACCTGGGCGAGGCCACCTTTGTTCTACACAAGCCCGAAGGCTGTGAGGACGGCACCCGCGAAGTACCGCCCCCGGATGACCCGCGCCGCCTCTTGCTAGGGGCGCAACGCAGCCCGGACGACCGCAGCGGCGAGCCTTTGCTCAAGCGCCATCTGGCGGGTTTGCAGGTGCCGGTTCCGCTGGAATATGCGGCCAGCGGCTTGCTGGTGTTCAGCCAGGATTGGCGGGTGCAGCGCAAGCTCAGCGAAGACCTGGCGCAGATGGAGCACGAATTCATCGTCGACGTGCAAGGCGAGGTTGCGCCCAATGCGCTGCTGCCCATCGCGCGCGCGCTCAAGGACGCTGCGCGCGGACTGCCCGCCGCCAAAATCAGCGTGGGTAGCAGCACGCCCGCGCGCAGCAAGTTGCGCCTGGCCGTGAAGGGCGCACACCTGGGGCTGGCGGAATACCTGTGCGCGCTGGTGCCGCTGCGCATCCTGGGCCTGCGCCGCATCCGGCTGGGGCGGGTGGGCTTGGGCGAACTGGCGCCGGGGCAATGGCGCTTTTTAGGCGAGGGTGAGCGCTTTTGAGTGAAGCCCGCGAATCAGCGGGCCTTCAGACGGGATGGACTACGACCAGCCACGCAATCGCAATCGATTTGCCCGGATTGCGGATGGCATGCGGCACATCGGCCGCATAGCGCGCAGTTTCGCCAGAGACAAGCCGCTGTACCGAATCACCCGACTGCACGGCGAGCGCGCCTGCATGCAAGGTTAAATGCTCGCGGGTGCCGCTTTCGTGGGGATGTGAGACCAATGCGCCTCCGGGCTGAACCGTAAGTGCGTACCACTCGAATTGACCCGCTAACTCCAGCGGCCCGAGGATGCGCAACGCACACAAACCATCGGGACTGCTGAGCGTTGGCAGCGCGTGAGCCGGTAGCAAGGCAATGGGCGGCTGCTGGCTTTGCGGGGCCAAAGCCAGCAGCTCACCCAAGGGCACACCCAAGGCATTAGCAAGGCGCCACACAACTGCCACCGTCGGGTTTGCTTGCGCGCGCTCGATTTGGGAGAGCATGGATTTGGAGACACCTGCTTTGCGCGAGAGCGCCTCCAGCGATAAGGATTGCGCCTGCCGTAAAGCCGCCAGGGTATCGCCAACCCGTGGCGGCTCGGAAGGGTGCGCGGAGGCTTCTTGTTTAGATCGGGTAGCCATGAAAGCAATCCTTTATATTGAATGCTGTTCGATATAGCGGACAATATGGCTTCTGACTGTACAGCACGAAAGCCATATCTAACCGGGACCACCTATGACCAGCGATGCGTTTTATCGACATTTGACGGCTGAATTAGATACCTTGCTCGCAGCCGGTTTGTACAAGGCCGAGCGCGTAATTCTCGATCCGCAAGGAACGCACATCGCCGCCCAGGCCGCCGACGGCACCAGCCGCAAAGTTTTGAACTTGTGCGCCAACAACTACTTGGGGCTGTCCTCAGACGCAGCTGTGCTGCGCGCAGCGCACGCAACGCTGGACAGCCATGGTTACGGCATGAGCTCTGTGCGCTTTATCTGCGGCACGCAGGATTTGCATTGCGCGCTGGAACACGCGTTGTCGCGGTTCCTGGGCATGGAGGACACCATTTTGTACGCGGCGGCATTCGATGCCAACGGCGGGCTCTTTGAGCCCCTGTTGGGCGAAGAGGACGCCATCATCAGCGACGAACTGAACCATGCCTCCATCATCGATGGCATCCGCTTGTGCAAGGCGCAGCGCTGGCGCTACCGGCACAACGATATGGCAGATTTGGAGCGCTGTCTGCAAGAGGCGGCCAGCCGCGCGCGCCACACGCTGGTATTCACCGACGGCGTGTTCTCCATGGACGGAACCGTGGCGCAGCTGGATGCCATGCGCACCTTGTGTGACCGCTACGGCGCGTTGCTGGGGGTAGATGACTGCCACGCCACAGGTTTCCTGGGGGCCAGCGGGCGCGGCACCCACGAATACCGCGGGGTGTTCGGCAAAGTAGACATCATCACCGGCACGCTGGGCAAGGCGCTGGGTGGTGCATCCGGTGGCTTCACAAGCGCCCGACGCGAAGTGACCGGCATGTTGCGGCAGCGTTCGCGCCCCTATCTTTTTTCCAACAGCTTGGCACCGGTCATCGTCGGCGCCTCGCTGGCCGTGCTGGAGTTGCTGGAGCGCTCGACCGCGTTGCGCGACAAGCTGGCGGACAACACCACGTATTTCCGTCGCGCGATGCATGAAGCGGGACTGGACATCAAACCCGGTGAACACCCGATTGTTCCGGTTATGGTCCATGACGCGGCATTGGCCCAAAGGTTATCGGCACGTCTTCTGGAGCTCGGTGTGTATGCCGTGGGCTTTTTCTATCCAGTGGTGCCGCGGGGACAGGCACGCATCCGCGTACAAATCAGCGCCGCGCACAGCCGCGAGGACTTGGACTTCGCGGTGACTGCCTTCACGCAGGCCGGACGCGAGCTAGGGCTGTTGAAGCAGGAGCAGGCATGAGCCCGCGCATTCTCATCATCGGGGCCAACGGCCAGATCGGGACCGAACTGGCTACCGCATTGGCGCAACGCTGCGGCGCGTATGCCGTCGTTACCGCCGATATACATGGGGCTCCGCCGCATGCACGCCGGGACCTAGTGCATGAATTGCTCGACGCCACCGACGCGGGCGCGACGCGGGCGGTAGTGGAGCGCCACGCCATTACCGAGATCTATTTGCTAGCGGCAGCGCTGTCGGCGCGCGCCGAGCAGCAGCCCACATGGGCCTGGAACCTGAATATGCAAAGCCTGTTACAGGTGTTGGACCTGGCGCGGGAAAAAGGCCTGCGCGTTTTCTGGCCAAGCTCAATCGCCGCATTCGGGCCGGGAAGCCCCAAAGTGCGCACACCGCAAACCTGCATCATGGATCCTGGTAGCGTTTACGGCATCTCCAAACTGGCCGGCGAAGGCTGGTGCGCCTGGTACCGCGCCAAACATGGTGTAGACGTGCGCAGCCTGCGCTACCCCGGTCTGATCAGCTGGAAGACTGCACCCGGGGGTGGCACGACTGACTACGCCGTCGAGATTTTTCATGCGGCTTTGCGTGACGGGACTTACACCAGCTTTTTGTCAGCTGACACCGAACTCCCCATGATGTACATGGACGATGCCGTGCGCGCAACGCTGGAGCTGATGGACGCGCCGGCAACATGCCTATCCGTGGCCAGCGCCTACAACATCGCGGGCCTTAGCTTCACGCCAGCAACCTTGGCGCAAGCCCTCTCGCAGCATCTCCCGGACTTTGCAATCCGGTACGAATGCGACTTCCGCCAAGCCATCGCCGACAGCTGGCCGCGCTCCATCGATGATGGACAAGCGCGGGCAGATTGGGGCTGGCGACCGCGCTGGGACTTGAACGCCATATGCGCCGACATGCTTGCCCAACTGCGCGCGCAAACGCAGAGCCGGTGCGCCACCGGCGAAGCATCGCTGCTGGCGGCTTGAATAAGTGTGAAGCCCGCCGATAAGCCGGATTCTGTGCACGCGGGTTGCCCCGCGCGTGACCACCATTAATCTGGGCCTGCGGTCGCCCGCAAGCTCGGTGCTACCTACCCGCCAACTCAGGGGGCCCCGTCAACGTTGGCCTACTTGGTATTGCTGCGCGTAGAGATTGCCCGTTTCACCCGCTGCGGGTTGCCCCGCCGCGACTCGTCTCTGTTGCTCTGATCCTCACCTTATGCCGCCCCCTTGCGGGCGCGGGTTTCAGTGGACAGCCGTTAGCTGCTACGCTGCCCTGTGCAGTCCGGACGTTCCTCCAGTGCTTTGTTTCCAAAATTGCACCAGCGGTGGTCTGGCAGGCTTCACCCGCGCATTATCAGCCCGCGTCCCTGCGCATAAGGTTATGCCCTTTGCGCCTTAAAGACGCGCCGACAATGCGCGGAACGCGCGCAGCGCCCCATACCCAACCCCCAACAGGAGCATCCTATGAAAGCCGACAACATCCTCCACACCATTGGCAACACGCCGCATGTGCGCATCAACCGCCTGTTTGGCGCGGGCGCGAACGTCTGGATCAAGTCCGAGCGCAGCAACCCGGGCGGCTCGATCAAAGACCGTATCGCGCTGGCCATGGTGGAAGACGCGGAGAAGTCGGGCGCGCTCAAGCCCGGTGCGACCATCATCGAGCCGACCTCGGGTAACACCGGCGTGGGCCTGGCCATGGTGGCAGCGGTCAAGGGCTACAAGCTGGTTTTAGTGATGCCGGACAGCATGTCCGTGGAACGCCGCCGCCTGATGCTGGCCTACGGTGCCAGCTTCGACCTGACGCCGCGCGCGCTCGGCATGAAAGGCGCCATTGCCCGCGCACAGGAACTGGTGGCCGCGACGCCCGGCACCTGGATGCCCCAGCAGTTTGAGAACCCCGCCAACATCGAAGTCCACACCCGCACCACGGCGCTGGAAATTCTGGCTGACTTTCCCGAAGGGCTGGACGCCATCATTACCGGCGTGGGCACGGGCGGCCACATCACCGGCGTAGCGCAGGTGCTCAAAGCCCAATGGCCGGGCCTGAAAGTGTTTGCCGTAGAACCCACGCAAAGCCCGGTGATCTCCGGCGGCGCGCCCTCGCCGCACCCGATCCAGGGCATTGGCGCGGGTTTCATCCCCAAAAACCTGCACACCGCGCTGCTCGACGGCGTGATCCAGGTCGACGCCGAACCGGCGCGCGAGATGGCGCGGCGCAGCGCGGCCGAAGAAGGCATTTTGGTGGGCATCTCCAGCGGCGCAACCCTGGCAGCCATCGCCCAAAAATTGCCGGAACTGCCAGCAGGCGCAAAAGTGCTGGGTTTTAACTACGACACGGGTGAGCGCTACCTGTCGATCGAGGGCTTTTTGCCCACCGAATAGGAAACAAGTCGGGCGCGCTCAGTCCAACAGAAAGTTGTTTTGCACCTGCCCGCCCACGATGGCCGTGGGGGCGGTATCGTCTTTCAAATCGACACCCGAGAGCTGGCGGCTGCGGGCTTGCTCCAGCAGGTAGGCCAACTTGGCAGCGGCCGCCTCATACGACAAACCGGCAGGTCGCACATTGGAGATGCAGTTGCGCGCTGCGTCGGTCAGGCCCACACGCGGCATCCAGGTCAGGTACAGGCCCATGCTGTCAGGCGAGCTGAGGCCGGGCCGCTCGCCAATCAGCACCACCACGGCGCGTGCGCCCAGCGCCTCGCCCACCGCGTCACCTACGGCCACGCGGCCCTGTTCCACGATGCACAGCGGCGCGATGCGCCAGTGCGTAACGGCCAGTTTGTGGCGCAAGGCTTCTAAGAACGGCGGCGCGTTTTGCTGCACGGCCAAGGCGGACAGGCCGTCTGCCACCACCAACACCAAGTCAAAGGGGCGCGGCAAACCGCTGTGATCGGCTTCGCGCAGGGTTTGCAAACGGCTGCGCGAATCCACGTGCAAGAGGCGACCCCAATCGGGCCGCTGCAGGTACTGGGCGCGGTTGGCAGCGCCGCTGTGCAGGCCCAAGGGTTCTGGCGCGCCGGGCAGCCAGGCGGCTGACAGTTCCCTGGTGAGTTGCCCCACATCCAACGCCTGGTGCACCGCGTCGCGGGCCTCAGCGTGGGCCAGTTGGAACTGCAAATGCGCCCGAGTGGGAAGGCTCACGCCTGCGCGCCCGAGCGCAATACGCGCGTCGGTGAAGCGGCGCAAGCCCGTCCACGGATTGGCCACCACCGGGTGAACCGACCCGATGGGTTCAATGCCGTGGATGCTGTCGGTCATGGCTTACGCGATCCGACGGACAGCGTCGGCAAACACGTCGGGCACTTGCGCGCCCAGACGCAGGCCGTCCGGATGCTCCTGGAACATTTGCATGCGCTGCAACCAGGCTTCGAATTCGGGCGCAGGGCGCAGGCCCAGCACGCGGCGCACATAGAGCGCGTCGTGGAAAGACGTGGTTTGGTAGTTCAGCATGATGTCGTCCGAGCCGGGAATGCCCATCACAAAGTTACAGCCCGCCACGCCCAGCAGGGTGAGCAGCACGTCCATGTCGTTCTGGTCGGCCTCGGCGTGGTTGGTGTAACAGACATCGCAACCCATAGGCAGGCCGAGCAGCTTGCCGCAAAAATGGTCCTCCAATCCGGCGCGGGTGATTTGCTTGGCGTCAAACAGATACTCCGGCCCGATGAAACCGACTACAGTGTTGACCATCAGCGGTTTGAAATGGCGGGCCACGGCATAGGCGCGGGCCTCGCAGGTCTGCTGGTCCAGGCCGTGGTGCGCATTGGCCGAGAGCGCGCTGCCCTGCCCGGTCTCGAAATACATCACGTTGTCGCCGACCGTTCCGCGGCCCAGCGAGAGCGCTGCGCTGCGCGCCTCGGCCAACAAGGCCAGATTGAGGCCGAAGCTGCTGTTGGTGGCCTCGGTACCGCCGATGGACTGGAATACCAAATCCACCGGCGCTCCCTGCTCGATCGCCTGCAAGGTGTTGGTTACATGGGTCAGCACGCAGGATTGCGTGGGGATGTCGTAGCGGCGGATCACGGCGTCCAGCATGGTCACGATTTGCACCACCTGCGCCACGTTGTCGCTGGCCGGGTTGATGCCGATCACCGCGTCGCCGCTGCCGTACAACAAGCCGTCGAGCATGCTGGCGGCGATGCCGGTGGCGTCGTCGGTGGGGTGGTTGGGCTGCAGCCGCGTGGCCATGCGCCCGGGCAGGCCGATGGTGTTGCGAAAGGCGCTGACCACCCGGCACTTTTTGGCGACCAGAATCAAATCCTGGTTGCGCATGGTTTTGCTCACCGCCGCTGCCATCTCGGGCGTGATGCCGGGGGCCAGGGCAGTAAGCGCCGCGCTGTCGGCGGCATCGCTCAGCAGCCAGTTGCGAAAGTCACCCACGGTGAGGTGCCGCACCGGCGCGAAAGCCATCGCGTCATGCGTGTCGATGATCAGGCGGGTGACTTCGTCTTCTTCATACGGCACCAACGCATCGCTCAAAAAGCGCGTCAGCGGCACTTCCGCCAATGCCATCTGCGCCGCCACGCGCTCACGCGCGCTGCCTGCGGCCACACCGGCAAGCAAGTCCCCTGAGCGCAGAGGCGTGGCGCGCGCCATCAAAGCCCGGAGGTCAGGAAACTGGTAGGTGTGACTGCCAACCGTGTGGCGAAAAGCGGAGGGGCCCATAGCGCGTTGGAGTGGTGGAGCCCCGAAGCGTACGCCAATACGCCTACAAATCAAGCGTCGCCCGGACGCGCGGCCTCCGCCGTCCTAGTTCAGAGCCGCGTCCAGCACCTCGACCCAATGCCGCACCGGCGTATCGGTCCCGCTTTGCAGATGGGTGATGCAGCCGATGTTGGCGCTGCAAATGCCCTGCGGCTGCAGGTCAGCCAAGTGGCTGAGTTTGCGGTCGCGCAGCTGGTACGCAATGTCCGGCTGCAGCACGCTGTAGGTACCGGCCGAACCGCAGCACAAATGTGCTTCGCAGCTGGCCACGCGAATTGAAAACCCGAGCGTAGCCATGTGGGTTTCGACCCCACCTTTGAGCTTTTGCCCATGTTGCAGTGTGCAGGGTGGATGGAAAGCTTGCAGTCCGGCGGCCTGCGCCGCATCGGGGCGGATGGCGCTTTTTAAGGCGGGGACTAAGTCGGGCAGCAGCTCGCTCAGGTCGCGGGTGAGGGCGCTGATGCGCGCGGCCTTGGCGGCATAGCGCGGATCATCTTGCAGCGCGTGGCCG
>CAIOUR010000059.1 GCA_903861575.1 uncultured beta proteobacterium | reverse complement strand
GTCACAGGGACGAGCACTGCTGCCCAACCTGCGCTACCTCATCCCCATGGCCATTAACCACATCAGCAGGACGGATGCCGCCGAGTTCTTCGAGATCAGGGAGACGAAGATCCCCGCCGGGCTGGTTCGCGATGCTGTATCGAGGTGAAGAGTGGCTTCCGCGGATCCTCATCCAGCAATCGCTCCATAGCGATCCTGACCCAGACCTGCAGCGGCAGCTGCTCCTGACGAGCCCGAGTCGCGGCCCTAGCCTTCAATTCGGCCGGAATAACCAGCTCAACTCGCTGCTCGTTAGACGGACGTTTTCGCTTGCTTTCCATTTTCAGCGCGTTCCGCGAGGTCATGCACGAGTAGCTCCGTGATATACGCCGAGAACGAGGTACGGTGTTCGACGGCGACAACTCGCCCCCTCCTCACCAAATCGCGCGGGATGGTCAGGCTCGTCTTCACAGTGTTCGCATTGCGTGGGGTTAGGACGATCATTCGAGACTCCCAATCATGATCCTGACGCCGGCACCGCCTGCCAGACGCCGTCGGGGCGACCCGACCTCCTGATGGCGGCCACGGTCAGCGGCCCCGGGATGCCGTCGGGTGCCGGCACGCCGAGCACGGCCTGGCGGTTCTTCCAGGTGGCGATATCCTCACCTGATTCGAAGTCGAGCCTCTCGGCGCCGCGGGCCGCGAGGGCGTCCATGAGGGCGTCGCCCGGGTCTCCCCTGCCGCGGCTCGAGGTCAGGTCGCGGTGGCCGACGACTCCGACCACGTCGGCCAGGGGAGGATTCTTCGCCTGCGAGGTCACGAAGCGGCCCACGGGCCTGCCCTCGTAGGGCGTCGGGATCTGAAACTGGATCGCCGTCGGCATGAGCCCGCACAGAATTCTCGCAAAATTCGCCGCGAGGTCGAGCTGCGACTGGTACAGCTCGGCATCATGACCCTGCACGACCTCGATGCCGACGGAGGGACCGTTGGCGTGCTGGGCGTGGTAGGCCGCCTGGGTGACGATATCCGCGCAGCAGTAGATCCTCCCGTCGAAGTCGACGACGAGGTGGGCGCCGCCCGGCCGGCCCGGGTCGTGGGTCCACGACCCGACCACCCGCTCGCCGGCATTTGTTGACGGCCCGAATCCCGACCGGATGTCCTGCGGGCGCAGGTCGGTCCCTCCCGGTATCCCCCCGGTGGTGTGGACGACGAGGAGGTGAATCCAATTGCGCTCCTGAAAGGTGCGAGGACGGACGTCGTAGGGAGCGAGAGCGAGTCGCGGGTCGTCGACGAAGTTCTGCACGTCGAATCCGGGCACGACGACTGCCCTGCCGTCGAGGATAAGTCCTGTTCCCATGGTCTCAAATGTACCATGCCCGCCTGTCCGACACAGCTTCTTATCCGTCACTCGAACGCTCCCTCTCCGAAGAAGGCTCCGCTGAACGGAATGGGATCGTCCGTCCTATTCTCGACGAAAACACACAAGAAGTCGCCCGGACGAATCGACCCAAAATGCATCAGCGATTTGGTCGCGGAAATTTCCTCTGAATAGTTCTCCCCATGCGTTGATACTGGAGCTGACCTCAGACAATCCCCCGAAGGCTGAGCAATTCTTCTGATACTGAGTACGCTGAAATGAGCACCAATGTCTGATGGGATCACCAGGCGGTCTGGCCTGAACAGCAGGTGGGGCATGACGCTGACGTTGCAGGCCTGCCTGCCGGGCACCATCGTATATCCTAGACCGAGCGCGGTCCTGAACCTACTGGGAGACCTCACCTCCTTGCCGGTCTCCACCCGGCACTGGATCCTCCCAAAGATCGTCCTCTCGATGCCGGACATGTTGTACACGCCGATCGTGAGGCCTGCTCGACTCAGGCGAGGATCCTGGGCGATTTGGAAGGTGTCATAGATCTCGCCAGGATCCGGGTCGGCCGGCACGAATCCCAGGTAGATCTCCTCC
>CAIOUR010000058.1 GCA_903861575.1 uncultured beta proteobacterium | reverse complement strand
GGTTTGACTTCAGGTTCTTGCAGGAGCGCCCGGGCAAAAGCCTGCGCCGCATCGGCCGGTACCGAAATTTCAAAGCCGTCCTCGCCGGTGTAGCCGCTGCGGGTAATAAACAGCGCGTGTCCTTCCCATGCGAAGTCCCCACCCGACATGAAGACCAGCGCGCCCACGCCCGGCACCACCCTTTCCAAAGCCATGGCGGCCAGCGGCCCTTGCAAGGCCAGCAGCGCCGCATCGGGCAGCGGCGTGACCTCGCAGCGCGAGCCGATGTGGGATTGGATGTGGGCGGTGTCTGCGACTTTGCAGGCGCCGTTGACGATGACCAGAAAGTCTGCCGCGCGGCGCGTGAACATCAGGTCGTCCAGGATGCCGGCGTTTTCGTTGAGCAACATGCCGTAGCGCTGGCGTCCGGGTGCCAGTCCGATAACGTCCACCGGCATGAGCGACTCCAGCGCTGCCGCGGCGTTAGCCCCGGCGATGCTGAGCTGCCCCATGTGGGAGACATCAAACAGACCGGCTGCGCTGCGGGTGTGCAGGTGTTCGGCCATGAGGCCTGCCGGATATTGCACCGGCATGCTGTAGCCGGCAAAGGGCACCATGCGCGCACCCAGTTCATGGTGCAGATCGAATAGTGGCGTGCGGATAAGGGGTGGTTGAGGGTTAGCGGTACCGGTGGCGGTCAAGAGGGGCTCCAAGCTTTCGACCCCCACAGCGGGAGCCGGGAACCCTGTTGTCCGCTTTACCTGAGAGATTCATCGGCTACCCATGCAGCCGGTTTGCCCCTTCGGTGGGTGCCCGCCCTGCGGTGCACCACTCTCCAACAGAATAGACATGTCAGTCCTTTTGCCTGAGCGTTCAGCCTTCGGCGGTCTTGCGACTCTCTCCTGACGGACGCATTCTAGCCACAATCTTCAGGTCGGCGCGCCCGGGTCTGCCTGCGCACAGAGTTGCAAAAACGCGCGCTCCATGCTGATGCCGCCACAGCGCTCGGACAGACCCGCAGGCGTGCCTTCAAACAGAACCAGACCCTTATTCAAGACGATGACCCGATCGGCCTGCTCCACTTCATCGACCAAATGGGTGGCCCACAAGGCCGCCACCGCACCGCTGCGGGTGAGGGCGTAGACCGAATCAACGAGGGCTTTGCGCGACGCCGGGTCCAGTCCCACCGTGGCCTCGTCCATCAGCAGAAAAGCGGGGTGGTGCAGCAGAGCCCGAACCAATTCAACCTTGCGCCGATTCCCGCCCGACAGCGCCTTGACGGGCGCATGGCGCTCGGCCTGCAGTCCGTGCTGGGCCAGGCCCTCGGCGATACGCTGCAGCGCGATGCGGCGCGGGATGCCGTGTAGGTCGGTGTGAAACAGCAAATTGGCCTGGACCGACAGGTCGGCGTCCAGCGCGCTTTGCTGGAACACCACGCCCAGGCCGCTGAGTGCGCGCGGGGCTTGGGTGCGCATATCGTGGCCCAGGATATGGATGGAGCCCTGGTCGGGCACAAACAATCCGCTGAGTAGTTGGACCAAGGTCGATTTGCCCGCGCCGTTGGGACCTAGCAAGGCGACCATCTCGCCAGCGTGCAACTGCACACTCACGGATCGCAGGGCAACCCTCTGGCCGTAGGATTTGCGTAAATCCAGGGCTTGCAGCACCGGGTTGGCGTGGGTAGGGGTATGTGGCACGCGCTTACTCCAAGAAGCTAATAGGTTGAGTCAACACGTCAGCCACGCTGGCGCACCCAACCCCGTTGAGGGTCGTAGCCCCTTAAGGCTAGTGCGAATGACAACGCCGCCGTGGCCGTGACGACGACCGCTGCTTGGGTATTGAGCTGGTTTTGAAGGGCATAACGCATCAGTTCCACGACCGCCGTGAAGGGGTTCAGTTCGGCCAGCTGATAAAGCCACAGTGCGCCGGACTCACGCAGTTTCCAAAGTGGGTAGAGCGCGGTGCTGATGAAAAACATAGGGAATATTACAAAGTTCATGGTGCCCGCAAAGTTCTCCAACTGGCGGATGTGGACCGACAGCATCAGCCCCAGCGCGGCCAGCATCGTGGCCCCCAGCAACATGGCAGGCACAACTGCCAGCCAGCCCCAAGTTACGTCCACGCCAAAGGCCCATGCAACCGCCATGAAAACCAGCATTTGGACCAAGGACAGGGCGGTGCTGCCCGCCAACTTAAAGCCCAGAAGCCAAGCCCGTGGCAGCGGCGCGGTAAGCAGCAGCCGCATCACGCCCATCTCGCGGTCGTAAACCATAGAAAGAGAACTTTGCATTCCGTTGAATAAGGCAATCATGCCCAAGAGGCCGGGCAACATGTACTCCTTGTAATCCACGTAGGTCGCATACGGCGCGATGATGGCCACACCGAAGACATTGTGAAAACCAGCGGAGAAGACGACAAACCACAAAAGCGGGCGCACAAGCGAAGAGGCAAGCCGCGATGGCTGCCGCAGAAACTTGTTCAGTTCACGCCCTACTACAGCCCGAAGCGCGCGAGCCAAATGCATCAATATTGGCGGATGGAGCATGGATTCCCGATACAGAAAAGCCCAAGTATCGATGAAGGCGCAAAGGGCTTGCAGAACACGATGACGACTCGCGATGCGTATGTCAGATTTTTCAAAATATATGCGTGACGAATCGATGACTCTGCTAGAGTACGCGCTCGAAGCCAAAGCACTAGGAGCGGCGGCATAAAAAAAGAAGTCAAGCGATGCATCTGAAGAGCTTAGAAATCGTTGGAACACGGCGCGGTGCCGATAAAGCCAGTCAATGTGGCGCATCTGCGGTGATGCTTTTGCAACCTGGTGCTGCGGATGCTGTTTGACAATTGTGCGCAGTGCCAGCGCTGCTGCAATATCGATCCGGGATACCCCTCCCTGGAAGTCACGCTCACCGCCCAAGAGCGCAAGGTTCACGGCAGCATTTGCATCGAGACCCGTTGCGAACTGCTTGGCGACAAGGGATGTACGCTGGGTAGCAAAAAGCCCTTGAGCTGCGAAATTTATCCCCTCTCATATGACCCCAAAACGCGAACCTTTCTTTTCGATCAGGATTGCCCGCTAATGCCCGAGTACCAACGCCAGTTGGATGAGCCGGGCAGTGAAGCCTTGGCGCACCTGTCGCGCATCACCGAGGCTGTGCACTTGCATGAAAAAATTGATCCGAAGTTTTTGCGTAGTAACTTTGCGATCGACAACGACTACTTCGATCTACAACCACTCGTAACCGCTTCTGTTCCAAAGGAAGGCACACGATGAACAGTTTTTCTTCTGCATGGTCTGAGTTGGCGGAAGCCGTTGCCGAATCGGCGTCCGAATCAGGTACCCATGAGTTGGGCTACCAAAGTTGGACGGAGGACAACCTGTGTGTGGAGAGCTTCCACGAAGAAACGCGTTACTTCACATCGCGCTGGGATGCCCTGTGCCCTTATGTAGACGTGAATCCGGACATGTTGCGCCTAGCGCGCAAGCCCTTCATTGTTTACGCGCTTCCACCCGAAGGTCCTTACGGTGTGCCCATCAACGACAAGTATGGTCTGGTGGATGTATCGGCGCCGGGGTTCTGGGTCGACGCCAGGCGCGAGCGCAAGTTCCGTGAACTCGACAAGTTGTTCCGTGGGTTTGAGGTCACTGAAATGGTCATACCGGGGCGCGAGGTCACGGCCCAGTACATTTTTGAAATCGGTGAGGTGCACTTCGCTGCATACGACATCCATGACCGCGAAATCGAAGGGTTTGTGGACTACGTCCGCAACCTAGATGTTGTGGTGATCAAGGTGACTGCACCCAACGGCGATGTCGTGCTGCACGACGTGTCAATGGTGCTCCCTCAGCGCAATCAAGTTTATGGCAGCTTCTGCCAATGGAACCCCGACTATCGCAACCGTTCGCCAGGAATCTACGCATGTTTGCTGGCTGCCCGTTGGACTGCAAAAAACAATTACCGGTTTTACAACCTGGGGCCGGTTGGCGACTATGGGTACAAGTCGCTTTTCGTGACGGACTTTGAGCCCATTTACGGGTTGGCTCTAACGGACTTGAACCATGCATTGGCTTTGGACGAAACGTCGCCCTTGCACACAGACTTCAAGCGTTCTGAGTGGAACCAAATTTACCGTAACCCACTCGCGCGCAGCACTAGTTGAAGATGTGCTTTTCGCCGTAACTCTGGTCGTAATCTAGAAACAGTTCCTCGCCGGTTTTGATGTCGCGCAGGGTCTTCAATTGACCGTTTTTGCGATACCGCACGTTGGGTTCTTTGGAGTGGTTCAGGTAAATCGCCATGTTCATGGAGTTCATGCCGATTTCGGGAACAAAAACAGCATCTTTGTCGTAGTAGCAAAAGATATCAATCTCTTTGCGAACGCCACGCGGAAGCTTCTTGAGTTCTGCGTGTGAAAACTTAACTTCCTTGTAGTTCAGGCGCGATGCCAAGGGATTTTCACCTTTGGGTATCGCACGCACGGCAAATACCCCAATCCCGTGGACCGGGGACACGCCCAAGCGGCAAAAAACTTCGTTATGAAGATGGGCAAGCAATTGTTCTTTGATTTTTGACATGTCGGCTATGGGTTGAAGTTACAAATACTAATGTCGATGTGCCATTGTGCCACCGGGAAGGGCAGGCGCTGTGCCCTAACGGCCTGCTTGCACGCGCAGCGCTTTGGTGCTAGGGTGTACGGTTACAGGTACCCTGCGGCGCGAAATAATGAAAATGCTTTTTACAAACCAATTCTTTGAAGAGCCTGGTTTTCTAAGCCCGGAAATCTGTGCCGAATGGGAAGCGCGGATTTTTGATAATTTGGATACCTTTGGGCCGGATATGTCACCCAGATACGGGCAAATGGCCGCGTATTACGGGATGATCGAGGCGGGGTTGAACGAGAGTTACTACAGATTTGCCGAAAAACATAATAACTTCTTATGGAAAAACTTCCCACAAATAAAACGTGTTATCCGCAATATGGGCCATTGCATACTCAAGAAATCTGGATTACCAATAGACTCGATACCGATTGTCCCGAGGGATAAAAAGTATTTTCTCGCTGCCGGATTTAAAATACAGCTAAAAAACTTTAATTTATACAATATTCATATTGATACCGAAGGGCTATTGCAGTATCCAGATAGTATATTTAATCTTCATACCCGTGCATATTCCTGTATCGTTTCTATAAAAAGAACCGCACAATATAAAAATGATCATGGCGGTGACTTGCATATTTGGCGGGAGAGGTATACCGCAGACAAGATGGACGATTTTTACAAGAAGGACGGAATCCAGGTTCGATCTAAGCAAAACAGGCGCAGGGTCGCTTATGAGGTCGGGAAACTGGTTGTTTTCGACAGTTTCATGCCGCACGGTGTGTTGCCCTTTAGGGTCCGCAAAAAGGAGGATCGTCGAATCACCTTGCTGGTGCATTTCAACTACCGTAAGCACACCGAGCGGAACCCATTCCCGCATTTGGAATACTGGTATTGAACTTAGTCGACGGTAAAAGTGGATTCCGCGATCGCGCGGCACAGCGGTAAAGCGACAGGTTTTTGTGCGTTTTTCTGCTATCTTCTCGGCCTCCGTTTGATCGATTCACGCAGCAATAGACGGGTTATGGCGCTACGCCTTTTTTCCCTATTTTCTTGAGGAATTTGTGATGCAAAAACATTGGTTTTTAAGCTTTGCTTTGGCGGCCGCTTTGGTGGCTTGCGGGAAAAAAGAGGCGCCGGTAGCCGAAGTGCCTGCGACCCCTGCGCCAGCGGCGTCTGCCGAGGAAAAGGTGTTGAACGTCTACAACTGGCCGGATTACATCGCCAAAGATATGGTGGCTAATTTCGAGAAAGAGACGGGCATTAAAGTCAATTACCAGACCTTCGAAAACAACGAAGCCCTTCAGGCCAAACTGGTTGTAGGCAACACCGGCTATGACATCGTGGTTCCCGGGGCAGTGTTTGCGAAGTCGCAAATCGACGCCGGCCTGTTGATGAAGCTGGATAAGGCGCAAATGCCCAACGCTGTGAACCTTGATCCGGCCCTGATGGCAAAGCTCGAAACGGTCGACCCGGGCAATGCTCACCTGGTTCCGTGGGCCTGGAGTTTTACGACGGTGGGTATCAACAAGGCCAAGGTGTCCAAGGCTTTAGGCACGATGAAAATGCCCGACAACGCGTGGGATCTCGTTTTCAATCCTGCGTACACATCGAAGCTCAAGTCGTGTGGTATCGCTTACCTTGATTCGCCGACCGAGGTTTTGCCCCCAGCACTGCACTATTTGGGTCTGGATGCCTACTCAGCGAAGCCGGAGGACCATAAGAAAGCCGGCGAAATGCTGGCCAAAGTGCGCAAGGACATACGCTTGTTCTCGAGCACCATGATCGACGATTTGGCTGGCGGTAAAGCCTGTGTAGCGTTGGGCTGGGCGGGGGATATCAATATTGCACGCGGTCGTGCCGTCGAGAACAAGAACGGCGTCGAAATCGAAGCCTTGCTACCCAGTACGGGCGGCTTGATCTTCTTTGACAATTTGGCAATCCCCAAGGATGCGAAGCATCCGGGTAACGCAATGGCGTTTATCAATTACTTTCTGAAGCCCGAGGTGTCGGCAGCCAATACCACCGAGCTGAGCTACCCCACAGCGAATAAAGCCAGCATTGCGCTGCTCGCGCCTGAGGTGGCGCAAGACAAGTCCATCTTCCTGGACGCCGCCACCTTGAGCACCATGATTCCGCCCAACGCCTTAGGCAACGCAGCACGCGAGTCCATGACTGCCGTTTACACGGAGTTCAAAAAAGGGAAATAGGCGGAGTCGCAGCCGGGTAGTACAGCGCTGACCTTGTGCTACCCGTTTTTGTGCGCAATACGTGATGTCCCCCCGCCCCATAGAAGGCCCCTCGTTTTGGGGGCGGTTGCGGCCACTGGTAGTGGGCGTGCCATTCGCCTGGCTGTTGTTTTTTTTCGCGCTGCCCTTTGTCATTTTGCTGCGAATCAGCATCACCGATATGGGCGAGCAGCTCGACCCTTTTGCCTCGCTGTTGCGCACGGTGAATGGGCAATTGGGGGTCTTTGTCCAGTTTCAGAGTTTTATCGCGTTGATCCGAGGCACTGAGGGTTTTTGGTTTGACACCTTGTACCTCGATGCCTATGCACTTTCTCTGCGGTATGCATTTCTAACGACGGCACTGTGCCTTTTTGTAGGTTATCCATTCGCATACTTCCTGGCCCGCAGCCGTCCGACGTACCGTGCCTTGTTGTTGCTAATGGTCATGCTGCCGTTCTGGACCTCATTCTTGTTACGCGTATACGCCTGGAAGGGCATTCTTGCGGATCAGGGTATGGTGAACCAGCTGCTGTTGGCGCTCGGACTGATTAACGAGCCTGCGCAGTTGCTCTACAACGATTTTTCGATGTTGATCGGTATGACCTATGTCTACCTGCCTTTTATGGTGTTGCCGCTCTACGCCACCTTGGTCAAGGCCGACATCCGCCTGGTCGAGGCAGCGCAGGACCTGGGGGCCAGTGCATGGACGACGTTTTGGCTGGTCACAGTGCCCTTGTCGCGCTCGGGTATTGTGGCCGGTTCGATTCTGGTTTTTATTCCTTGCCTCGGTGAGTTTGTGATTCCCTCGCTGTTGGGCGGAGCTGACAACATCATGATCGGACGCGTGGTGTGGGATGAGATGTTTAGCAGCAACAATTGGCCGCGCGCCAGCGCCCTGTCGATCTCGATGATTGTGCTGGTAATCGCACCGCTGGCCTGGTTCAACCAGCAGGTCGCGCGCAAAAGCGCGGCGGAGCAAGCACGGTGAGCAACTGGCTCAAGCGGCATGTTGCCGGCATCTGGTTGACCGGGGTTTTTGCGTTCCTCTATGCGCCTCTGGCCTTCCTGGTGGTTTTTTCTTTCAACAGCACCCGTCAAGACGCCATATTCACCGGGTTTTCCTTGCGTTGGTACAGCGCTTTGATGGAAGACCGCCGCATTGTGGACGGCTTTTTGTTGTCGCTCAAAGTGGCGCTCACCAGCGCCACGCTGGCCACCGTCTTGGCTACGCTGGCGGCCTACGCGTTGGTGCGGTCCGGCCCCTTTCGCGGCCGTTCGTGGATGTCGGCCATGCTGAACGCGCCCCTGGTGATGCCGGAGGTGATCATTGGCATGTCACTGCTGTTGCTGTTTGTCGGTATCGAACGCATGGTGGGTTGGCCAGACCGCGGAGCGCTGACCATCATGTTGGGGCATACCCTTCTCGGAATAGCCTATGCCGCAGTGGTCATCGAGTCGCGGCTCAAAGAACTGGATCGCACGCTGGAGGAGGCTGCGATGGACCTGGGTTGCCGTAGTGAGTCGGTATTTTTCTTGGTGATGCTGCCCAATATGACGCAGGCCTTGGGTGCCGCGTGGTTGTTAACCTTCACCTTGTCCTTTGATGATGTGGTGATTTCGGAGTTTCTCTCCGGTCCTGGCGTTACCACCTTGCCGCAGGTGATATTTGGCTATGCCCGCCGGGGTATCAACCCTTCGATCTATGCGGCTGCCGCATTGTTGATGCTGGTCGTCACGGTATCGGTGGCGGTGTTTGGCTTGTACACCGCGCGCCGGGCAGCGGTGCATATTCGTGAGCAGGCGCTTGGATCCCAGGAATCCCTGTAAGTTACAGTGCTGCAATCATGCGAAGCTTTTTGTTCTTGCTGTGTCTGCTGTACGCCGGGCTTGCGCAGTCTCAGCACTCCAATGCAGCTGATGCGGCCCGTGCGCATTGGGACGATTGTGTGGCCGCTGCAAAGCTGGCCCTTGACGCCAAGCTGTGCGCCGAAAAGCTGTTTCGTGAGACGTCCAACGATGTTCCGGACCGTAATCCGCAGAAGCTGCCGCTGTTGAAAATGGCACAGGATTTGTACGCGCTTATGTCCCGCGTGGGCAACAAATCCATGAGCAACAACGACCAGATCAAGATGGAGATCATGTCCATTGAAATGGCTTATGCCAGTGCCTCGCGGCAAGCCAAACGCGTGGTCCAGGCCGAGACCGTTACCACCATGCCCATTGTGGTGGTCCCAGAAGTCAAAATCTCCCGCTGAGCCTTGTACTTACGTGCCGGTACCCGGCATGTCGGTTTCCATTTGCACTTGCAATGCCACCAAAAAGCGCGACACCATGTTGTAGCTGGCGATAACGCCAACCAACTCCACCTGCTGCTGGGCGTCCGGGAGCACTGCCTGCAGTGCACCAAATATGGTGTCGTCGACGTGAACGTCCCGCGTCATCGCTTGCGCCAGCGCAATCACCGCGCGTTGTGTCGCGTCGAAGGCCTGCGCGTTAACAGAGGGCTTGTCGCCTTTGAGGGCATCCAGCTGCGCCTGACTACCACCGGCGGCCAGAAATTCAGGCGCATGCTGGCTCCATTCATAGGGAGCGTTGGTTTCGACGGCTACCGTACAGATTGCCAGTTCACGTAGGCAGGGGTCCAGCGACAGCTGCGTACGGATGGCCCCCATGAAGCTGTTCCACCCGGACGCAAAGACCGGACTGCGCAACAGCATGCGGTCCAGGTTCAGCAGCGTTCCACCTCGGCGGTGCGCGATGGCTTGCACCAGGGCAGCCGGGCCTAGCGCAGAGTCTGGGACGGACGCGATGCGTGGGGCTGTTTTTGTTGGGTTGTTTGAATGGTTCATGGCCTATTCCGAAGCAGATTGGGTGACATAGTACAAAGCCAGAAAATCCTGGGTGTTGGGCGCGATGAACTCCAGTCCGAAAAACCGGGTTTGTCCCAGTGGTGAGGGCGAAGTGTGTTTCACCACAGCCTGGAGTTTCAAGGTCAACGACTGGTGTTCCACCATCAGTTGCAGCTGCACATCAACAGATTGGCCGACCTGGGCCATCAGCGACTCGCTTTGCACCATGGCTCCACCTGTTCCGATGTCGACCAGTTCTACCGTGTTCCAGTCAGTGGCTCCGGCCGGCTTCAGTAGCGTGGGCCACGATGCTTTGGCGCGCAGCGACTGGCGCACGGCTTGCGCCTCGACATACGGCGGGTGCGATAGCACGGCGTAGGGACAAGGCTCCTGCGCAACCTGCAGTACTTCCGACAAAAATGAGTATTCGTAGCGGCCCGAGAAGCCACGCACCACGCAAATGTCGCCTGGCGAAAGCAGGGCGCGTGGCGTCGTTTCACCAACCGGTCTGACCATCACGCCTTGGCCCGGAATGACCCCGAGATATTGGGATTCCTGCTTGGGCGCGCCCTCGACCAAGCGCTGCGTTTGCATGACCATACCGGGCTTCAGATCCAGGGATGTGAAGGAAGCCCGCGCATGTTGCGCCTTGATGCTGGTAGCTGCGTTCATAGACCCGACTCCCTTACCTGCGTATTTTTGCCAGCATAGCCCGTTTCCGCCAGCGCGGCAGCGATTTCACGGACCAGTCCAGGCCCGCGATAAATCAGGCCGCTGTAGATTTGGATTGCCTGTGCCCCCGCCGCTATCTTCTCTTGCGCATCGGCTGCGCTGAAAATCCCACCAACCCCAATGATGGGGAAATCGGGCCCTGTAGCCTGCCGCAGTGCGGCAATTACCCGGGTACTGCGCGCGCGTACGGGTGCGCCGGACAGGCCTCCGGCTTCCGACCCGTGCGGCAGATGCGCAACCGCCTGACGCTCCAGCGTGGTGTTGGTGGCAATCGCGCCGTCCATTCCGTAGCGCAGCAAGTGCGTGGCAATGGCCTGCACCTGCACGCCGTCTAGATCCGGCGCAATCTTCACAAAAATCGGCACCCGCCGTCCCTGCGCTTGGGCCAGTTGCGCCCGCACCTCCGCCAGCGATTCCAGCAAGTGCGCCAGCGCATCGTCGCTTTGCAAACCGCGTAGGCCCTGGGTGTTCGGGCTGGAGATGTTGACCGTTACATAGTCGGCATGCGGGTAAACCGCCGCCAGACACGACAGGTAATCGGCGCTGGCGTGTTCCATCGGGGTGGTGGCGTTCTTTCCGATGTTGAGGCCCAACACCAAGTCCCGGCGACTCGCCTTACGGGCGCGTGACACATGGGCCACGAAGGCTTCTAAGCCGTGGTTGTTGAAGCCAAAGCGGTTGATCAAGGCTTGCGCCTGCGGCAGGCGGAACATGCGGGGCTTGGGGTTGCCCGCTTGCGCCAGCGGAGTGACCGTGCCCAATTCGACAAAGCCAAAACCCATGGCATCCCAGCCGGCGATGCAGCGGGCGTTCTTGTCCAACCCGGCGGCCAGGCCAACGCGGTTGGGCAGTTGCAAGCCGGCCAGCGTCACGGGGTCGGGTACCCGCGTTTGCGCATAGGTATGGCGCAGCAGGTTGTGCTGGGTGCGCTCGATCAGGCGCAGCGTCAGGTCATGCGCAGCCTCCGGGTCCATGCGGAAAAAAAAAGGGCGCAGCACGCCGTACGGCACAAGAGGCATCGATAATTCCCGGTGGAACGAACTTACAGCAACGGCGATTTTCCCCTATGAATACAGCACCCACGGTACCCACCCAAGACGAGCTCAAAGCCCTGGTCGGTCAAGCCGCCTTGCAGTACGTGGAGCGCGGTGCGCTGGTGGGCGTAGGAACCGGGTCCACGGTGAATACCTTCATCGATGCGCTGGCCACCATCAAAGACCAGATCGCGGGCGCGGTGTCCAGCTCAGTGGCCAGTACCGAACGCCTGCGGGCCCTGGGCATTGCGGTATTCGATGCCAACGACGTGGATCGCCTGCCCGTCTATATCGACGGCGCGGACGAAATCGATGCCCATGGCTACATGATCAAGGGCGGCGGCGCGGCGCTGACGCGGGAAAAAATTGTCGCGGCCCTGGCCGACCGGTTTGTCTGCATTGCCGATGCGTCCAAACTGGTGAACGTGCTGGGGACCTTTCCATTGCCGGTCGAGGTGATCCCCATGGCCTCGGCGCGCATCGCCCGCCAGTTCGCCGCACTCGGCGCTCGCGCGGTACTGCGTCTGAAAAACGGCCAGCCGCTGGTTACCGACAACGGCCAGCACATCCTGGATGTCAGCGGTCTGCAAATCCGCGACCCGCTCGCTTTTGAGGCCCAAGTCAGCCAGTGGCCTGGGGTGGTGACCGTTGGCGTGTTTGCTTTTCAGCGTGCGCAGGTCTGCCTGCTGGGTACGCCGCAAGGCGTCAAGACGCTGAACTTTTAAGCGCGCCGCTGCCGAGCATGCGCTCCACGTAGCGGGCAATCAGGTCAATTTCCAGGTTTACCCGGGTGCCGGGCTGCAGGCTATTCAGCGCGGTATGGGTCACCGTGTGGGGAATCAGGTTGATGTGCACTTCGCAGCCTTCAGCGGAATCGGCAACGCGGTTGACCGTCAGGCTCACGCCGTTGACGGTGATGGAGCCTTTGTAGGCCAGGTACTTACCCAGCGCTGCCGGTGCCAGCACGCGCAAGTCCCAGCTTTCGCCCACCTGCGCAAAGTGGGTGACCGCGCCAATGCCGTCTACATGACCGGAGACCAGGTGCCCGCCCAACCGGTCGTTGGCGCGCAAGGCCTTTTCCAGATTGACCGCGCCGGTGGTGTCCATACCGGCGGTTTTGTCCAGCGACTCGGCCGACACGTCCACCGTGAACTGCGGCGCTGCGCCGCCGGCCTGCAGGGTGGTCACCGTCATGCACGCGCCGTTGATGGCGATGCTGTCGCCCAGACCCACGTCGTCCAGGTAGCCCGCCGGGCACTGCACCTGCAGGCGCTTGCCGTGCGCAGCCGTCTCTCCCATTGCGGTGACTTGTGCTATGAGGCCCACGCCGGTGATGATCCCTGTGAACATGTCCGCTCCTGCTTCCGATAAAAACGATTCAACCAATTAAAAAACACCGCGCCCCGCCACCCGGGCGAGCACACGCAGATCGGCCCCTACCATCTCCGCGCTCTGAAACTCCAGCGCCAGACCATCTGCCAGATTCGTCAGCGGCCCCCAATTCGACATACCTGCGCCCGTTCCCAACCACAGCGGCGCCAGGTACACCAGCAGCTCGTCCACCAGTCCCGCGCGCAAGAGCGAGCCGTTGAGTTTGTGGCCGGCTTCGACGTGGACTTCGTTCATCTCGCGCAGCGCCAAGTCGCGCAGCATAGCCGCCAAGTCCACCTTGGGGCTGGCCGCACCTGGCGCGGTAGTGTCTGGCAGGTAAACCACCGTGGCCCCGCTGCGCTCCAGCGCGGCCTGGCGCGCGGCGTGGGGCGTGGCGGCGTAAATCAGCACCGGGCGGCGCGGCGTAAAAATGGCCGCGTCGGGCGGGGTTTGCAGGTCACTGTCCACCACCACCAGGGCGGGCTGGCGCGGTGTGTCCATGCCACGCACATCCAGGCGTGGCCGGTCTTGCAGCACGGTGCCGATACCGGTTAGTACGGCGCAGGCGCGGGCGCGCCAGGCGTGGCCGTCGGTGCGGGCGGCTTCGCCGGTAATCCATTGGCTTTGGCCATTGGGCAGGGCGGTCACGCCGTCCAGTGAGGCCGCCGTTTTCATGCGGACCCAAGGGGTGCGGCGCAGCATGCGGCTGAAAAAACCGATGTTGAGGTCCCGCGCGGCCGCTGCCCAGTCGCGCAAACCGGCGTCGGGGCTTTCACTGGCAATGTCTACCGCGATACCGGCATGCCGCAAGCGCGCAAAGCCTTGCCCGGCCACCAGCGGGTTCGGGTCGGGCAGGGCCGCTACTACGCGGGCAACGCCAGCGCGCATCAGCGCGTCGCAGCACGGGCCGGTGCGTCCATGGTGGCAGCAGGGTTCGAGCGTCACATAAGCCGTTGCACCGGCGGTCGGGTGACCGAGCGCTTGCGCATCACGCAGCGCCATTACCTCGGCGTGCGGGCCGCCGGCTTGCTGGGTGCTGCCTTGGCCTATCACCTGGCCGTCCGGGGCAACCAGCACGCAACCCACACGCGGGTTGGGGTTGGCCCGCAGCAGCGCTGCCTGGGCCTGCTGCAGCGCCTGCGCCAGCGGGTCTGGCACCGATGGGGAGTGTACCGGGGCGGGCTGGGGCCGCACGTTCAGGGCCAGCAGCCCGTCGTAGCGGCCGACGCAGAAGACGACGATTGCAATGCCGCTTGGTTCAGCGCAAGGGTGCGGCAACTGGTATCCCCTGCTTGCGCGCCCGAGGCAACGGCCCGAACGCTGAACGATTGCGAGGCGTTGGTAAGGCTGAAAGCGTAATGGGAAGCCAGATTCGTCATGCAGGATGCGGCGGGCAGGGATGCGCCTTGGTAGGTCATCGGATTGCTCGCGGTAGTGTAGTAACGCTGCATATATTGCGCTTGCTCCATCAAGCACGATTCAGCCGCGTACCGGCGCGTTTTGCGCGCCTGGGATTGGTAGGACGACAAGGCAATGGATGCCAAAATTCCGACCAGGGCCAGGACTACCATGATTTCGATCAGCGTCAAGCCCCGTATGGTGCGGACGAAAGGCGGCGGATGGTTGTGCGAGGGGCGCATGCTTGTGGGGGTCCTCAGTCGGGGAAAATTTGCCGCCATGATATGCGCTCGGCGTCGATGACTCCGCGCACGGTGGAAGAGGCCGCCGCAGCTTTAGAAATCGCACTGGCTGTCGGGCTTTGTGACGCCAGGTAACAGCACAAGGGCATCGGATCGGTGTAAGTGACTGTTCCGTAGTCAGATGGCACCGCGTACCCGGGCAGAAACTTTGCCGACGTTACCAAAAGCGTTGACTGCAGGGTGATGACCGGCGCACTGACCACGGGAGGCTGGTTGCGCACAGTGACGCGCATCACCCGGCAGCCGCGCGATTGGTCCGCTGCGCTTGCCGTGTCATAAACGTCCAAGTTCGTACCGTTGGGCGCAAGGTCTGTCAGGTTGCAGGGGGCCCAACCCAGGTACTCCACCATGCCGTAGAAATTCTTTTTGAGGTAGACCGCTGTTTGCGGTGAGGTCGCTGTCGGGTCGGTTGTTGAGCGATAGAAATTCACATGAAAGTCTGCCCAGGGGCTCGTCGTAGTGCCAGGCGTCTCATTCCAACGGGCTTTGCACCCGAGCGATGGGGGTGGGCAGAAACTGCATTCGGCCGGGAGGCTGCCCGTCCGTTTCTGGCGGTACCTTCCCCCGTTGTTACCGGCAACGTTGTCATCACCTTTTCGGGAGCCTTTGGGATAGAGAAAACTATTGCAGCTGGCCTTTTGGCATTGCAAGCTGTCAGAAACCGTACTGCTGCTGCAGCTTGTGCTTGGGTCCGAATTGGTAAGGGTTTTCAGGCGGTCGAGTCCGTTGACGCCCTCTAATTCAGCGCCCTCGTAGGCCGCATACTGCTCCATCGTGGAGAGCGCGCTTTCTGTTTCTGCCATGGCATTTTCTGCAGCGTAGAGGTTGGTAACCAGGGTTTGTTGCGCGGTCAAGGTGCGCATATCACCCAGGGCCAGCAGCGCTGCGACAAACAGGAATGCCATGATTGTCAGCAAAACAAAGCCGCTTTGTCGATGAACCCGGTGGACGTTCATGCGATCACCTCCGGACCACGCCCGGCATGCGGGCGCGGATCGTCACATTGATCGGGATGGTGTAGGTCGCTGCGCTGGCGACGTTTCCGACCGCCAGTCCGACCCGCTCGGTGCTCTTAAGCGTCAGCACCATGCGAACCGCAATCACACGGGTCCAATCGGTAATTTTGTCGGCGGAGACATAGGTCGTAGCACCCGGATACCCCGTGCCGGTTACATCGAGGAGGTAGGTGATTTGCATATCCGACACGTTTTCGACCATTTCCTCGTCCAAGCCGTACAACTGGTTGTTTGTGGTGTTGTATTTCATGGTGACCCGTCGCAACGCCAAGTTATTGAGTGAGGTGGCATCGGTGCTTGTTTTGCGGCCGATGTACCAATGGTGAAAGATGTGCTGCCCGATATGGCTGCCGGGGCCAAAGGTATAGCTGGCCGCAGAGGCGGTGTAGGCGGCATTTACGGTGGTACAGGGGGGTAGGGCCACCGTGCCGGATGACGCGGACGCGCTGGCTTTCATGTAAATGCCGCAGTTGCCGGGGGTGACGGTGGAATTGGTGCTCAACGTTATTTGATTTGGCGTCGCTGTTGTGCTTTGGGTGACTTGAAATAGCACGGCCCGGTCGTAGTCGCAGGCGAGGGCGACCGTGCCTGCCGTGAAGTTGCTCGCGTCGTCCACCGTGAAGGTGTAGGTGTTCAGTGACCTTGTTGCCGATGCCGTCACCCGTGCCACCGCGCCGCTGTTCGCGCTGTAAACGGACAGGGAGTCGCCGGCGAGGCGCGTCGTACCGACGATGGCGTCGGTTTGGGTGGATTCGTATCCCTTCAAACCATTTGCGAAGGCTACGTAGTTGTTGACTTTAGTCAGGCCGCTGTTATTGAGCAGGTTGGTCAAGGGCGCGCGGTTCCGGCACAAAACCCCTGCCGCGTGGCGGACATCGTTTTCCAACAGCGCGGCCGTGATGCTGGCAGACTCTTGCAAGCGGGTCATCGATTCAATCTGCCGGAACACCGAACGGTTGCTCACGTACAAATTGAAGGCAACCGAGACCATGGTTAAGCCCAGCGCCAGCGCCACCAGGGTCTCCACCAGGCTGATACCGGTTTGTGTGGCCTGCCGTTGGGGGTTCATCACACCACGCATACCGCTGAGCCGTTAACGAATCCAGACCAGATTTTCCAGGCTGATCGCATCACCCGTGGGGAGGGTGCAGGTCACGGTACGCGTTTGCGGCGCGATGTAGTCGCATTCCTTCCCGTTTTGAAAGCTGTCGAAGCTATTGGGTGCTGGCGTTGCATTTTTATAGTCCTTGTGCACTTCCAGCGCTGCGTTGCCGCAGGGGGTGTAAGTACCAAGAAATGTGTTGAGGTAACTGAGATCGGTCGGGTTTGGATCTGCAAAGGACGTAAGGTCCAGCCACAACGAGCGGCAATAGAACGCGGCATCTATCAGGCTGTAATTGGGTGAGGACAACTGGGCCTCGCCGAAAGCCCCCAGGGATTGGACGATGACCTGTTGCGTTGCCAAGCCGCTGGCAGTTTGAATGGCCTTGGTCTGCATGGCTGCCAAACCCATGAGGCCGATCGACAAGACCAGACTGGCTACCAAGACCTCGATCATCGTGGTGCCCCCTTGCCTGCCCATACGGCGTCGGCGGCGCAGCAAGACAGTTGGTTTTGGCATCACGCAATCCCTGATAATTAACTTTAGTTGGCAATATTACCCGATTGCCTTGGCTCTTCTATTCAGGGGTTCGCTTTGACGCGCGTATTCACGCCATTCCGCAGCACAGGCCCTGCAGACAGGGGCTTCACACTGATCGAAATGCTCGTCGTGGTGGCGATCGGCGGCATTTTGGCGGCGGTGGCGGCCCCGTCGTTGCTGTCGGTCATTGAATCCAATCGGCGGGTTGTCATCAGCAATATGCTCATGGAAGACCTGGCCGTGGCGCGGCGCCAGGCGATAGCACTGTCTAGCTCGGTCGCGCTCTGCGGCAGTTCCGCGACCACGCCTTACACCTGCAACACCACCGTCTCTTCCGATAGCACTGTGGATTGGAGCAATGGGTGGTACACCTACATCGGCGGTTCGGCGGGGCTCACGCCTGCGAGTGCAGCTGCGGGATTGGTACTGCGATCACCCCAGGCCGCCGCTTCGGGTTGGAAAGTTGATGCCCATCTTGGCCTTTACAAATACACGGCGCTAAGTCCGCGTGCACTTGCGACAGGGAACGGCCACTTCACCATCTACCGCTCCGATTCATCTTCCCGCACAGCGGCTTGCGTGACGGTCAGCACCACCGGCCGGGCCCGCTACAGCACTGCTTCGGTGGCTTCTGGGTCGGTCTCCAGCAGTAACGACCCATGCTGACGCCGGTCACTCATTTGCTGACCTCGTCAACCAATGTGCGAAAAGCATCCAGGTCTTCGAAATTGCGGTACACGCTGGCAAAGCGCACGTAGGCCACTTTGTCGAGCTTCTTGAGTTCGCGCATCACCAACTCGCCGATACGCGTGGACTGCACTTCGCGCAGCCCCAAGTTGAGCAGCTTTTCTTCGATGCGCTCGATGGCGCTGTCAATTTGTTCGGTGCTGACAGGGCGCTTGCGCAGTGCGAGGTACATGGAAGCTTCCAATTTGGCGCGCTGGTAATCGATGCGCCGTCCGTCCTTTTTGACGATGTTGGGAAAGCTGACTTCGGGGCGCTCGTAGGTGGTGAAACGCTTGTCGCACGCGCTGCATTGACGGCGGCGGCGCACGAAGTCCCCGTCTTCGGACACCCGGGTTTCGGCAACTGCCGTTTCCAGATGGCCGCAGAAGGGGCATTTCACCGTGTGTGGGCCTCGTAGGGGTCTTTTTAGCCGTAGACCGGAAAGCGGGCGGTCAGCGCGTGCACTTTGGCGCGCACCGCTGCAATGTTCGCCGGATCATGCGGGTTGTCCAGCACATCGGCCACCAGGTTGGCGGTCATACGTGCCTCAGCCTCTTTGAAGCCGCGCGTGGTCATGGCCGGGGTGCCAATGCGCACGCCGCTGGTAACCATGGGTTTTTCCGGGTCATTGGGAATGGCGTTTTTGTTGATCGTCATGTGCGCATCGCCCAGCACGGCTTCTGCGACCTTACCGGTAACGTGCTTGGAGCGCAGGTCGACCAGCATCACGTGGCTTTGTGTTCCGCCGCTGACGATGCGCAGGCCGCGCTCGGTCAGAGTTTGCGCAATGGTGTGTGCATTGGCGATCACTTGTTGCTGGTATTGCTTGAATTCCGGCATAAGCGCTTCTTTGAAAGCCACGGCCTTGGCCGCGATCACGTGCATCAGCGGGCCGCCTTGCAAGCCCGGGAAGACGGCGCTGTTGATTGCTTTTTCGTGCTCGGCCTTCATCAGAATAATGCCGCCGCGCGGACCGCGCAAGCTCTTGTGGGTGGTCGAGGTCACCACGTCGGCGTGGGGTACCGGGTTGGGGTAGACGCCTGCGGCGATCAGGCCGGAGTAATGCGCCATATCGACCAGAAAAATTGCACCCACATCTTTGGCCACTTTGGCGAACCGGGCAAAATCAATGTGCAAGCTGTAGGCCGAAGCCCCGGCAATGATCAATTTAGGGCGGGTGGCATGGGCTTTCGCTTCCATCGCGTCGTAGTCGATCTCTTCTTTGGCATTGAGGCCGTAGGACTCTGCTTTGAACCATTTTCCGCTCAGGTTCAAGGCCATACCGTGCGTTAAATGCCCGCCTTCGGCCAGGCTCATGCCCAGGATGGTGTCGCCGGGCTTTAAAAACGCCAGGAACACGGCCTGGTTGGCGGAGGCACCGCAATGCGGTTGCACGTTGGCGGCATCCGCACCAAAGAGTTGTTTGATGCGGTCAATGGCCAACTGCTCTGCGACATCCACATTTTCGCAGCCGCCGTAGTAGCGCTTGCCGGGATATCCCTCTGCATATTTGTTGGTCAGTTGGCTGCCTTGAGCGGCCATGACCGCGGGCGAGGCGTAGTTTTCGCTGGCAATCAGTTCGATATGGTGTTCTTGGCGGGCATTTTCCGCGACGATCGCGGACCAAAGCTCCGGGTCCGTCTGCTCTACAAGGGTGTTGCGGTGGTACATAGATCAGGCTCCGGGTCGGTGGTGGATGAAAGGCCGAAAATTTTACTGGACGCTCGGAAAAGGCAAGAGGCTGCCACGCATTGGCCCCGCAGGGCTGGGGGTTGTGGCTTTCCCGTGCCAGGGGGGGCTCAGGGGCTGTCGGCCAATTCGCTTGCCGCCGCAGCGACGGCGGGTGTCGCTCCATCATGGGAGGCGGGTACGACGGGGCCCATATTGAATGGAACCTTGCGGCCCTCGGCGACGGCGCTCAGGCGGGCGTACTCCGCCATTACCTTCTCGACGTATCCGCCGTCACCATCGAGGCTAGTGGCCCCAACGTAGGCGCGTAAACCGTCCTCCACCGAGCCCGTCCGTTTGATGCAATCCTGCAATATCAATACGCCAACACGCAGGTTCGCTGCCGGGTCAAATGCGGCCAATTTGCCACCAAAGCGCTCGTATTTGTCACCGTGAATTTTGGTCATGACCTGCATCAGCCCTTGCGCGCCGACCGGACTTTGGGCAAACGGGTTAAAGCCGGATTCCACTCCCATCACGGC
The DNA here is from genome assembly GCA_903861575.1 of uncultured beta proteobacterium. Classification (GTDB taxonomy): domain Bacteria; phylum Pseudomonadota; class Gammaproteobacteria; order Burkholderiales; family Burkholderiaceae_C; genus Allorhodoferax. Next base: position 7,232 of record CAIOUR010000058.1, on the reverse strand, counting down.
CAGAATTAGCAGAGGGTCTAATTTGTGAGCGCCTCCAATGGCGTAGGCCTGCAGGACCAGCGCGCTGAGCGGTTCCGGCGCCACGCCGTATTTTTTTGACAGCCAGTAGGCCAAGGCGGACTGCTGCTTGGGCAGGTCGGCCGGGTCGGCGGCGTTGGTCTGACGGTTCTCGGTGCTGACCATACTGGTCAGTGCATCTTGGCGCTCACGCACCCACTCGACTAAACGGGATTCCCCCAGGTCTTGGATTTCTGGATACTGGACTAAAGCCAACACGCAGCCCACGATCGCCACGCCAATCAGGGTAAAACTGCTGCGTGCGAGGAACAAAAACCCGCTTGCGGTGTCTTTGCAAACGAGTTGCAGGCTCTTGGCCGTGCGTTTGGCAAATATCATCTGACCTCTTATCGAGTTGTCTATATGGGGCAATATTATATTGCTGCGTGGATAATTGAGTCCAATGGCATATCGGGCCGTCTCGGCAGGTGCCACGCTAGTGGGCAGCGCGTGGTTTGTCGCACGATTTTCCAGCGCTACGCGCCGGCTGATTCGGTTCGCTCCCATCGCTTTCGATGCGCGTGCGTTTAGCGGTCAAAATATTCGCCTGTTTCATTTTTCCGTTCACCCATAACACCATGCCAACCCAAGCCCCTAAAAACCTTGAAATCGCCCAGCTTGATGGCCTCACAGGCGGGGCCTTCAGTGCACCCACGTCCGGCGAGCGCGCTGCGCGGGTGAAGGAGTGGCTGGCGGGTAACCCGGATACCGAGCTGCTGCAAGCCGTATTTAAAGAGCTGAGCGTGAAAGATAAGGGCGCGGCCCGCTGGATCAAAGAACGGTTGGATGAGTCCCGGCGCGCCAGAGGCCAGGAGCAGCTGATGGCGGAATGGGCGCTTCGGGCACAAGCCTTGCTGGATGCGGAAAAGATCAATATGGCGGACGCTATGGCCTGGCAGCGTGATGCGGCCAAAGCAGGTGCCCCGCTGAGCAAAGAACCGCTGGCAGCGCTCAAGGCCCAGCTCGCGGAGCGCGTGCGGGCGATCGAGGACCTGGAACACCACACCCAGGTCCAGCGCGAAGCGGCGGTTTTACTGGCCCAGCGCATCGAGATCCTCTCAACCAAGTCCTGGCAGGAGGCGCAGGCTGCTGCTGCCGGACTGCATGCCGATGTGGCGCACTGGCAAGCGCAGGCGCTGGAATTGCAAGCCAAGCACGGCTGGCCCAGCGTCGACGTGAAGTTTGCTGGCATGTTGGATGCCTCCTTGCGGCAGCTGGCGTTGGTGTCTGAGGCTTTCGGTGCGGCTATTCAAATGGCGCTCGCCGCTTCCCAAGACCCGGCGGCACCACTGCCCCCCGTGCCCGTATGGGCAGAGGGTTTGCGTAGCGCGCGGGGGGAGGTGCTGACGCCCAAACCAGCTAAGGCACCAATTGACCCGGAAGTTCGTGCCCAAGCGTTCGCGGCGACGCAAGCGGCGCTGGACAAACTGGAGACCGAAATTGCTGAAGGCCACGGCAAAGCCAGTGCCGGTGCAGCCAACGCTTTGCGCCAAGCCATCAAGGAATACAGCAAGCTCATTGACGCCAAGCTCGAGGCCCGTGCCCAGTCTGCGCTGGCGGCAGCGGGTGAGCTGGAGGGCTGGCAGCGCTGGCGCGCCGACCAGCTGCGCCAAGAACTGGTGATTAAAGCCGAGGGTTTGCTGCAGCGCCCGGAAGGTCAGGCCCTAGGCGGAAGAAAGATGCAAGAAACGCTGCGTACCTTGCGCGAGCAGTGGAAATTGACGGACCAGGGCGGGGTACCCAACCACGGTTTGTGGAAACGCTTTGACCACGCTTGCAACGAGGCCCATAAAGTGGTGGAGACCTGGCTGGAGAAACTGAAGGCGGATGCGGTTGAAAACCGGGCCCAGCGCATGGCCCTGATTGCCGAGGTGGATGCTTGGGCCGCTGAAAACCGCACCGCGCGAGATGGGGATTGGAAAGGCTTCCAACGCATTTTGACGCAATTCGCCGACCGCTGGCGCAATGCTGGACACCTGGGTGAAAAAGCCTTCGCCGAACTGCAGCCTCTGTGGAAAACTGCGATTGATAACGCTGCCGCGCCCCTGGAGGAAGTTCAAGCAGAGAACCTGGCTTTGCGCCGGGCCATGGTCGACGAGGCGCAGGCGCTGGGTGCGGCGCCGGAGCTGCGGATTGACGCAGTCAAGTCCTTGCAGCAACGCTGGCAGCGGTTGGCACAGGGCGTACCGTTAGACCGGCGTCTGGAGCAAAAGCTCTGGGACGCGTTTCGCCGTCCGATCGACGAGGCGTTCAACCGCAAAACGGCCGAGCGTGAAAAAGCGCAAGCCCACCTCGGAGCCCGCGACCGCGCAGTCATCGAAGCCTCTCAGGCCTTGCAGTCGGCTAACGCCAGCAATGACGCCCAACGGATCCGCCAAGCCATGGCGGATCTGGATGCCGCCTTGCGCGGCCAATTGCAGGCCCGCGCCGAAGAGCAAGCTGCCAGCGCACAGTTGGCCGAAGCGGCCGCGCTAGCGCCAGCTGCGCCCGAAACAGCAGCACCCGGCACCGTGGCTGTGGATGTGCCGGTTGCCGCCGATGGGCTTGTGCCACCGCCTGAGGCAGCGCAAACTGATGATCCGGAACCCGCTCTGCCCGCAGCGCCCCCAATAAGCCCGGCACCACGGCCGGTGGTCGTGGCGCGCCGGGGTGATGACCGGCCTGGCCAGCAGCGAGAGTCTGCGCCTGCCGCAGGCGGTACGCGTCGCCCTGGCGACCGCGCTGGCACGCCACGCGGAGCTGGCGCTGGACGTGCGGGAGCGGCGGGGCCGCAGCGCGAGGATCGCGGTTTTGGTCGAGGCTCTGGTGACCGGCGCGCACTACGTGCCGATGCGCCGGACGCGCCGCCGCGCTTGGGCGACGCTGCCTTCCGCGCCCAGCGAGAGGCGCTGGAGGCTGCGCAGCAGGCGCTCAACCGCATGGCGGTGCAGGCCCATGGCGAGGTTTTGGTGCAACTGTTAGCGGCTTGGGAGCAGCGCGACCCGGAGATGCTGCCCGCTGCCCAGTCGCTGGGATCCAAACAGGCGGCGAGTGCCCGCGTTCTTTGGCGTGGTGCATTGGCCAGTGGCCCGACGGCGCAAGCGCAGGCCTCTGCAGAGGCCCTCATGCGCTTGGAGATGGCAGCAGACGTTCCGACGCCGGCTGAGTTTGTCGATGCGCGACGCGCTTTTCAGCTCAAGCTGCTGACGCGGCGCAATGATCCACCGCCAGCCCAGACCTGGGCCCAGGATGCCGCTACGGTATTTGCATCCGGCCACGAGCCCGGTAGCGCCCGCCGTTTGCAGACCGCTTTTAAAGTACTTTTACGGCGCTAATCGCTCCCAACGCAGCGGTGCGGGCGTTGCGCCCCCAGGTCCGGCACTCAGACGCAGCACGCTTGCCCGCGGCGTGTCGGCGTCAAGGTCCCAATCGCTCAAAACCCAGCGCACATGCTCGGCACTGAGGGCGTGGCGGTCGGGACGGTGGGTATGGCCGTGAACCAGGGTGCGTGATTGCCGAGCGTGCAACAGCGCCAAAGCCGCCTGGTTGTCCACATCAAAGAACGTCGTAGTGGCTTTTTTGTTGGCCTCGCTTTGCTCCCGCATGCCCATCATGCGGTTTTTACGGCCAACGAGCGGCTCGGACAGAAAATCGCGCTGCCACGCGACGGAGCGGGAGAGCTGGCGGAACGCCTGGTATCGGGTGTCGCTGGTACACAGCCCGTCGCCATGGCTGAGTACGATCCGCTCGCCACCAAAAACCAATGTTGTCGGATCGGGTAAATCGTGGGCCTGACAAGTACGCATCACACGCGGGCCCATCAAAAAGTCCCGGTTACCGCGCATGAGGTACAGATTCAGCCTTGCGCCCGCTCGAGCCAGCGCCTCAAAGCACATCTTGTGTGCCTCTTGCGGGTCTTCGATCCAGTCGTCTCCAATCCAAAATTCAAACAAGTCGCCGAGTACGAACACCGCGTCTGCCGAAGTCTTGTCCAAGTAGCCAATGAAGCCCTGCAGGGTGCGCGGGCTGCTGTCCTGCAGATGCAGGTCCGACACAAAGTCCAGGGTTTTCCAGCGGGTGGGCGCGACGAGTTCCATGGGGCCGACCGGTGTCGCGTGCGGGTTTGGCGCTCAGGCCTTCAGCACGGCTTTCTCGATCAGCACGTCTTCCAGCGGGACGTCGTCTGACATGCCCACGCGGCCAGTTTTGACTTTTTCCATCGCGTCGACGATTTCCATGCCGCTGATGACTTTGCCAAATACGGCATAGCCCCAACCCTGTTGGGTCGGCGCGGAAAAATCCAGGAAGTCGTTATCCGCCGTGTTGATAAAGAACTGCGCAGTGGCCGAATGCGGCGCGCTGGTGCGGGCCATGGCGACGCTGTAGTGCACGTTTTTCAGGCCGTTGTCGGCTTCGTTGGTGATAGCGGGGTGGGTCTTTTTTTGCTTCATGCCACTGGACATGCCGCCACCTTGGACCATGAAGCCGGGGATGATCCGGTGAAAAATCGTGTTGTCGTAGTGCCCGTCTTCCAGGTACTGCAGGAAGTTGGCTACCGTCTTCGGTGCCTTTTCAGCATCCAGCTCCAGGGTGATGGTGCCCTTGTGGGCGATATGAAGTTCGACTTGGGGGTTGCTCATGGCGATGTCAGCACGACGGCTGTGTTGATGGTGATAGGGGTCGCAGGCACGTTTTGGTAGCCACCCTGGTTGCGGGTTGCCACGCCGCGGATGGCGTCAACGGTTTCCATGCCGCTAATCACCTTCCCAAAAACAGCATAGCCATACCCGTCAGGTTGCGGTGCGTTCAGGTTGGCGTTGTCCACCAGGTTGATAAAAAATTGCGAGGTGGCCGAGTGCGGGTTGCCTGTTCGGGCCATGGCGATCGTGCCGCGGTCATTCTTCAGGCTGCGGTCAATCTCCAGCGGAATCGGCGCACGGGTTGGCTTTTGTGTCATGTCGGACGTGAAGCCACCACCTTGCACCATAAAGCCGTCAATAACCCGGTGAAAAATCGTACCGTCGAAATGCTTGTCTTGCACGTACTGGACAAAGTTCTGCACGGTTTTGGGCGCTTTGGTTGGATAGAGTTCGACCACAAAATTTCCCACGGAGGTTTGAAAGCGCACCTGGGTCGTGGGTTGTGCCTGGACGGTCATCGATAGCGTCAGACACATTGCCAACAAGGTGCGAACCATGGTCGCCGAAAATTTGATCATCCGATAACACCCTCAAAGAAGATTTTCCATTTCTTGTCGATTTTCACCCAATACTGGCGCTTGAGTGGACCGCTGCTCGCACCGCGTCCGAGCTCGCTGAATGTCACGACCATCACCTCTTCGGTATCCACCCAATTGAGCATGGTGAGGTCTTTGATTTGCAACTGATGCGAGCGCGACCGGGCCATCTCGGCTTTGAGTTCAGGAAGCCATTGGCTGAGGTTACGGCCGAAGCTGTTGAAGTCCGGGGCGTAATAGCCTTGAACCTGTGTCCAATCGCCGCGGGTCTTAGCGCTGAGCCACTCATGCAAGATGGCCTCAAAATTTTGCGATCCGCTCTCCAGTGATGCCGGACCCACCCAGTTGAGCTTGGGCGCGACCACGATAGGGGTGGTTTGGATTTCGACGGTGTTGCTCAAGCGCTGCAAGTCGGGGTTCGAGATAACCAGACAGCCGTCGGTGGCTTGCGGGGCCCGTGCGAATTGGTTGGACGGCGTGCCATGTAGCCAAATCCCACGACCAGACTTGCTGCGCCGAAGGTCCAACATGTTCGGGTAATTGATAGGCAGCGCGCCGCTGCCGTAAAAATCGCCCAAGGTTTTGCGGCTCAGTAGCCCGGTGACGTAGTAGACCCCAAGCGGGGTGCGCTGATCACCCTCCACGGACTTGGAAACGCCGGCCTTGCCCACGGACACATAGTAGTCACTGATCAGGCGTGGGCCTGACGCGGTGTTTTCAAACAAGTACAAGCGCGAACGGGACGCATCGACTGCAATTGCATGTTTGCTGCGCGCCGCGATTTTGAGGAATTGCGAGGGAATCGCGTTGCTTGGCGGGCGCTCGCGCAGCGCCTCCAGACGCCGCAGCGACTCCTGGCGCAGGTCCCCAAGCGTCAGCCCGGCTGCTGCTGCGGCTTCCGGGGTCACATCCCCCAAGGTTTTCACCACGTGTATCCGCGAGGCCAGCAGGTCACCGTAGACCAGTTGGGCAAGCTGGAAATGTGGGACGTCTTTTACCAGTTGCTCCGCCTTCTGCAAGGCTTCCCGGTAGCGGCTGGCACCGATGAGCTCATAAACCCCCATGAGCCGCTTCTCCGCTTGGAAGTCAGCGTTCAATTCTGCTTCGGATGGCCCTGCGTTGGGCGATGCTGAGACAGCTGCCGCTGGTTGGAGCTCGCAAGCGATGACCACGCACACGAGTAGTACCCGTACAAGCGGTCCCGCTACGCGGCGGTACAACGATTGCGGATCAGGAGCCAACAGTTTCACGGGTGATTTGCCAGTGCTCGCCATATTTGGTCAACTCAAGCGTCTTGTGGCTGGAAACGGATAGTCCGTCCGCCTTGTATTCCTGGCGGAATTTGGCTGTCGCCTTGTTGCCGTTTACCGTGACTTTTAGCGCTTCCAAACGGACGCTGATTTTTGATTTACCCATGATGCGGGCTTCCCGCTCATTTTCCCAGGCGCTGCGTTTCATGCTGCCGGGCGGATCAAAATCTTTTCCGTAGCTGGAAAAGTACGCCTTGAGATTTCTCTCTGACCAAGCTTCAGCCCATTTTTGAACCGCAGTTTCAACGCCCTTGGCTTCGTTCGTGTTCTGAGCATCGTCAGGCTTCACTGCGGGTACCTTGACGGGCGGAGGCGCAGGGGCACTTGCCACGGCAACTGGAGTCGTCGTAATCAGTGGGGTGGACGCAGGTTTTGGGGTAACCACTGGGGCCGATTTTTCCGGTACCACGGTTGCACTCGTGCCAATCGCTGCTATTCGCCCCGCATTGCTGTTGAACAGCTGCCGCGCCAAAGCCAACTTGGGTGTTACTGCCGGGTTGGTACCTTCAATTTGCAGGGCCTTGTTGTAGGCTTGGCTGGACAGCTTGGCGTATACGTCGCCAAGGTTTTCATAGGCAATCGCATACCCAGGGTTCGTTTTGAGTGCCATTTCCAGCGCTGATTTGGCTTTATCGAACTGGTTTTGGTTG
>CAIOUR010000057.1 GCA_903861575.1 uncultured beta proteobacterium | reverse complement strand
GGGTGGGCTAGTCGCTTAAAACGCCCAAGTCAACTCCATCCAGGCGTTGGTGTGTGTGGACGAGGAGTCGGCAAGCTGGCTGGGCAGCTCACCCAGGGATGAGGCGATAAAGATGCGCCCTGCAAGCCCCTTGGGTCCTTGCCAGTTCAGCCCCAGGCCTGCGCCGCTCAGACTGGCCTCGTTGCTGCCCGTACTCCAGGGGTTTTTGTTGGTTTGCACCGAGGCGCTATCCACAAACGCTACCAGCTGCCAGGTGCCTGTTGGCTCCAAAGCCTGGGGCATGGGCAAGCTGTAACGCAATTCCAAGCTGCCAAACGTGCCGCTGTCACCCGAGAGCACGCCCGAGCGGTAGGCCCGCACGCTGGTGGCTCCGCCGATGGAGAACTTCTGCCCGCTATCCAGATTCTTTTGCGCCCACTGCCCGTTCATGCTCAGCACAGCGCTCACGCCAGCGCCCAGCGCCTGGGTGCGGCTGAGCGACCATGTCGCGCGACCAAAGCCGCCTGCGGTATCTGCGGTACTGGCGTCCAGCGCAGCAGCCGTCGCGTCATCAAAGCCCACCCGGCCCCCGTACAGCGCAAGGCCTGCCGTATTCTTGCCCCCGGCCAACCAATCGTCCTGGCGCTCCCCGCTGAGCTCCAGGCTCCAGATATTCAGTGTGCGGTCAGTCTTCACCCCCGTGGAATCCACGTGGTCTTGCAGTGCGTTGTTCGTAAAGCTGATGCGGGTATTGAGGTTGGCGCGCGGGCTGCGTATCAGCGCGCTGCGCAGCCACACGCTGGCTGTGGTGGCCTTGCCTGAGGCGGCCAGACTGGCTGCGCTGTCGCCCAACCGGTAGTTCATACCCGAGCCATCTACGCCTGCGTGCATGCCTGCCATCCACACCGGTACCTCATACGCCAGGCGCACATAGTTCAGGCCGCTGTTTTCGCTATTCAAGCTGTTCAGGCCCAAGGTATCACCACGCCCCAGCGGGTTGTTCCATTGCAGGCTGGCGTTGGTGCGCGCCACTCCGGTGTAGCGGCTACCAAAGTTATCCGCACTCAGGCTTGCGCTCCAGGGTGCGCCGGGTTGCACATCGACTACCAAGTCCGAGCTTCCGACCTCCTGGCCCGCACGCAGCAGCGCGCGTGGCACCACACCGGGCAGGTCTGACAGGAGCAAGGTAGCACGCTCCATCGCATCGAGCCGGATCACGCTGCCCGTCTCTAAGTTGGAGAGCATGCGCATCAACACCGCATCCTGGACGGCGCCGTTATTGCGTACCTCCATCTGGCCCCAGTTGGCCTCAATCACTTGCACGCGCACCACGCCGTTGTCAATGGTTTGGGCCGGGATGATGGCGCGCGCCAGCGGGTAGCCCGCTGCACGGTAGTAGGTGGTGATGGCCTCTATGCCCTGGGCAATCTGGGGCAGTGTCAGGCGTTGGTCTAGCATGCCCGCCAGTAGCGCTTGCAGCGTGGCGGTATCGAAGACGGTATTGCCGTCCACGCGCAACTGGCGTACCAAAAATGGCGTGGTCTCCGGCATGGCGGCTTGATCATCCGCACGCAAAGTGGGCAGCGCAGATGCGGCTGGGGCGGTGATTTGCGGCTGCGAAGGAGGCAGAGTTTTGAGCAGGCTGCCCGCATTGGGCACGGCCTCGGCGCCGGCGCACACACCACATATGAGGGGTAATACCAGCAGCAGTGCGGCTGGGACAGACGTAAGCGGCGCAGTGCGCTGTTGGCGATTGGTGTTTAACGGCATGGCAGGGACCCTCGGGCTGGATGCGGATGTCAGTGGGATTTTGGTGGTGTACATGCGCGTGATCATGGGTTTTGAGTCGAATCCGATGGGCTTGCTTGGACCAAGGTGGCAGGCAGTCTGACGCCACTGCCTTGTTGGTAAACCAGTCCGCTGTTACCCACGGGTTGGATGGCGGTTGCTACCAGGGTTTGACTTGAGAGATTTCCCGGAATGGCAGTTTGTGCAGCTCCAGTCGCTGATACGGCAGGTGTGTTGGTGTCTTGTGCCGCGCTTTGCTGAGAGCCCGCACTCGTTGCGGGAAGCGTGTTGATATCGGCTAAGGCGCTTAACTGCTGGACATTTTGGGTCACTTGCGCAGCTCTGACCGAGCTGGGGTTGATAACCACTGTGTTGATGGTGGTGTTAATTACCACCGGTAAGAGTGAAGCGGTTTGCGTCGACGAAACCACGGTAGAGGTGGCGTCTGTCAGCGTCAGTGCGCTGGCGTTGGCCGCAGCCTGGCTGAAGCTGTAGTTGTCCGCGAGCAGTCCGGATCCGTAAATGCCGTAAGTGCCTGCGCTGGAGCCGCTGGTGGCCGGCGTAGTCCACGCCAGCGTGCCGGTCGTGGCGGTACTTTGCGTCTCGTTGTTCACGAAGCCGCTCACTACGCCACCCAGGCCGGTGGGTGTGTTTCCGGTGTTGCTGCTTGCTTTACTGGCGGTGTAGATCAGGGCGGCTTTGGCGATGGCAAGCGTGCCGCTTGCGGTAGTGACCGTGTAGTTGGTTTGATCGCCTGCAGTGACCGCATTGGTGTAGCTGCCCGCATTGGTGCCGCTTACGCTGGCGCTCACGCCGCTCAGGCTGGCGGTGGTGTCGCTG
>CAIOUR010000056.1 GCA_903861575.1 uncultured beta proteobacterium | reverse complement strand
GTTTGATCTGATGCACCGGCCCATAACCCCTGAACCCACCCGGCTGAGCAGCTTGCTGCCGCCCGACGATTCTTTGCGCCTGGCGCTGCACAACGAGGTGCACGCCCGGCCCACTGCGGAGATCACGCTACCGGCTCTGGTCGTGTACGTGGCGGTCCTCAACCATGCGGTTTCTGTAGATGCAGAGCATGCGCACCTGTGCCGCTTGCCCGGCCAGGCAGATGTAGCCCGCAGCCGCATGGACGGCAATTTTTTGCGTGTAGACCTCCCGGACTGCACCGTCAAATGGGAGCGCCACAGCGAGTTCAGCCGGTATTCCATCGTGCAGGCAATGCCCGACCATGCCGACTTGGACGCACGCGAGCCCGATTTGCCCGCCGGCTTGGCCGTCAACCCTGAATGGTTGCGCGCGATTCCGGGGCGCACCATGGTGGCCATCAAGCTGGCCTTGCTATCGGGCGAAGTCGACGATCCACAGCCGCTCGTGCAGCGCATTCGCGCCTGGTTCGGTGCCGCGCCGATAGCCGCTTCGGTGGTCGGCACCGATGGCTACGCGGTGGTCGCGAGCGATTTCACGTTACGGCCCACGGGATTCAGCCGCATGCTGGTGGTTGCCCCGGCTACTCCCTCGCCCAGCCGGGCCGGTCGTGTTGCGCAGCGATTGCTCGAATTGGAAACCTACCGCATGATGGCTTTGCTGGGTCTGCCAGTCGCCAAGGCGCTCGGCACGATGTTGGCGCAGGCCGAGGCCCAAGTAGCGGCGATGACCGCGCAGCTTGAAGGCAAGGCGGCGTCCGACCAGGAGCTGCTTGACGCCCTGGTCGCTCTGGCTGCCCGCGTGGAGCGCGCCATGGCTGAGCACATGTATCGCTTCTCCGCGACCGCGGCCTACGATGCCCTCGTGCAACAGCGTATTCGTGATCTGCGCGAGCGCGCAATTCCCGGTACCCCAACGCTGGGGGAGTTCATGCAGCGCCGGCTGTCCCCGGCAATTGCCACCGTGGCGGCAACCGGCGAGCGTTTGCAGTCCTTGTCGGCGCGCGTAGCCCGCGCCAGCGACTTGTTGCGCACCCGCGTCGACATTGCGACCGAAGCCCAAAACCAGCTGCTGCTTGAGAAACTCACACGCGGGCAAGAGCTGCAGCTGCGTTTGCAAAGCACCGTAGAGGGCTTGTCGATCGCAGCGATTTCTTATTACGTGGTCAGTTTGTTGTTGTATGGAACCAAGTCGCTCAAGGTGTTGGGCCTTCCAATAGACCCGGAGGTCGCGGTTGGATTGATGATCCCAGCGGTGCTGTGGCTGGTGTGGCGCATTACCCGGCGCGTGCAACGCAAAATTTATCCGTCCTGAAGCGCGCCGCACGTGTCCGATTCGCCACCATCGACCACCGTCGTGCAGGCCAGCCTGGTGGAGCGGTACCAAAAGGCCCGAGATTTACAAAAATCGGGCGCACTGCACGCGGCGGGGCAGATATTTGAAGAAATTGTGGCCGAGGAGCCGGTCCACGCGGGAAGTTTGCAGATGCTGGGTTTGATCTATGCCCAGACCGGTAAGGCCCAGATGGGGGTTGATGTGCTGTGCCGTGCCGTAGAGCTGGAGCCGCACAACGCACAGGCTTATTACTGTCTGGGTTTTGCGATGTGCAAGCTCAAGCAGTTCGCGGCGGGCATCGATTGCTATGACAAGGCGATGGCCCTGCAGCCAGAGTTTGCCGAGGCCGCATGCGACAAGGGCAGCGCCCTGATTGAGCTCAAGCGGTGCGCCGAGGCGGTGGAGAGTTTCGATAGGGCCATCAACTGGCGGCCTGGCTACGCCGAAGCCTATGTGTACCGGGGTAACGCCTTACTTGGGCTACCGGATGTCGCCAGCGCAGTGCAGAGTTTCCAAGCAGGCGTGGCGCTCAGCCCCGACTTTGCCGGTGGGCACTTGAATTTGGGAAACGCTTTGCAAGAAATCGGTGACCATGCTGGCGCTGTGGCGTGCTACGACCGGGTCATCGCATTGCGGCCGGATGATGCGATGGGCTATTCCAATCGCAGTAGTGCGCTCAAGCATCTGCACCGTTTTGAAGAGGCTTTACGGAGTTGCGAGACCGCTATTGCGTTGGCACCGGACTTTGCGCGCGGTCATTGGAATCACAGCCTGCTGCTCCTGCTGCTGGGCGACTTGCGCGCGGGTTTTGAAAAGTACCACTGGCGGTGGCAGACCGATACCTTCCAGATCATCCGCCGCAGGTTCGCTCAGCCCCTGTGGTTGGGGCAACAAGAGATACGGGGTGCGACCGTGCTGCTGCACGCGGAGCAGGGCCTTGGCGACACCATCCAGTTTTGTCGGTATGCGCCTCTTTTGGTCGAGCGCGGTGCCCGGGTGGTTTTCGAGGTGGAGCCTGCGCTCTATGACGTGATGTGCACCTTGCCCGGGGTCGATACCTTGGTGCGCCAGCGCGATCCGCTGCCTGCTTTCGATCTGTATTGCCCGCTCATAAGTGTGCCCATCGGCTGCGGGACCACGCTGGATACGGTTCCCGGCGTGGTTCCGTATCTGCGTCCCAACCCCGCCAAGGTAGGGGCCTGGCAGGAGCGGTTGGGACCTCAAACCCGCCCGCGTGTGGGATTGGTATGGAGCGGCAGCACGACGCACCGGGCTGACCATTTGCGCAGCCTGGCGCTCTCGGAGTTGCGCAACGCCTTGCCCGGCGGCATCGACTACGTCAGCCTACAGAAAGACGTACGCCCCGCCGACAGGGCTGCGGTGCAGGCCGGTGGCATCGTGCATTTCGGTGACG
>CAIOUR010000055.1 GCA_903861575.1 uncultured beta proteobacterium | reverse complement strand
GCAATCGGCGCAAGCAAACTGGGCGGCAAAGCAGGCGGTGCCGTTAAAATGGCAAACGGAGGACTTGTCTCTCTGGCTCTTTCACGAATGGCCTAAAAATGATCGCACCTAACGCTCAAGGCCAAGCGCCTTCTATGACTCCGGGCCAAGCCCAGCAACTGACGAGCTACCTGTACGGTTTGAAAACACCGGAAGCAGTGCAGCAGTTTGCCGCGCAGCACCAGAACGACATCAATGTGGTCGGGCTCGCCTCTGGGGTAGCCAACGCCATGCGCTCCGCATCGCAGGCCCAGCAACAACCCACACCGCAAGGAACGGTCACGCAGCAAGCTATCGCCCAGATGGCCCCACGCGCACCGATGCCTCCGCAGATGCCCCAACAAGCGCTGCAACCCCAAGCCGCGCCACAGTCGCAAGCTGCCCAACAACTGCCGGAGAACTCTGGCATCGCCCAGTTGCCCGCCCAAAACATGCAGTCGATGGCCGGTGGCGGTATCACTGGGTTTGCCGATGGTGGTATGAACAATGCGTTGGACGCTGTAAACCAAAGTATGCCGGACCCCAGCGTAGACATGGCAGGCTTCAATAAATTTGGCGGCTCCATGAGCGAGTATTTAGCAGCGCGTCAAAAAGCGCTTAACGCTATCCAGAATAACTTTACGCCGCCTAATCCAGCATCGAATGCAGCGTATCAGTCCGTGTACGGTCGTGCTCCTGCTATTACTAACCTGCCCACAAATACCGCGAGTTCGGTTTCCACTCCATCAAACAACGGCGTTCCTACGGCGATGCCGGACAGCGCGGGGATTGCACAACTGCCCGTACGCCCGGGTCAAGACAAAAACATCGTGGCCGGAGCCCAAAAAGCTCCCCCTGCCGCAGCTCCTACCGCTCCTGCTGCTCCCGCAGGCGGCTTGCCTACGTTGGTAGGCGGCACACAGCCCCAGACGCTGGCCCAAAATGCAGCGGCCATGAATCAGGCGTTCCCGAACCCCGAAGATCAGCACACCATGGACTTATCCGAGCATGTGCAGCAGATCAAATCGCAAGCCGCCGCGATGGGTGTTGACGTGGAGAACTCCAAAGCTTTCGCGCAACTGGACAAACTGGACCAAAAATCGCAAGAGCTTTTGGACAAGAAGCAGAATCTGGCCATGATTCAAGCCGGTCTCGGCATGATTCGCTCCGGCAATCCGTTTGAGGCTATCGCCGCTGGTGCCGGTCAAGGTATCAAGTCGTACTCGGAAGCCATGGATCAAGCGCAGCAAACCCAGCAGAAGTTGGCGGAGTCGCGTATGGGTCTGGAAGCATCGAAAAACGCCATGAACGCTGGCTTGTTCGGCAAGGCGCTCGACAACACCGAGTCTGCCCTGAAGCGCAACATGGACTACCTGAACAGCACCAAAGCAGCCGCCGTCGCTCAAACCGATGCGCAACTGGGTCGCGGTTCTGCCGAAGCCATTGCCAAGCTCCAGTCTCAAACGCAGTATGGTGTGGAGGCACAGCGTGCAGCCAGCCAAGAGCGCATTTGGGCAGGACGCAGCGACACCGCGTTGCAGCGCGCCAACATTATGGCCGCAGCTAAATCGCATCCTTCGTACGAAAAGATGTTTGCGGATGTCGCAAAGACGATGCCCGGGGCAACCCCAGACGCTATCGGCCTCGCTACCACGGAGCAGATGATGCGCCAAGGAATGCTGGGGGGTTCTCTCATCCAGAACATCCCCGGTGGCGGAGCAGGCAAAGTATTGAACGCGGGCTCATAAGCGTAAAATCGCCCAATCGCAGACAGATCATCGCCCCTTGCGAGGGCGAACCCTAACCTAGAGTGCTGACATGCCT
>CAIOUR010000054.1 GCA_903861575.1 uncultured beta proteobacterium | reverse complement strand
CCTTTTGGCCGTGCCGGGCCGTGGCGCCGATAAGCAAGACTGCCTGAGCGCGCGGGTACGAGCCCTGTACCCCGACGCTTTGGTGGTCCACCGGCTGGACATGGCCACCAGCGGCTTAATGCTGATGGCGCGCGGTGCGGCCATGCAGCGCGCCTTGAGCGCCCTGTTTGAAGCCCGGCAGATCGACAAAACCTATGTGGCGATCGTGGACGGCCTATTGGCTGTGGCCCCGACTTGGCAGCTGATTGACCTGCCGGTCTGGGCGGACTGGGAAGCCCGTCCCCTGCGCCGAGTCGATCCACGCGGCCAGCCCAGCCAGACCCTCTGGCGCTGTGTGGCGCATACGGATGGGCCTGCTCCCGCCAGCAGGATTGAGCTGCAGCCCCTCACCGGGCGCAGCCACCAATTGCGCGTGCACATGCAGACCCTGGGACATCCCATTTTGGGCGATGCGCTGTACGCGCCACCGGACATCGCCGCACAGGTGCCGCGCCTGCTATTGCATGCCTGCACTCTGGCCTTTGTGCATCCGCTGACCGGCGCACGCCTTGCTTTCACCGTGCCTGCCGCATTTTGATGGGCGCGCTCTAAAAGACGCAACGCCTAAAATGATTCGGTGAGCTCCATCCTGAACGCCGACCTGCACTGCCACTCCGTGGTATCGGACGGCACCCTGACCCCCGAAGAACTTGCCGCGCGCGCAGCCGCTAATGGCGTGGAGCTCTGGGCCTTGACCGACCACGACGAAGTGGGTGGCCAGGAAAGGGCGGCGGCGGCCGCCAAGGCGTGCGGCATCCGCTACGTCTGCGGCGTCGAGATTTCAGTCACCTTTTTGAACCAGACGGTCCACATTCTTGGGCTCGGCATAGACCCGCACAACGCTGCGCTCTGCGCCGGCCTGAGCGCCACGCGCGGGGGTCGCACCGCACGGGCACGTGACATGGCAACCGACTTGGCGCGCGTGGGAATTCCCGGCGTATTCGAAGGCGCGCTCAAATACGTTGGCAACCCGGAGCTGATCTCGCGCTCGCACTTTGCGCGCTACCTGGTCGAGGCCGGAATCTGTACCGACACCAACTCTGTGTTCCGCAAATACCTGGCCGAAGGCAAACCCGGCTACGTGCCTCACCGCTGGGCCACCTTGGGCGACGCCGTAGGCTGGATCACCGGCGCCGGTGGCGTGGCGGTCATCGCCCATCCGGCACGCTACAAGTTCAGCGCCAACGAGGAATTTGCGCTGTTCACCGAATTCAAAGGCCATGGCGGTGCCGGTGTGGAGGTGGTGACCGGCAGTCACACCACCGCCGAGTACCTGACCTACGGAGCCGCCGCTACCGATTACGGCCTGGCCGCGTCCCGTGGTAGCGACTTCCACAGCCCGGATGAAAGCCACACCGATTTGGGCAGCCTTCCCTACCTGCCGGGCTCACTCACCCCGGTGTGGGAGTTGCTGGCTTCACGCATCCAATGAGCGCGTTCGCGCACCATCCACCCCACTATGGCCCAGCTGTTTGAAGTCCACCCGGACAACCCGCAAGCGCGCTTGCTCAAACAAGCCGTGGCCCTGCTGGAAAAAGGCGGTGTGCTGGCGGTCCCCACCGATTCCAGCTACGCGCTGGTCTGCCACCTCGACGACAAAGCCGCTGCCGACAGCCTGCGCCGCATCCGGGGCGTCGATGACAAACACCATCTCACGTTGTTATGCCGCGACCTGAGCGAGCTGGCCAGCTACGCCCGCGTCGATAACCGGCAGTTCCGCCTGCTCAAAAGCGCCACGCCCGGCCCGTACACCTTCATCCTGGAGGCCAGCAAGGAGGTCCCCCGACGCCTCAGCCACCCGGCGCGCAAAACCATAGGCCTGCGCCTGCCGGACCACCACGTCTTGCAGGAATTGCTGGCGCTTCTGGGCGCGCCCTTGCTGGCGACCACCTTGATTCCTCCGGGTGAAGCCGAGCCGCTGAACGACGCGCACGATATCCGGGAGCGCTTGGAACACCAGATCGCCGCCGTGTTGGACGCCGGAGCCTGCCCGATGGAGCCCACTACGGTGGTCGATCTCAGCGGCGGAGATGTGGTGGTCGTACGCCAGGGACGCGGGGCGCTGGACGCGCTGGGGCTGTAGAGTTACTTTGAATACGAAACGGACACGCTTGTGGACATTGCCCATTTGATTCAAACCGTCGCGATCTACGCGTTGCCCGTGGTCTTTGCCATCACGGCACATGAAGCTGCACACGGTTTTGCCGCGCGTTACTTTGGCGACGATACCGCCTGGGTGCTGGGGCGGGTCACGCTCAACCCCATGCCGCATATTGACCTGATGGGCACCATCCTGATGCCGCTGCTGCTGTACTTCGCCACCAGTGGCGCCCTGGTCTTCGGCTTTGCCAAACCGCTGCCGGTGCGCTATGGCAATTTGCGCCATCCGAAGCGCGACATGGTCTGGGTGGCGCTGGCCGGCCCGGCATCTAATTTCGCCATGGGCTTGTTCTGGGGCGCAGCGCTCTACCTTTTGCAGGGCGCAGGCGTGGGTGAAGAATTCTTCATCAAAATGTGCGAAGGCGGCGTGCTGGTCAATGTGGTGATGTGCGTCTTCAACCTCTTTCCCCTGCCCCCGCTGGACGGCGGGCGCGTGCTCACCGGCATCTTGCCCTTTCGCGCGGCGGTGGCCTTCTCCAAGGTGGAGCGCTGGGGCTTTTTCATTGTGATGGCGCTGGTGGTCACCAAAATCATTGACGACTACTGGATGCGCCCCTTGATGGCACTGAACTTCATCGCCCTTGACTTTTTACTCAGCCCTTTG
>CAIOUR010000053.1 GCA_903861575.1 uncultured beta proteobacterium | reverse complement strand
TGCAAACAATCGCCCTCCGTTTGCTCTGCCTGCCAAATGCCCACGAACAAGAGAGCGCACCTGATCGAGTTGTATGACATCAGGCATAGATTCCATCCGTGACATGAGTTTGTTTTCACCTTCTGCACGCAACCACTCATTCACGGGTATAGAAAAGCCCTGCTTTCTTCGCGTGTCCAAATCTGGGGGCAGCCAGCGCTCGGCTAGCAAGCGCTGTAGACGACGAGCCTCTCCGTTATTCACTTTCCAGTGATCTGGAACCTGTGAGAAGCAAAACTCAATGAGTCGATGATCCAGCATGGGGGCTCTGACTTCGAGTGAGTGCGCCATGCTTGCCCGGTCAACTTTGACCAAAAAGTCATCTGGCAGGATGCTGCCAAAGTGAGTTCTTGTCATCCTGTCCATGTCCGTTGAGCCCCCCACGAACAATGACAACAGAAAGTTTTCTGGCTGCGTTTCGACGCCCTTTAAATCACTCCATGCTGAGGATTTAAGAATTCTGCTGCGAAGCTCAAGATCAAAATATGGCCGTCCCCAGATCATTTGCTGCATAGCACCGCCACGCAAGGACGCAAGACGGTTTCGACCCTTAACACCTGCAGGCAATTGCGCGGCTGCTTTTCCAAGCCAAGCTAGCAAGGCGCCGGGGACGGCTCCCCACTTCAATTTGTCTGCCAGACTAGTTGTGTAATCTGTATAGCCCCCAAACAACTCATCGCCACCATCACCGCCGAGCGCCACCGTTACTTGTTGTCGGGCAAGTCCAAAGACCATCCAGGCTGGCAATATGGATGAATCCGCAATCGGTTCATCGATCAGTGGTGCCAGGCCATCCAGCAAGCCCAGACTCGGCTTGTCCAACTCCAGCACATGGTGTTGCGTACCCAGATAGTCCGCTACTTTTTTGGCATGGTGCGCTTCGTCCAACGGGGAGCCAGGCAAGGCGATCGTAAAAGTCTGCACAGGCCTGGAACTGACACGTGCAGCCGCTGCAGCAACCAAAGAAGAGTCCAAACCACCTGACAAAAGCACGCCCACTGGCACATCAGCCACCATGCGCAGTCGCACCGAGTCTTCTATCAAACTGCCCGCTTGTTCGGCCAGTGCGTGGCCATCGGCCGCCGCATTGGCCTGGTGGGCTGGTAATGACCAGTAACGCCACAGGCGCAGCTCGCCTGTTTGCAGCATGAATTTTGCGCAATGCGCGGGTGGCAATTTGTGAACGCCCTCAAACAAACACTGATCTGCGGGTACATAACCCAGAGCTAGATAGTGATTGAGCGCCTTCAGATCAATCTCACCGCCATGAGGCAATGCCTTGAGTTCCGAGGCAAAGGCCAACCGACCCCGACTTTGCATGTAATACAGCGGCTTTTCACCAGCGCGGTCACGCGCTAGAAACAAGCTGGGTGGTACACCACCGCTGCCTTGGTCCAGGATTGCCAAGGCAAACATGCCATTGAAATGCTCGACACATTGCGCCCCCCACTCCTGGTAGGCCGCAAGTACAACCGCGGTATCGCCCGTTGAGCGAAACACATGACCGTGCCGCTGCAATTGCAAACGCAGCGCTTCGAAGTTGTAAATCTCACCATTGAAAACGATGACAAATCTGTCATCGTCACGAAGCATGGGCTGATGCCCCAGGGGGCTCAGATCCTGTATAGCCAACCGTGCATGGCCGAGCATGACACGACCATCTTGCGAACGCCACTGGCCAGAATCGTCAGGGCCACGGTGTTGCAGATGCCGATACCAACCTTTGAGCTCTAGCGCTTGCGCATGTAAACTCACACTCCCAACGATTCCGCACATGAAAGCTCAGGCCCCTCGTGGTCTATTACGAAATCTCGGCATCATAAGGTATTGCAGAAATGATTAATTCAGTTAAAAAACAATTCGACATATT
>CAIOUR010000052.1 GCA_903861575.1 uncultured beta proteobacterium | reverse complement strand
GTGGTGCCCACCAGTGACAGCTCGGACACTTCCGGCGTCACGTGCAGGTTGATGAGCCCGTCCTCCAGCACCGTTGGTGTGAACTTCAGCCCCACGCCAAACTCACGCTCTTCCAAGGCAATTGTGCTGGTGCCGCTGCTGCTGGACTGCGGCACGGGAATGAAAATTTTCCCGCCCGCTAGAAAGGAGCCCTCTTGCCCGCTGATCGCCGTGATGGTGGGCTCCGCCAGGATCTTGATCAGCCCCTTTTTAATTTCCGCGTTCAACGAGACGGTGGAGTCCCCATTGGTGGTGCTGATGGTTCCGGCGCCGGTTCCCAGCAAGGATGAGACCACGCCAAAGCTGGTGCTTCCGGCGCTGCCTGCGCCATTGATACCTACGCCCAATTGGTTGAGTAAGGTTCTGGAAATTTCGGCTACTTTGACCTCCAGCATGATCTGCTGTGAGCCCTCGACGCGCATGAGGTTGATGATTTTTTTGCCATCGGTCAGCGCTTCCGTCAGGCTTACCAGGCGCTGCAGCTTGATCGGGTCACTGACCACACCACCCAGCACCACGGTTTCGCCCAGCACCTCGATCACCAAGTTTTTTTCGCTGGGCATCAGCTGTTTGATTTGCTTGCGCAGGTTCTCCACATCCATGGTCACACTCAGATCCATCAAGGTGGTTTTGCCGTCCTGCGTCCAAACCATCACGTTGGTGGTGCCCGGTTTTTTTCCCAGCAGGTAGATTTCGCGCGGGTTCAGCAGCATCACGTCGCCCACATCGGGGTTGCCCACCGAGACCCGCAAGGCGTCTGAGGTCAGCGCCATCACGCTGGATTTGCCGCTGATCAACTGCACCGCGGTGGACGGCTGGGCGGCGTGTGCCACCCAGCCCGTCGCCATAACCATTGCCAAAAGAAGCGTGCGCATGGGCTATTCCGCTGTTCTTTTGATGCCGCGAATCACTTCGGGCTTGTCGACCAGCGGGACAGGACTTGGCGGTGCGGCCAGTTCGGCGGGTGTTGGCAGATCGGCTGTCTGCACGCGAACCAGGTTCAGTGCTTTCTTTCCATCGCCCAGGACATCGCCCAGGCTGAGCAGGCGCTGCAAGGTCGCCAGATCACGCACCGTGCCCCCGAGGACTACCGTATCGCCGAGCGTATCGACCACCAGCTTGTCCTCGGCTGGCATCAGTTGCCGGAGCTGTGCGCGCACATGGTCGACGTCGAGTCCCACACTGAGGTCCAGCACCGTGGTGTTGCCGTCCTTGGTCCAGACCATCAGGTTGGTGGTGCCGGTCTTCTTGCCCAGGACATACAACTCCCGTGGCTTGATCATCATCACATCGGCTACTTCAGGATCACCAACGGACAGGCGCACGGCATCCGAGGGCAGGGCCACGATGCTGGACTTTCCGCGCGTCACGTGCAGCGCCGCAGCATCGGGCGGGGGAACGGGCTGTGCCGCACAAGCGTTTGCGCTGGCGAGCAGAAGGATGAGAAAGCCAACGAAGCGCATGTTTTATTCCAGGGTTTTTTTGGTGCCACGAATTACTTCGAGCGTGTTTGGAGGCGCGGCGGGTAGGGGCTCGCGTGTTCGTATTCGGGACACCGGTTTGCCGACGGGCGCAGCTTTCACTGCCGTTGCGGTAGGCAATACGGCTGGAACAGGAAAAAGGTCGTTCATCCGCGCACCCGCTGTCGCCACGCGGCCCATGTCCACCTGGCTGCGCAAGACCAGCGACAGCGCACCCACGCTGCGCGCCAAGTCGATTTGCTCGGCTTGTTCGGGGGTCACCTCCAGCGTGACCGCGTTCACCACACGGGGCTTGGTCTCACTGGTCGAGGCATCCTGCGCCAGTGCCAACACCAGGATGCGCTCCAAGACGATTTTGGATACCGGCTGCTCATTGCCAGCGCGGGCGTGCACCATCACGTCCACATAATTTCCGGGCAGCGCAAAGCCCGCTACCCCGACAATTTCATTGACCTTGACCGTCACCGCCCGGGTGCCTTCATGCAAGACGGCAGACAAGCCGCCTTTCTCACCCTGCGCGGCCAGTTTGGCTGCCAGCACGGGCTCTCCCCGCATCAGGGGTGCATTGATGATGCGCTGGTAGACCAGCGCAGGATCTGCCACCGGGTCTTTGAGCTGGGCTGCCGCCGGCCAGTCGATCACCGTCAGCATGCCCTCGTGCAACTCGGTACCAAAGGGCAAGTCCTGACTCGCAACCACCACCTTGACCGACGCCAATTCCGTGCGTTGGCCAATCCAGCGCAAAGCCACCGCAACCGCCACAGCGCCGATGGCCAGGGCCAACAGGATGATTACAAGAGGTCTGAAATTTCGCACGGCTGGATGTGTTCCATGTTGTCCGTTAAGCCCTTGCCCATGCAGCATGCGCCAAGGTTCCGATCGCAATAGCCAGCGCGTAGGGCATCTGGACGCTGTGTGCTGCCACTTCAACGGGCTGAAGCCGGTGACTGCTGTGCATGTGCGTGAATTGGTACAGCACCGTCTGGTGCACCTGCGCAACTGTTTCCCGCATTCGACCGGTATACGCAGCTAACGCCAAGGCCAATACCCCGCCTGCCAGCGCGCTGAAAAAAGCCACTATCAAAATTTCCGGCCACCCCACAAACACGCCGACTGTCGCCAGCAACTTGACATCGCCTGCCCCCAACACCCGCAACAGATAAAACGGGAGGTACACCGCCAATCCCGTCAAAAGCCCCAGGCTTGCGTCAACCCAGTCGAGGCCGTGGGGCAAGCAGGACAGCAACGCGCCAGCGAGTAGACCCGCAACCAGGAGCCGGTTCGGAATCCGACCGGTCCGGATGTCACTCCACACCGCCGCGCCCAGCAGGGCGGCCAGGGACATCCATGGCAGCGCGGGCAGAGGGATCAGGGGAATTTGCAGGCTGCGGCCGTTGGCGTGGCCAGGCAGGTGGAAATTTTGGTGAACAGCGCGTTCAGATTGGTCCCGACCGCAGCAGCACCGACGACGATGACCAGTGAAATCAGGGCCACCAAGAGGCCGTATTCAATGGCTGTCGCGCCTTGTTCGTTACGCAGAAAATTTTTGATAAATGGAATAGTCGGTTTCATATTTCGCTTTCAAGTTATTGCGCACATGCGCCAGAAGCACGCCTTCAATGTAGGTGTCCGATGCACATTGCGCTTATCAAAACTGCCTGCATTTGTTCAATGCGTCCCCCTGGCTTTGATGCATGCGCTTATGTGCTGAAGCGCACAGAGAACTTTCCGCAAAATGATCACAGTCAGACCATGGACGCAAACTTCGTCAATAGCTTCTGTGCGCTAGAGGGCCCATACGGGCGGATTGAGGTCCTTGCCTACAGCCACAACTTGGTCACCCACGCCCATTCGCAGGCGCAACTCGCGTTTTGGATGGGTGGCGGCTCCGCCCACGCCCATGTGGCGGGGCAGCGGATTGCCTTCGCGCCCGATCGGGCATTGGCGGTGAACCGCCTGGGCTCGCATGACCTGTGTTTGGACCATGCGGATGCACCGGCTGTGTTTTTGGTGCTCTACATCGACGATGTATTTTTGCGGGACTGCTGCAACCGGGTTGGCGATTCCTTGGTTTTTGCGTCGGCATCTATCCACCTGGATGCGCTGGCGCAGAGTTCGGCGGTGCAGGTGATGCAAAAAGTCCTATTGCCGCAGACATCTGCGGACCTGCCCATGGAGGCCGACCTGCGCAGCTTGTTGGCCCACATCGTGGACCAAGCCGCACCGCCTAAGCCTGCGCGCGAAGTGCCCCGGCTCCGCCATTTGGTCGACTACCGTTTGCGCGTGGCCATGGCGCACATGCGGGCCAACGTGGGCAGCCCCACCCCCACCGAAGAATTGGCTGAGGTGGTGGGGCTTTCCCGCAGCCGCCTGTGCGCGCTGTTTCTGGATGAACTGGGCACCAGTCCGCATGTGTTTTGGAACACGGTACGCCTGGAGGCGGCCACGCAGCGCCTGAACGCCGACCACGCCAACCTGACTGAATTGGCCTTGGATTTGGGCTTTTCCACGTCGGGCAACTTTTCCCGCTTCTTTAGAGAACACACCGGGGTGACGCCCAGCGCCTACCGCCGCTACCGCCATGCGGCCTAAGCAGCGCGGGGCAGCGGCGATTGAGTTCGCGCTCGTCCTGCCCTTGTACTTGCTGGCGATTGACGGCGTGATGGAGTTCAGCCTGGTGCTGTACGACCAGGCCATCGTGCTCAACGCCGCGCGCGAAGCGGTGCGTGCGGGCATTGTGGTGTCAGATCCCAAGCTGGTTGATGCCGCCATCGCGGCAGTTGCTCAAAGTTATGCAGCCAGCTACCTGGTGTCTTTTGACAGCGCCCATTCCGTGACAGTGGTGGTGAATCAGACCGCTGGTGGCGCCTACCAAACACCCCTTTCGGTGAGCGCTGCTTTTACCTACACCAGCTTGCTGGCCGGTAGCGTCTTATCCGCCATCCAGCTGCCCATAGTCTTGTCTTCCAGCGTGACGGGTATGAACGAGTAAGGCGCTGGCTCATTCGTAGAGGCCCGCGCGTGCGGAAGAAGCGCTGCCACTGCCGTAGACATTGGTCATGCTGAACTGGGTGTTGCCGATGACGCTGACTTTTTGCGCCACGACCGACCCCGTGGGAATTGCGGTGCC
>CAIOUR010000051.1 GCA_903861575.1 uncultured beta proteobacterium | reverse complement strand
CTTGAAGCGCTGGGGCAAATGCGCGTAGGCGTACAGCGCAATGCGATCCGGCCGCAGCCGTATCACTTGTTGCAGCGTGCGCTCCATGGACGCCAGCGTCTGCTTGGGCAGCCCGTAAATCAGGTCGATGTTGATCGACTCGAGGCCCCGCTCCCGCGCGGCGTGCATCAGGTCAAATACCTGCTGGGTTGATTGGACGCGATGCACCGCCTCTTGCACATCCGGGTCAAAGTCCTGCACCCCAAAGCTCAGCCGGTTGAAGCCCAGATCGGCCAGGGTTTGCAAGCGCGCCACGCTCACCGTGCGCGGGTCGACTTCAATGGCGATTTCGGGTTTGGCGGTCAGGCTGAAGTTGGCGCGCAGCAGCGCCATCAACTGGGCCAGTTCCTCGTCGCGCAAAAACGTGGGGCTGCCACCACCCAGGTGCAGCTGCCCCAGCGGTTGGCGCGTGCCCATGATGGCGGTGTGCAGCGCCAGTTCCTTCGCCAGGTATTCCAGGTACAGCGTGCCCCGGCTGTGGTGTTTGGTGATGATCTTGTTGCAGGCGCAGTAGTAGCACAGCGATTCGCAAAACGGAATGTGCACATACAGCGACAGCGTGGCCAGCCGCCGGGGCGTACCCAGCGTTTGCTCCAGCGCGTGGGCGTAATCGGCGTCGTCAAAAGCCTCTACAAACCGGTCGGCAGTGGGGTAGGACGTGTAGCGCGGCCCGGCGATGTCAAAGCGGCGCAGGAGCTCCGGCGAGGGTGTAGCCGGTGGTGTAACGATAAGGGCCATGGTTTCCGGGGCAAAAAGGGTGTGCCCGAATGTGGCACCCCCCGCCCCCGGCCGATTTGACGTCCGTCAAGAAACCGGCGTTTTATGCCAGTGCGTCCGGCACAGCAGCCCCGCGTTCTAGCGCCGCGCGCGCGGCCCGCCAGACCTCGCGCGGGCTTTGCGGTTTGCGCTTGTGGTCGCTCCAGACCTGACGCCACAAACGCCCGCCGCGCTGGCCGTGGTACAGCCCCAGCATGTGGCGGGCAATCGCGTACCAGGGGCAACCGTCCTCTAAAAAGGCGCGCTCCATGTAAGCCACCATCGCCTCTTCTACCGCCTCGCGGGTGAGCGTCTGCGGCGCGGTGTCAAAGTACAGCGCGTCCCAACCGCTGAGCAGCCAGGGCTGGTAATAGGCCTCGCGCCCGATCATCACGCCGTCCACGTGCGCTAGGTGCGCCGCTATTTGCGCGTCCCGCGTGATGCCGCCGTTGACCACAATCGTCAGGCGCGGGAAGTCCCGCTTGAGCTGGTAGGCCAGTTCGTAGCGCAAGGGGGGAATCTCGCGGTTTTCTTTGGGCGAGAGGCCTTGCAGCCAGGCGTTGCGCGCATGCACCATGAACACCGCGCAACCCGCCTCGCTCACCGTGCCCACAAAGTCGCGCACAAAGCCGTAGTCCTCGTTTTTGTCAATGCCAATGCGGTGCTTCACCGTCACTGGCAGGCTCACCGCGTCCACCATCGCCTTCACGCCATCGGCCACCAGCGCCGGCTCGTTCATCAGGCAGGCCCCGAAGGCCCCGCGCTGCACCCGCTCGCTCGGGCAGCCGCAGTTCAGGTTGATCTCGTCATAGCCCCACTGCGCCCCCAGACGCGCCGCATGCGCCAGGTCCGCCGCCTCGCTGCCGCCCAGCTGCAGCGCCACCGGATGCTCCTCGGCGTTGAAGCGCAAATGCCGCTCCACGCTCCCATGCAGCAAAGCGCCCGTGGTCACCATCTCGGTGTACAGGCGGGTGTGGCGGCTCAGCAGCCGGTGGAAAAAGCGGCAATGGCGGTCGGTCCAGTCCATCATGGGCGCGACGGAGAGGCGCCAGGGGGTAGGGGACAAGGGGACGGGGGAAAACATTCCGCAATACTATTCGCATCGCACAAGGTCGGTCGCCATGCCAAACCCAGACTACCACTGCATTGCCGGCCTCATTCCAACCATCTTGGCTGGCCAATTCGGCATTTAGGTACAGGCCGATGCGGTAACCGATGAAGTTACGCAGATTGTTCTTGCGATCGCGCATTTTCACTCATTCCAACGTGGCGAGCTTAGAGCTGCAGTCTGCCTGGATTGGCATCATGGACGCGCAGCGCGATCTTCAATGATCTTGAACGCTCGTAACGCCATCCCTGCCTTCAACACCTTAACGGGGCTTGGCTCGTCTTTGAGGAGCTGCCGGACGCGTGAAACTGGCAAGTCGCACTTCAAGCCCAAAATCACCTCGCGCAAGACGAGGTTTTCGGAGAATTCCACGAAGTGATTTCCTCCCTCTTGCAAGCTCGGGTCGAGGTCCACAAACATTCGCCTTTCATCCTCGTACTTCCAGTCTATGAATTTCGTTCGCACTACCCGATCCACTAACCGAGCTCCGTCAACTATTTTTCTGGTCTCCTGATCGAACTTGACTTTCGCTCTTTGAGTTGTGTACTGCACTGGCGATAGATAATCATCTGGGATGTCAAATCCAAGCGCCATTCCCGAGTGTTTGTCGGCGTAGTGCCCCCAGAGCAGCGGGTTGCCCCAAGAACCGCTGAAACAGATCATTCCTTTGTTTGAATCCAGGTTGTCCTTGAAATCACTCAACGCCTTGCGATCTCTTGGGTCTAGCAAGTCGGCTGCAAGAAGTTCGAATGGATCATTCAGCTGGTTGAACCTTGAAATCTTGAGGCGCCTCAAGGAGAGATTGCTGACTCCGTAATTCGCGTTTGTGAAATAGAAAACTCTCATGGCCTATAACTCCTTACAATTTTTCGCCATCCACAGCCTGTAAGCGCAAAAAGAAAATCTGATTCGTGTTTTGCGCAAACCCGAGCGTGGGTTACTAAGTGGTGAATTCTGGAAAGAGCAGACAGGGAATCCCATCTGTCGAATCTGGCGGCCCCGCTGACGTTGCGCCCGTGGTGGCGCGGTAGTTCGGTGGCTTTGCGTCGCCGGCTTTCACCGGGTTTGCCCTTCAATTTCTTGTCCATCGGCTCAGGGCTGAACCGACGCGTAAAGCATAGCCGAGGCGGTGCGACTGCACCTTATGTTGGTGTTGCTGGAGACCTAGGGTATTCCCTGGTAAATACACTGAACAACGGGAATGGTAGATATCATTGGTGGTCACCATATCAGGAGCGTTCTATGGATACCGCCCGTCTATTTCAATCCGGCCGCAGCCAGGCCGTTCGGCTGCCAAAAGAGTACCGCTTTGCCGGGGCCGAGGTCGTGGTCAAGCACTTCGGCAACGGTGTCCTTCTGCTTCCCCTGGACGACCCTTGGCAAACGATGGAGGCGGGCTTGGCCGCGTTTGAGCCCGGTTTTGCGATTACCCGGGAACAGCCCTTGACGCAGGAGCGTGAGGCGCTGGAACCATGATCTTGCTGAACACCAACATTTGCATCTACATCATCAACGCAAAGCCTCCCGTCGTGCTGGAGCGCTTTAAGCGCTACCGGATGGGCGAGATCGGCTTATGCAGCGTGGTGGCCGCCGAGTTGGCTTTCGGCGTCGCAAAAAGCGGCTCGGCGCGCAATCGGCAAGCGCTGGCGATGTTTCTGGCGCCACTCACCGTTCTGCCCTTTGACGACGCTGCCGTGTGGGCGTACGGTGACTTGCGGGCTGACCTTGAGCGACGCGGTACGCCCATCGGTTCCCTTGACACCATGATCGCCGCCCACGCCCTGAGCCAGCAGGCTTTGCTGGTCACAAACAACACCCGTGAATTCTCCAAGGTCCCCGGCTTGCAGTTGGACAACTGGGTGGAGGCCTCCTCGGGCTTGACCAATCTCTAGCCCGGTCAAAAGCCCCCTAATCCCAGCTACCGCCCGAATCCCCGCCACCGCTATCCCACGAACCGCTGTCCTGGATGCCGAAGTCCTGTCCGCCCATGTCGGCGTTGACGTCGGGCGGGGCGTAGTGTGTTTCGGGCGGGGCAGCGTGTGGGCTGGCGTCGCTGCCGTGTTCGCCGCCCATCAGGTTGCGGCCGATGGCTTCGGCTGCCATAACGCCGGCACCGACGGCCAGACCAGTGGCAACACCACCCATGATGCGTCCGCCCAGGCTGGGGCCTTGGGGGGGCGCGTACTGTGGGCCATATTGGGGGCCGTAGGGTTGTTGGCCATAAGGAACCGGGGCCTGGTTGCCAAACGTTTGCGGTCCGTTCAAACCGGGGTTGGCCACCGGCATGGGGTTGTCGAACACGGAAGGCGCAGGGCGCGCGGCGCGGTTCACCAAAAATATCAGCAGCGCAATGCCCGCACCGCCAAACAGCAGGATCAGGCCCCAGGGCAGTGACTTGGCAGCGGGCGCGGGGGCGGCCACAGGTGCGGGGGCCGATGGAGCGGCGCTGACAGTTCCCGCAAGCTGTGTGCGCAGGGCTTGCACCGATTCGGCTTTGGCAAAGGGCAGGCCGGGGGCCAGCTTTTCAGCGGTGGCCAGTGCTTCGCGGGCGCGGGGCAGTTGGCCTTGGCGGGCGGCGATTTCGGCTTGCACGTAGTGCGCTTTGGCGCTGTTGGGGTGGCCGATCAAGACCTGCTGGATCATGGTCTGGGCGTTGTCGAGCTGGCCGCTTTTGGCGGCGGCGTAGACCTGGTCCATGGTGGGTTCGGTTTGCGCAACAGCGGCGCCCCAGACCAGCAGCATGGCCAGAGCGAAGGCGCTGCCAAGGCTGCGCCAGATAAGTGACGGGGTACGGTTCATAAAGTGCATCAGTTTCCTCCGGTAAGCGGCATGGTTGCCCAAGCGCATGATGTGCGGCCATTGTGACGGCTTGCAAGGGGCGGGCGTATTGCCCGCAGGTAAGCAGGGGGTATGGCGCGGGTAAAGCGGGGCTATAGTCTGGAGGCCATCTGCTGCCCAAGCCATCCCACCGTGACCATTCAAACCGACGATTTCTCGCCCCGCCCCGCGCAGCCCCCCCGAACCGCCAGCGCTGCCCCTGCCGGAGTGGACGCTGCGCGCATGGTCTCGGGCGCGCCGCTCTCCGGTGGCGAAGAGGCGGTGGAGCGGGCGCTGCGGCCCAAGCTGCTGGACGACTACGTGGGCCAGGCCAAGGTGCGCGAGCAGCTGGAGATTTTTATTGGCGCGGCGCGCAAGCGCGACGAGGCGCTGGACCATGTGCTGCTGTTCGGCCCGCCCGGCCTGGGCAAGACCACGCTGAGCCACATCATTGCCCACGAGCTGGGCGTCAATTTGCGCCAGACCAGCGGCCCGGTTCTGGAAAAGCCCAAAGACCTGGCGGCGCTGCTGACCAACCTCGAAAAAAACGATGTGTTGTTCATCGACGAGATCCACCGACTCTCGCCGGTGGTGGAAGAGATCCTTTACCCCGCGCTGGAGGACTACAAGATCGACATCATGATCGGCGAAGGCCCGGCGGCGCGCTCCATCAAGCTCGATCTGCAGCCCTTCACCCTGGTGGGTGCCACTACCCGTGCCGGCATGCTGACCAACCCCTTGCGTGACCGTTTCGGCATCGTGG
>CAIOUR010000050.1 GCA_903861575.1 uncultured beta proteobacterium | reverse complement strand
TCAGGTTGATCGCGATTACCGCGTCCCAGCGCTCGGTCGGGAAGTTCTCAATGCGCGCCACGTGCTGGATGCCGGCGTTGTTGACCAGGATGTCGACCCCGCCAAAGGTGGCCTCTGCGTAGCGGACCATGTCCTCGATTTCATCGGGTTTGCTCATGTCGGCCCCGTGGAAGCCGACCTTCACCCCAAGCGCCGCTACCTCGGCCATAGGACCATCCTTGTCGCCAAAGCCGTTCATGACGATGTTGATGCCTTGGGCGGCCAGGGCCTTAGCCATTCCCAGGCCGATGCCGCTGGTGGAGCCGGTGACGAGGGCGGTTTTGGCCGTGGGTTTGATGTCAGAAGCCTTGTCTAATGTTTTCATGGAGATGAATGGTTGGTTACGGAGTCAAATGTGACAAAAATATATACATAATGCAATCTTATTGGTCGCCGGTAGTGGATCGCTTATCGCAGTAAGTCCATGCAGGCTGGGGTCGCTTGGGTAAAGGCTTGAGTAAGAATAGCGCCTGCCTCAAGACGGTGCAGTGGTAGGTTCGGCGCCACCTCGCCGGCCTTTCTTTTTGTCTGGAGGGTTGAAAGTTAGAATTTTATAATTATAAATGAGAAAATTATTCTGAATCCGATATGAGTTTCCGGCGATTTCATTTCGAATTTTTGTTGCGTTATAGTAGATTTAGTTTAAAATAAATCATGAAATTAGTAATTCTTGCGGGAGGTCTTGGAACCCGTATTAGCGAGGAAACCGCTGTACGTCCTAAGCCCATGGTTGAAGTCGGTGGTAAGCCGATTTTGTGGCACATAATGAAGTTATACTCGTACTATGGCGTAAATGAGTTTATTATTTGCTGCGGTTATAAGGGATATTTAATTAAAGAGTATTTTGCTAATTACTTTCTCCATATGTCCGACGTGACCTTCGATATGTCGCGTAATTCCATGGAAGTCCATAACCGCATGGCCGAGCCTTGGAAGGTTACCTTGGTTGATACGGGGGACCACACGATGACGGGCGGTCGGTTGAAGCGTGTTGCCGAGTACTTGAAGGGGGAGGAAATATTTTGCCTGACTTATGGGGATGGTCTCAGTGACGTCAACATCGAGAGCCTCATTACATTTCACAGGGCCAACAAAGTGCTGGCGACGCTGACTGCGATCCACCCCCCTGCGCGCTTTGGCGCGCTGGATGTCGTGGCCGGCAAGGTGACTCGCTTTGTTGAAAAGCCGCAGGGCGATGGCGGCATGGTCAACGGCGGGTTTTTTGTGCTGTCTCCCAAAGTGATTGATTACATCGCCGGCGATGAAACGCTTTGGGAGCAGGCTCCCATGGAGCATCTCGCAGCCGAAGGCCAGCTAGCGGCATACAAACACGGCGGTTTTTGGCAGCCAATGGACACCCTGCGCGACAAGCAGCGCTTGGAGCAGTTGTGGGATGGCGGCGATCCGCCATGGAGAGTGTGGCAATGAGCCCCGATTTTTGGACCGGCAAACGTGTTTTCCTGACCGGGCACACCGGCTTCAAGGGGAGCTGGCTGTCCTTGTGGCTCCAACAACTAGGTGCCCATGTGACAGGGTACGCCCTGGCGCCGAATACGCAGCCAAACTTGTTCGGTCTGGCGGGGGTGGCTGATGGCATGAGCAGTTGTTTGGGTGATGTTCGGGATGGTGCAGCGCTAACCCGCGCAATGCAAAGTGCCCAACCCGAAATCGTGATCCACATGGCCGCGCAGGCCCTGGTCCGACACGGCTACCAGAATCCGGTTGAAACGTACGCAACGAATGTGATGGGAACAGTGAACCTCCTGGAGGCGGTGCGGGCATGCTCGCGCGTGCGTGCAGTGCTCAGCGTGACCTCCGACAAATGCTACGACAACAAGGAATGGGTGTGGGGTTATCGCGAGCACGAAGCCTTGGGCGGTTATGACCCCTACAGCAGCAGCAAGGCGGCGGCGGAGTTGGTTACTGGGGCATATCGCACCTCCTACCTGAGTGCTTCGGGTGTCGGGGTTGCCACCGCACGTGCAGGTAACGTCCTTGGCGGCGGGGACTGGGCGGCGGATCGGCTGGTGCCTGATGTTTTATCGGCGTTCGCACAGGGGCGAACCGCACACATACGCAACCCCAATGCGGTCCGCCCCTGGCAGCACGTGTTGGAGCCCTTGTCGGGTTATTTGAACCTTTGTGAGCACTTGCACCGCAACCCCAACGACTTTGCGGGTGCCTGGAACTTCGGGCCACGTGAAGAAGACGCGCAGCCAGTGCGATGGGTGGTTGAGCAGCTGGCGGCGGCTTGGGGCTCCGGTGCCACCTGGGACTTCGATACCAGTCAACAGCCGCATGAGGCACACTATCTCAAGCTGGACATTTCCAAAGCTCGTGCCGAACTGAATTGGAGACCGCGGTGGGCATTGGGACAAGCATTGGAAAAGACTGTCGCCTGGTACCGATCTCATGGCGATGGCACGGTAACTCGCAACCTTACAATCCAGCAGATTGGGGCCTATCAATCATCAATAACTTCAACAGGTCATTAGTTACCGAATGGACAACGCGGCATCACGGGCTATCAGAGCGCAAATAGCCGACCTGGTTGACGAATACGCCCGTGTTGCCCACGCGCCAGCCCCATTCTTGCCTGGTCTCACCGCGGTCCCGCCCTCCGGCAAGGTCATTGGAGCCCAGGAGCTCAAGTACATGGTTGAGGCCTCGTTGGACGGCTGGCTGACCACGGGGCGCTTCAACGCGGAGTTTGAGAAGAAGCTCGCCGCCTTCATTGGCATCAAGCACCTGATTACCGTGAACTCAGGCTCTTCGGCGAACTTGGTGGCGTTCAGCACGCTCACCTCACCCAAGCTCGGCGATCGCGCTATCCGCCGTGGTGACGAGGTGATAGGTGTGGCGGCCGGTTTCCCGACCACCGTGAACCCGATCGTGCAGTTTGGCGCGGTCCCTGTCTTTGTGGACGTTGACCCGGTCACCCACAACATCGATGCCAGCAAAATCGAGGCGGCCATCGGCCCCAAGACCAAGGCCATCATGTTGGCCCACAGCCTGGGCAACCCCTTCAACCTGGACGTGGTCACAGCCCTGTGCAAGCAATACGGACTCTGGCTGGTCGAGGACTGCTGCGACGCCCTGGGCTCCACCTACCGGGGCCAGATGGTGGGCACCTTTGGCGATATTGCGACCTTGAGCTTCTACCCTGCGCATCACATCACTATGGGCGAGGGCGGCGCAGTGTTTACCAACAGCGACGAGCTTAAGACCATCGCCGAGAGCTTCCGTGACTGGGGACGGGACTGCTACTGCCAGCCGGGTAAGGACAACACCTGCGGCAAGCGCTTTTGCCAGAAGCTTGGGAATTTGCCCGAGGGCTACGACCATAAGTACACCTATAGCCACCTGGGCTACAACCTCAAGATTACTGATATGCAGGCAGCCTGCGGGCTGGCGCAGCTGGAGCGTGCGCCCACGTTCATCCAGGCCCGCAAGGATAACTTCGCGTTCCTGAGCCAGCGCCTTCAAAGCTGCGCGGAGTTCTTTCACCTGCCCCAGGCGACCGAGCACTCCGACCCGTCCTGGTTTGGTTTTCCCATCACGCTGAAAGAGAACGCCCCAGTCACCCGATTAGACCTGCTGACCTACCTGGACCAGAACAAGGTCGGCACCCGACTGCTGTTTGCGGGTAATCTGACCTGCCAGCCTTCTATGGCGGGGGCACAGTACCGAATCAGTGGCGACCTGCGCAATACCGATGTGGTGATGAACCAGACATTTTGGATTGGTGTGCAGCCTGCCTTAACTCGGGAGATGCTGGGTTTTGCGGCGGGGAAGATTGAAGAGTATTTAGGGATCGGTTTTTAGAGCCAATATTGTCCAGTCGTAGACATAATTTGAGAGAGTAAAGAAATGATTCCCGATAAATTAGTAGTGCTTGAAATGGCCAACAATCACATGGGCG
>CAIOUR010000049.1 GCA_903861575.1 uncultured beta proteobacterium | reverse complement strand
GCAAAAGAGCCCGAGCTGGCCACAGCCACGGAGTCATTGGAGAGCAAGCCGCTGAAGCTGGCGCTGCTGGTGGAGACCGAGGCTGCTTTGCTGCCGTCGTAGGTCTTGTCGGAGGCGGTGATGCCGCTGATGGTGAGGGCGGCCTTGGAGATGATGACGGCGTTGGTGGTGCCTGCGCTTGGCAGGCTGGAGTCAGCGAGGTTGTAGTTGCTGGTGCTGGAGCCGTCCACGCCGCTGAGCGTCAAGCCGCTCAGGCTGGTGAGCGTCTTGTTGAGGGTGGCTACGTTTTTGTCGCTGATCGTTGCCGTGCCAGCGCTGGCTGTGAAGCTTTCGTTGTTGACGCCTTTGATGGCCGTTATCTGCGCCGCTGTGACGGTGCTTGCGCCGTCGTAGGTTTTGCTGGCAGTGACTTGGCTCAGGTTGGCCTTGCCAATGGTCAGGGCGCCGCTTCCACTGAGGTCATAGCCCTGCTGATTGGAGTACAGCGTGCTCGTGTAGTTGCCCGCATTTTTGCCGCTGGCGTAGCCCCAGATATTGGACAGCCCGTAGCCGAAGCCGTATTGCGTTAAGCCGTTGTAAGTGGTGCTCACATCGGAAACTGCCAGCGACGTCAAAAATGAACGCAACAATGGCGTGGTTGAACCGTCGTAAATGCGCCATGTACTAGTGCTGCCGCCGGATGAGGAAATGGACCAATTACTGAACGTACTGGACTGCTTCATCTCTGCGGAACTTTTGCCGGTGACACCGGAGTAGGTGCCCGTGCCAACACCGGCAGACAAACCTGTGGTGCCGGTATCGAAGACGCTGTTGCTAAGGCTTAGCGTAGCTCCCGCGACCCCACCCACTAAGCCGCCGCGATAGGTTCCCCCGCTGACTGTACCTGTGGCATAGCTGTTGGAGACAGTGCCTGCTCCCGTCACGAAGGCGCCCACCAAACCGCCGCTGTAGTAGCCGCTTGTGGTACCTCCCGTCACGGCGCCCGTTGCGTAGCTGTTAGATACAGAACCGCCGACTGCAAAGCCGCCCACCAAGCCACCGGTGTAGCTGCCGATGGCGCTGACCGTGCCGGTGGCGTAGCTGCCGGTGATCGTACTGGCGCTCGTACCACCGGCCTTACCGACCAATCCGCCGGTGTAGGTAATGCCGGTAGTGGTACCGGTGATCGCGCCCGTGGCATAACTGGAGCTGATGTTTCCGGCGGCTTGCAAACCCACCAGCCCGCCCACGTTGTTCTGTCCAGTTACCGGCCCTGTCGCGTAACTGCTGCTGATGCTGCCCGAATACATCTGCCCGACAAGGCCACCAATGGAGGTCCCCGACCCTGTCACCGTTCCAGATGCGTAACTGTTGCTGATGGTGCCAGTAGCCGTGGCGGAGGAGAGTTTGCCCACCAGGCCGCCCACGTTTATTGTTCCGGTGACGGCTCCCTGCGCGTAGCTGTTGCTGATCGTGCCGTCGTTGAAACCTGCCAAGCCACTTGTGGATTGACCGCCGATGATGCTGTTACTCAACAAGCCAACATTCTTGACCACGCCTGCTGTGCCCACGTAGCCAAAGAGCCCCACGCCCTGCGTAGAACTTCGGTTGATCGTCAAGCCCGTGATCGTATGGCCCAGCCCGTCAAAAGTACCTGTGAAGCTAGCACCGGACGCACCGATCGGCGAGAAGCCGCTGGCGCTATTCCAGCTCGACGTTCCACTGGCCGCGATGTCTGCGCCCAGCACGTAGTTACCGCTCAGGCGGGTGCTGTAGCCGAGGCCTTGCAGGCTGTTGGTGGCGGCGAGGCTGGCTTGATCGCCCGCACTACCCAAGCTGGTGATGACGGTGTAAGTCTTGGTCGTACCGGTGAGGCCCAGTTGGGTCGAAAAGTTCGCACCCGCTTGCAAAGAAACCGCTGCATTCACCGAATAAGCGGAAGTGCCCCCGGTGTCGGAGCTCTGGCCGTACAGCAAGGCCAGCTTGCCGGTGGCACCTGAGGCGGTGATGGCGCGGTTGATGTAAATGCTGTTGTATGCGTTGAGCGTGAGGGCGTAGTTTTTGCTCCAAGAGACGGTGTCGTTCACATAAATGTCGCCCAGAGTGCCTGTTGTGCTGCTGCTGGCGGTGACACCAGAGATGGTGGTACCTGTGGCAGCCGTCTGGATCGTTACATTGTTGCTACCCAGCGCCGTGCCCAACGCCGCTCCGGTGATATTGCCCCCGCTGGAGGCAATGGTGAAGTCGTAGGGGTCCAACAACCACTGCCCCTGCGTGCCCTGTGCGCTGGCAGTGGTGATGCTGGCGCTGTCGGCCACGTTCACCGTGTGCGCGCTGGTCTCAATGAACCCGCCATTACCCCCATTGGGCGCTGAGGCGTCCAGCGTGCCCCCCACATTGGTGGTGCCGGCAGCCATGCCGCCCAGCAAAACAATCTTGCCCTCTTGCTCTTGCACCGTGCGCGCCTGGATCACACCGGTGTTGTTCACCACACTGGCCAGCAGGCTGTCACGCGCACCGGCGCTCAAGAGCACCTGCCCGCCATCGGCCTGGATGAGCCCGCCGTTCTCGGCCAAGGCGTTGAGCTGGTTGCTGCTGACCTCCAGGCCCAGCAGCTTGCTGCCCGCAAAGTTCAGGCTCACCGCGCTGCCCGCGCCCAGCGCCACGGTGCCGCCGGGTGCGCTGATTTGTCCTGAGTTGGATACGCTGTGGCCCAAGAGGGCCACGTAGCCGCCTTGGGCGGCGTTGATGCTGCCAAGGTTCACCACGCCAGCCGTGCTGGAGCCGCTGAAGGTGCTGCGTGCGCTGCCGATGGCGGCGTCGTCGGGGTTGAGGGTGGAGGCCAGCAGGCCGCCCACGTTGATCTGGGCGTCTTTGCCAAAGATCACGCCGTTGGGGTTGATCAGCCAGACCTGGCCGTTGGCGTTGATCTTGCCCAGGATCTGGCTGCCCTGGGT
>CAIOUR010000048.1 GCA_903861575.1 uncultured beta proteobacterium | reverse complement strand
CCATGAGCTTGGCGGCAGCGGGCATGGCCACACCGGCCATGGAGCCTGCGCTTGGTGCGGGAGCCGCAGCGACTGGCGCAGCTGCAGCTGGGGCGGTCGCTGCAGCCGGCGCGGGCGCGGCGGCGATGCCGACTCCGGCGGAGTCGATCCGCGCGATGAGCTGTTCGGCGACGACGGTTCCGCCGTCCGCAACCAGGATCTCAGCCAGCATGCCGGCCGAGGGCGCGGGTACTTCCAGGACGACCTTGTCGGTTTCGATCTCGATCAGGATTTCGTCGGCGGCGACCATGTCACCGGCCTTCTTTTTCCATTGCAGCATGGTGGCCTGCGCCACCGATTCCGAGAGTTGGGGGACTTTGACTTCTACGATAGCCATGGTGATTCTTTCGGTATGTCGTGGTATGTCGAAATAGGGGAGGTTGCGGGGCGTTGGCTGATTACTTGATCAGCACAAAGCCTTTGAGCTTGCCAAAGGCAGCATCGACCAGCGCTTTTTGCTGCTCCTGGTGCAGGTGCGAGTAGCCGACCGCTGGGGAGGCCGATGCAGCGCGTCCGGCGTAACCCAGCTTTTGCCCCGGCAGCATGTTCTCGTGGATGTAGTGCTGCACAAAGAACCACGCGCCCTGGTTTTGCGGCTCGTCCTGCGTCCAGACCAGCTCGGTGGCGTTCGGATACTTTTTGAGCTCCGCAGCAAAAGCTTTGTGCGGGAAGGGATACAGCTGCTCTACACGCACGATGGCCACGTCGTCGGTACCGGCCTCTTCGCGCTTCTTGACCAAGTCGTAATAAACCTTGCCCGAGCACACCAGCACGCGCTTGACCTTGTCAGCCTTGAGTGCCTTGTTTTCAGGGATCACGGTCTGGAAGCTGCCCTTGGTGAACTCCGACACCGGCGAGGTAGCGTCCTTGTTACGCAAGAGCGACTTCGGGGTAAAGATGATCAGCGGCTTGCGCAAGTCACGCACCATCTGGCGGCGCAGCACATGGAAGATTTGGCTGGCCGTGGTGGGCTGCACGATCTGCATATTGGTGTCCGCCGCAAGCTGCATGAATCGCTCCAGGCGGGCCGAGCTGTGCTCCGGGCCTTGGCCTTCGTAGCCGTGCGGCAGCATGAGGGTAATGCCGTTCACGCGGCCCCACTTCACTTCGCCGGACGCAATGAACTGGTCAATCACCACCTGTGCGCCATTGGCAAAGTCACCGAACTGGGCTTCCCAGATCACCAGAGTGTTGGGGTCATTGGATGCGTAGCCGTATTCAAAAGCCAGCACGGCCTCTTCGGAAAGGATGGAGTCGATCACGACAAAAGGAGCCTGGTTTTCGGTGACGTTTTGCAGCGCCACATAGGTGCCGGTGTCCCACTTTTCGCGCTTTTGGTCGTGGATCACAGCGTGGCGGTGCGTGAAGGTGCCACGACCCGAGTCTTCACCCGACAAGCGCACCGGGTAGCCACCGGCCACCAGCGACGCA
Source organism: uncultured beta proteobacterium (assembly GCA_903861575.1). Lineage (GTDB taxonomy): Bacteria > Pseudomonadota > Gammaproteobacteria > Burkholderiales > Burkholderiaceae_C > Allorhodoferax. Next base: position 8,692 of record CAIOUR010000048.1, on the reverse strand, counting down.
AACGCCATGTGCTCGCCCATGCCCCAATCCACGGGGATTTCGCCCCGGCCCATGGCCGCGCGGTCGTCGTATACCTTTTTAACCAGTTGGTGTGGCGAGACCGACTCCGGAATCGTGGTGATCTTGGCGGACAGGCGTTTCCACTCCGCCAGGGGGATAGCGGTGTCGCCCGCATCGGTCCACTTTTTACCCAGGAAGGGTGCCCAGTCCACGGTGAACTTGGTTTTGAAATTGGTCAGTACCGGCTCGGCGGTGTTCCGACCCGCTTCGAGCGCCGCGCGGTATGCCTTCACCATGTCGTCGCCCAGATTGGCACCCAAGCCTTGCGCGGCGAGGCGGTCGGCGAAGAGCTTGCGCGTGCCGGGATGGGTGGCGATTTTTTTGTACATCAGCGGCTGCGTCAGCGCCGGTGTGTCCTGCTCGTTGTGGCCGAGTTTGCGGAAGCACACGATGTCGAGCACCACGTCCTTGCGGAAGGTCATGCGGTATTCGAGGGCGAACTGCGTGGCCAGGACCACCGCCTCCGGGTCGTCGCCATTGACGTGCAGCACGGGCGCCTCAACCATCTTCACGATGTCGGTACAAAACACCGAAGAGCGCATATCGCGCGGGTCCGAGGTGGTGAAACCGATCTGGTTGTTGATGATGATGTGCACCGTGCCGCCCGTGGAATAACCACGGGTCTGCGCCAGCGCCAGCGTTTCCTGGTTCACGCCTTGGCCGCCAAAAGCGGAGTCGCCGTGTACCAGCACCGGCAGCACCTGCTTGCCGTGCGGGTCGGCGCGGCGGTCCATGCGCGCGCGCACCGAGCCCTCCACCACCGGGTTGACGATTTCCAGGTGCGAGGGGTTGAAAGCCAAACTCAAATGCACCGGGCCGCCAGGCGTGCTGACGTCCGAGCTGAAGCCTTGGTGGTATTTCACGTCACCCGCAGGCAGCTCTTCCGGGGCGGTGTGGTCAAACTCAGCAAACAAGTCGGCAGGCAGCTTGCGCATGGTGTTGACCAGCACGTTCAAGCGGCCACGGTGGGCCATGCCGATCACCACTTCTTGCACGCCCTGCGCGCCAGCGGACTGGATCAGCTCTTCAATGGCGGCAATAAAGCTCTCCCCGCCTTCGAGCGAAAAGCGCTTTTGGCCCACGTATTTGGTGTGCAGGTAGCGCTCCAGCCCTTCGGCAGCGGTCAGGCGCTCCAGAATGCCCTTCTTTTTGTCGGCGCTGAAATTGGGCTTGCTACGGATGGATTCGAGCTTTTGCTGCCACCAGCGCTTCTCGGCCTGCTCGGAGGTGTACATGTACTCCGCGCCCAGCGTGCCGCAGTAGGTTTCGCGCAGCGCATTCAGCAGCTCGCGCAAAGACATGCGGTTTTTGCCGAAAAAGGTGTTGCTGGTATCGAACACGGTTTCCTGGTCGGCGTCGGTGAAGCCGTAGAAGGCGGGGTCGAGGTCGGGGATCGCAGCGCGCTCGGTGCGCTTGAGCGGGTCCAAGTCAGCCCAGCGCTGGCCCACGTTGCGGTAGGCGGCGATCAGCTGCTGCACGGCGGTGCGCTTGCGGCCCATCTCGGCGTCCACGCTGGCGATCACCACTTTGGTACCGCCGGCTTTGGCGCGCTCGGCAAAGGCGTTGATCACCGGCTGATGCGGCACGTCGGTAGCGTTGGAGCCGTCGACTGCGGGGACGTGCTGCAAGGCGTCGAAGTACTCGCGCCAGGATTCGGGCACGCTGCCGGGGTTGGCGAGGTAGTTTTCGTAGAGCTCTTCGACATACGGGGCGTTGCCCCCGAAGAGATAGGTGTTGCCTTGGTAGGCGGCGTAGACGGATTGCGTCTGTGTCATATGCGCTGACCTCCGTTCCCCTGCAGGGAACCTAAGTTGGTGGAATTACCTCCCGCTACACGGCTGGACCGTTTGGCGGATGCGACTGTGGCCGGAAGGGCTGAAAGTACCGGCGGATTGTGACAGCTTACGCCGGCGCAACTAAATCTTTGATTTGCTGCAGCGCGCCCGGGTCGTCCATGGTGGTCAGGTCGCCGGGGTCACGCCCCTCGCACACCGCCTGGATGGCGCGGCGCAGCAACTTGCCGCTGCGCGTCTTGGGCAGCAAATTCACAAAATAGACCCGCGCCGGGCGGCCTACCGCGCCGATGGATTGCTCCACCACGCGCATGACCTCGCCCTCCAGCCGCAATTTAGCCGCCGGGTCGCCCAGACCGCTGGCGTCTTTGGCCACGGCAAAAGCAACTGCCACCTGGCCTTTGAGCTGGTCGGCAATACCCACCACGGCGACCTCGGCCACATTGGGGTGGCTGGAAATGCATTCCTCGATCTCGCGGGTGCCCAGCCGGTGGCCGGCGACGTTGATCACGTCATCGGTGCGGCCCAGGATGAAGTAGTAGCCATCCGCGTCGCGCACCGCCCAGTCAAAGGTGCTGTAAACGAGTCGGTTGGGGATGCTCTTCCAGTAGGTGTTGATAAAGCGGGCGTCGTCGCGCCAGACGGTTTGCATGCAGCCGGGGGGCAGCGGACCTTCGATAGCGAGCACGCCTTTTTTATCCGGACCGAGCAACTCTTCGCCGGTTTCGTTGTCCAGCAGCTTGGCGTTGTAGCCATACATCGGCAGGCCGGGGCTGCCGAATTTGCTGGCCTGCTTCTCCACGCCGTTGGCCAGGGTGAGGATGGGCCAGCCGCTCTCGGTCTGCCAGTAGTTATCGATGATGGGTTTGCCCAGGCCTTCGCTGATCCACTGCGCGGTGGGCTCATCCAGCGGCTCGCCCGCCAGAAACAGCGCCCGCAGGCTGGACAGGTCGTACTGACTCAAGAGCGCCGGGTCTTGCTTTTTGAGGACGCGCACGGCGGTGGGTGCGCTGAACATCACGGTGACGCGGTACTTCTGTACCAGCTCCCACCAGATGCCGCCATGGGGCCGCGTGGGCAAGCCCTCGTACAGGATGGTCGCCATGCCGCCAATCAGCGGGCCGTAGACGATGTAGCAATGTCCCACCACCCAGCCGATGTCGCTGGTACAGAAATAGGTCTCGCCGGGCTTGGTGCAAAAAATGTGCTCCATGCTGGCGGCCAGCGCCACGGCGTAGCCGCCGGTGTCGCGCTGCACGCCCTTGGGTTTGCCGGTGGTGCCGCTGGTATAGAGCGTGTAACTGGGATGGGTGGACTCCACCCACACACAAGGAACGACGGTGCCGGCAAACTGTTCGCGCAAGCTGCTCCACAAATGATCCCGCCCGGCCACGATGTCCATGGGCGCGAGCTGGCGGTCTGCCAGCAAGACCGCCTGGGGCTTGTGGCTGGACAGCGCGATGGCTGCGTCGAGCAGCGGCTTGTAAGGCACGACTTTGCCGCCACGCGAACCGGCATCGGCGCTGACGATCAGCGTGGGCTGCGCGTCTTCAATGCGCGAGGCCAAGGATCCGGAAGCAAACCCGCCAAACACCACCGAATGGATGGCTCCGATGCGGGTACAGGCCAGCATGGCAAATACGGCGTCAGCAATCATGGGCATGTAAATCAGCACCCGGTCGCCGGTGCGCACCCCCAGCGACTGCATGGCAGCAGCCATGCGCTGAACCTCTTCGTGCAGTTGCGAATAGGTGTAGACGCGTTCGGTATCGGTTTCGGTGGACACCGCGATCAGGGCGGCCTGGTCGCCCCGGGTGGCCAGATGCCGGTCGATGGCGTTGTGGCAGATGTTGGTCGTACCGCCGACGAACCACTTGGCAAAGGGCGGGTTGCTGTAGTCGCAAATCTGTTGCGGCTGCGTCTGCCAATCAATTTTTTGGGCCTGTTCGGACCAAAAAGCGTCGGGCTCCTGCAGCGAGCGGCGGTGAAATTCCTGGTAACGGGTCATGGCTTGTCTCCACGGGGTGCACTGCACCGTTTACATCCTGAGCCGGGATTATCGGCGCGCAACTTGCGCGCGGCTGACTGCCGCAGACGCCCTACTTGACCAGCTGCAGCACGGCCTTGAAGGCAGGATGTTCAGCGCTACGCAGCCACTCGTAGGCCACCATTTCGGTGGTCACCAGCTCTACCCCGGCACCGGCCAGCCGGTCAAAAGCGGCGTCGCGGTTGCGCTCGGTGCGCGAGGTACAGGCGTCCGTCACCACCCAAACCTCAAATTCGTCTTCCACCAAATCCAAGGCGGTTTGCAACATGCAGATATGCGCCTCGCACCCCGCCAACACAATGCTCTGGCGCTGCGCAGCGGCGGGCTTTTGCAAATGTTTGGGCAGGCTGCGCGCATTACCCTGCGGGGCCTGGGGCTCGGGGCGCAACCATTCGCCCAAGCCCTCTTCCACGGCGCTGAATTGCATTTTGCTCAGGGTGCGCGCCCGGGCCTGGCGCAGGCCTGCCTGCAAGCCGTCTACCGTGGGCCCCAGCCGCGAGGGGTTTTGCTCGGTGGCGACAACCGGCACCTGCAAGAGCGCCGCCAGCTGGGCCAACCTCGCGGCATTGGCGACGACAGCGGTGCCGTCCAGCATGGCGGGCATCAGTCGAGCCTGGTAATCCATCAGCACCAGCTGGCATTCTTGGGCGTCTAAAAGCATCGTGTGTCCTGGGTTGTCGTGGATCGGGCCGGAAATGAGCAGCTCAGCGACGCATACCGCTGCGCGCAAGGGCTATGCCAAAATCCGGCGATCTCTTCCGAGAATACCGGAACCCCCAATGCGCAACTTTTTAACCGCCCTTCTGGCCGCACTGCTGTGCACGGGGCTTGCGTGCGCGCAAAACACGGGTACTTTACCGGCTGGGCCAACTGCATTGCCTGCCGAAGATACGCTGGGCAACTTGATCGCCGAGAAGGGCTTGTTGGGCACGGTTGGCAGCATCGGCAGCAAAGTCGGTAACCAGGCGTCTGATTTGGTCGCTTCGACGCTCGGGTTTCTGGGAGTCCCCTACCGGCGCGGCGGGGCCACGCTGGAGACGGGTTTTGACTGCAGCGGTTTTGTGAAATACATGTTTGAAAACACGCTGGGGCTGGTGCTGCCACGCAGCGCGGCCCAGCAGGCGGCGGCTACGGAAAAAATCGACTCCAGCGAACTCAAGCCGGGCGATTTGGTTTTTTTCAATACCATGCGCCGGGCCTTCAGCCATGTCGGCATCTATGTAGGAAACGGCAAATTCATCCACTCACCCAAGCCAGGCGGAGAGGTCCGCATTGAAGACATGAAGACCAGCTATTGGGCGCGCCGCTTTGATGGCGCCCGCCGCGTAGCGACCGACACCCTATCCGATTCCAAATAAAGCGAGAACCTTCCCCCATGCAGCCTTTCCACCTCGCCTTCCCCGTCACCTCTCTCGCCAAGGCCCGCGCCTTTTATGGCGACCTGTTGGGTTGCCCGGAGGGACGTTCTTCGCCAGAGTGGGTTGATTTCAACTTCTTCGGCCACCAGATCGTCGCCCATCTGAGCCCGGATGAGGCCGGCCACCACAACACCAGCGCAGTGGACGGCGATAACGTCCCGGTGCGGCATTTCGGCATGGTGCTGGAGATGGCGCAATGGGAGGCCATGGCCGCCAAGCTGCAAAAGGCGGGGATTGCGTTCGTGATTGAGCCGCACATCCGCTTTAAAGGCCAGGTCGGCGAGCAGGCGACTATGTTTTTCCTGGACCCCTGCGGCAACGCGGTGGAGTTCAAAGCCTTTGCAGACCCCAGCCGGCTCTTCGCCAAGTAACCAGCAGGTATCGACTCAGAGCAGGCTGCGCAAAGTCGCCTGCTCCCAACCGGCACCCGCCCATATGGCAGCGGTTGCCGGGTTAGGCTCCAACAGCAATACGAGCAAGGGGCGCGCGGGCGTTGTATTCGGCTCGGCCAGAAGGACGTAGCGCGCATCGTTTTGGGCACCGTGCGCTTCACTCAACAGCCCCACCCAGTCCATGGCAACCAAGCGTTCTAAAGCCGGCTCGAGCTGCTGGGCATTCAACGCCAGGTAGGTGCTTAAGCCGCTCATCGTCAGACCTCTGTGCCCGGAATGGCGCACCTTATCCAGTGCCTGCAAAATTTCCAGCGCCACCTGAAATTCAGAGCCTGCACCAGCACGCCTACGCGGCGCCCCGTTGAGCAGCGCAGGCACATAAGCCGTCAGCGTCGCGCCGAGCAAAACGATCACCCAGGCAATGTATATCCAGACCAGCAAGATCGGCAGCGTGGCAAAGGCACCGTACACAACCGAGTACGTGGGCACTTTGCTGAGGTAGTACCCCAACAGGCGTTTGGCAATTTCCAAACACACCGCCACAAACAGTCCGCCCATCCAGGCGTGGCCCCAGAGCACATGGGTATTGGGCACGTACTGGAACATGGCCGTCATGACCGCCGCCACCATCCCGAACTGCACCAGGTCGAGCAGCAAGCCCACCCCGCCGGGTAAACCAACCACGAGCCCCTTGGAGGCAGAAATGGCATAGGAAGTCATGCTTACGCTCAGGCCGAAAATCAAAGGCCCTACAGTCATAGCGGTCCAGTAAATCAGCATCCGCTGGCCCAGCGTGCGCACCGTGCGCACCCGCCAAATCGCATTTAGGGTGCGGTCAATCGTCAGAATCATCGACAGCACGCTCAGCACCAACACAACCAGACCGGCCAGACCCAGCTTGTTGGCTTTGCCAGCAAACAGGGTCAAGTAGCCCAGAACCTGGCGCGCAATGTTGTCGGGAACCAGGCTTTCTACCAGCCATTTTTGAGCGAGATCCTGGAACTTGCTGAACACCGGAAACGCGGTTACCACCGCGAGCACGACCGTGATCATGGGTACCAACGCCAGAGTGGTCGTAAACGTCAGGCTGCCCGCTGTGAGACCCAGGCGGTCTTGGGCGAAGCGCTCACGCAGCGTGACAAAGGCCTCGCGCCAGCGCAAATGCCACAGATCGCTAAACCAAGCCTGAAATCGATGGAAGATCCGCATGGGTCGATGATGCCACCGACGGCAACTCGCTCAAGCCCGACCAACTGCCGGGTTCATCCACGCTGCCAGCGCACTTTCGCATTGCGCAGCGTTATGAAACCGCAGCGGGTGGATGCCAAACGTCGCCGCAGCGTCCACGTTCGCCTGCATGTCGTCGATGAAAACCGATTGCGCCGCATCGATGGCGCAATGCTGCAGCAAATGGGCATAGATACCCGGCTCCGGTTTACACATGCCGACCTGGCAGGAAATCACCCTGTCGCTGAACACATCCCAAAACGTGTAGGCCCGCTCCAAAAAGGCGAGCGCATGGTGCGGCATATTGGATAGGCAATACAAACTGTGGCCCGCCGATTGCATACGCCGCATGAGTGCCACGGTGTCGTCTTTCAAGCGCAGGCTCGCCAGCACGGTGTCAAAAAAATCCGTTACGGCAGCGGGTGACCATGCGGTGCGCGCAGCCGCTCGTGGAATCGCATCGTCCAGCGCCAAGCTGCCACGGTCCAAAGCCAGCCAATCCGGGTGCTGAAGAATATGCGTCATAGCTGCTTGCCGCAAAGCCGGATCATCAAAGGCTTGCGCGCAAATGGCCGGCGGATTCCATTCCACTACCACGCCGCCGAGGTCAAAAATCAGGTTCATAAGCCCGGAAAGCTTAACGCAGGCATTTCGCGGCAAAGGCCCTGGCCGGTTTACAGCGAAAATGCGTGCACATGAATGCCTTGAACACTGCGCCACAAGCGCCCACTGACTCCGCCCCCAACCTGGTTGACCGCACACGCTGGATGGCCGTGGGCAGCTTGTTGGGACTCATTGTGCTGAGCCTGGTGTGGGAATTGTGGGTAGCGCCCCTGCGCCCGGGTGGCTCGCTGTTGGCGCTCAAGGCGCTGCCCTTGTGTGTGCCGCTGGCAGGGCTATTGAAAAACCGCATGTACACCTACCGCTGGGTGAGTTTGCTGGTGTGGTTGTACTTCACCGAGGGCGTGGTGCGCGCCTGGGGTGACCGTGCACCGGGCAATTGGCTAGCCTTGTTGCAGGTCATGTTGTGTCTGCTGCTTTTTGCTGCCTGTGCCTGGAACGTGCGGCTGCGTTTCAGGAATGCCCGCGATGCCGCATAGCGCCCTTTTGCACACCCTGCGCGAACTGCTCGGGGCTTCGCACGTATTGACCGAAGGCGACTTGAGTGCCTACGAGCTGGACTGGCGTGGCCGCGAGCGTGGCAAAGCGCTAGCGGTGGTTCGCCCCGGCTCCACGCACGAGGTGGGGGCGGTGGTGAAAGCCTGCGTCGCTGCGGGTGTGAGCATGGTTCCGCAGGGTGGCAACACCGGCATGGTGGTCGGTTCCACGCCGGATGAATCGGGCGAGCAGGTGGTGATCAGTCTGGGTCGCATGAACGCCGTGCGCAAACTGGACGCTGACAACCTGACGATCACAGTGGATGCGGGTTGTGTGCTGCAAAACCTGCAAACCGTTTGTGAATCGGCCGGACTGCTGTTTCCGCTGAGCCTGGCCTCGCAAGGCAGCTGCACCATCGGCGGCAACCTGGGCACCAATGCGGGTGGCACGCAGGTGGTGCGGTTTGGTAATACGCGCGATCTGTGCCTGGGCCTGGAAGTGGTAACACCGCACGGGGAGATATGGGACGGATTGACCGGTCTGCGCAAGGACAACACCGGCTACGACCTGCGCCATCTGTTTATCGGCTCCGAGGGTACGCTGGGCATCATCACGGCGGCGGTCATGAAGCTGTACCCTGCACCCAAGGCCAAGATG
>CAIOUR010000047.1 GCA_903861575.1 uncultured beta proteobacterium | reverse complement strand
GCTTGTGATGCCCGCTTCCTCGGCTTCAATCAGGCCATACACCGTCCATTTCACAATCGCCAACCACTCGTCGTCACCCCGACGCACCAAGGGACCCATAGGTTCTTTCGAGATCAGCTCTGGCAAGATCACATGGTCTTTGGGGTTCTTGGCCTCTTTGGCGCGGATGGAGGCCAAGCCTGAACCGTCGGTGGTATAGGCCTTGCAACGGCCAGCAAAGTAGGCGGCGTTGGCGGCATCGAACTTTTCAAACACCACGGGCTTGATGTCGAGTTTGTTGGCGCGTGAAAAATCGGTCAGATCGTTGTGCGCCGGCTGCCATAAGAAGCTACCCTTGGTCTTGGCGGAGGCTGTTAGCTCGTAGTTCCACTGCTGAAGGTGCTTGTCGGCTAACGCAACTTGTTGGGGCTGGCTCTGAAAGTTGAGCGAGACCGCACCCCCTTTGAAATAGGTCATGACCAGACCCAACTCCGTGGGATCTAGGTACTTCAATAAGTCGTTATCGATCTCGCTTTTGAGTAATTGTTGAACCAGTACGCCTTCAAACTGACCGCGCCTATTGCGTATCGGAACAGCTACGTGAAAGACCCACTGTTGTATCAAAGGAGCCCACTCGAGCGGACCTACGGACCAGTCCCTTTCTGGATGGGACAGCAGATCTCGGAAATAGACGCGGTCCGAATAATCTACAGCCTCTTTGGGGTATTGATCGCCGCGTGCGATGAGGGTGCCATAAGCATCCATCAAAAGTCGCAACTTCAAAGGCTTGGATTGGTCATGAACGCTGAGGCCCTGGTTCGATCGCATCAGGATGAGATACACCATTTGGGGCGTCGTCGTTCCCTTGTCAAAGGCGGTTTCCAATTCACGCTTGGAAGCGTCCAGGGCCTTGGTGGCTTCGAGCAGGCTGCTTTCAACCAGCATGTTGGCCATCTCTGCACTGCGGATCAGTTGCGATTTGCTTGCTTCAAGACGGGTCTGCCAGTTTTGATACAAAGCAAAAGCGGTGCCTATACCAATAAGCAGCAGGGTTAGCACGCCCGCCCAGAAAATGATGTGGCACAGGCGTTTGGCGACAGCGACCTGATGCAGGTAGGCGTTCAACTTCGACATTCAGCCCGCACTGATAGATGCGCGTGCCAAGGTGCCTGAAGGGTGACTATCTGCTTGCAACAGGCCATATCCGGTGCTGACCACGTCATAGCACTCGCAGGCGTGGTGTTGCAGGCCTGGGCGGCTGAGTAAATGCAGATGCCCACGCTGGTAGCGAATCGCCCCGCCGTCCTGCAAGGCGCAGGCTGCGCGGGTAATGCCCTCGCGCCGTACGCCGAGCAAATTAGCCATCTTCTCGTGGGTAATCGGCAAGGTATCGGTGTCCAGACGGTCAAAGTTCAACAACAGCCAACGCGCCAACTGTTGCTCGATGCCATGGTGCCGGTTGCACACGGCCACCTGCGACATTTGGGTGAACAGGGCTTGCATGAAGCGAAAGACCACCTGCATCACGTCGATGGAGTTTTCTAACGCGGCCTGCACAAAGTCGGATCGGACCCGGTAGGCCCATCCCGACTGCTGCACCACGCAGCGGCAGGGCGCGCTGTTGCTACCCATGAAAGCGGAGATACCCACCATGCCTTCGCGGCCGGTCATCGCCAGCTCGGTGCAGGCGCCGTCCTCCAGGATGTGCAGCAGAGACACAATGGCTGTGGCCGGGAAATAGTTGTGCCGCAGCGGATCGCCAGATTCAAAAAGCACTTGCCCCGCCGTGAGTTGCACCATCTGTAGCTGTGGCCGCCAGTGGTGCCTGTCCTGATCGGACAAGGCGTTAAGCAGGTAATTTTTTCCCTGGGTGCCAACGATGTGCATTTTTATTTTTTAATTTTGAATATATGCGCCAGCTTAGTCGCTAACTGCCTGTCTTTACACAGGCTTACCCTAAAGCGCTGCGTATTGAGCCCCCGCTTGATGCAGGTCAAGTAAAGCGCTTGGTGGGCAGGAGCGAAAAAGTCTAGAGCGCCAGCGTCATCGATACCGTCTCGGATGCCATCGAGCGCGGCGACACCACAAAGCCCAGGCTGCGCGCCAGCGCGGCCATGCCGGTGTTCTCGTTCAGGCACAGCCCGGTCAGCTCGCGGGTGCCCCTGCTACGTAGGTAGGCGATCAGCTTGCTGAGCATCAAATGCCCCAGCGCTTTGCCCTGCCAGTCCGAAGCGACCTGGATGGCGAACTGGGCGCTCACGTGGTCCGGGTCCGACAAGGCGCTGGCTTCGGCGACGATGGTGGTGTGGCCCTGCGTGTCGGTGGCCAGCGCGACAAAGGTCATCTCGCGGTCATAGTCAATCTGGCTGTAGCGGGCGACCTCGGAATGCGGCACGGCGCGGCGTGTGAAGAAGAAGCGCAAGCGCATATCGGCCGGGTCGGCGCGGGCATAAAACTCCAACAATCGCTGCCCGTCTTGCGGGCGTATCGGGCGGACCAAAAACGATGTGTCACCCAAGGCCACGGTTTCCTCCAGCTCGGCGGGGTAGGGGCAGATGGCCAGGCGACTTGCCTCGCCTGCGGCAGGTGTGCGCAGCTTCACGCGCGCGTCCAGCGCCAACACCCCGCGTGCGTCCACCAGCAGCGGGTTGAGGTCCATCTCTGCCAGTTCGGGCAGCTCACTGGCCATGCGCGAGACCTTGAGCAGGGTGGCGATCAGCGCGTCCATATCCGCCGCCGCCTGCCCCCGGTAGCCCGCCAACAAGGGGCCAAGTTGGCTGCGCACAACCATGTCGCGCGCCAGGTTGTCATTCAGCGGCGGCAAGGCCACGGTGTGCTGGCTGCTCAGCTCGACCTGCGTGCCGCCACGCCCCAGCAGCAGCACCGGGCCGAAGACCGGGTCGCTGGCGATGCCGGTAATCAGCTCCAACGCGCCGGGCCGCTGCGCCATGCTTTGCACGGTATAGCCGTCGATCCGTACATCGGGTAGCAGGCGCGCGATGTGGGTGCGCATGGTCTGTTCAGCAGCCCGCAGTGCGTCGGCGGTGCGCAGGTTCAGGGCGACACCGCCCACGTCAGACTTGTGCACGATCTGCGGGGACATGACCTTGAGCGCCACGGGGTAGCCGATCTCAGCCGCTGCTCGCAGCGCATCCTCCAACGACGTGACCTGGCGGGTCGCGACAGTCGGTACGCCGTAGGCCTTTAGCAGCGCGCTGGTGGCGTCCGGGGCCAGCCAGGTTTGTCCCGCAGCCAGGGCTTGTTGCACCAGACTGCGGGCGTGGGCTGTGTGCGCAGCCGATTCCTCGGCGGTGGTGATGGGCAATTGCTCCAATGCGGCCTGGTTGTGGGCGAAGTCGACCATTTGCATCCACGCAGCAACCGCCTGTTCGGGCGTGCTGTAACTGGGGACGTTGGCCTGTGCGCTGCTCAGGCGGGCGTGTGCCACAGCGCCGCCGCCCAGCCAGCAGGCCAGTACCGGTTTGGGCGAATCGGTCATCAGCGGCAAACAGGCCTGCGCAATCGCATCAGCCGGTACCACCGCCGTGGGCGCGTGCATGAATAGCACCGCGTCGACTTCGCGGGCGGCCAAAAGTACTTCCAAGGCCTGCCGGTAGCGCGCCACCGGCGCGTCGCCAATGATGTCCACCGGATTGGCATGCGGCCAGTTGGGCGGCAGGCAGGCGTTCAGGGCCTGCAGCGTGTCCGCTTCCAAGGTGGCGAGCTGTCCGCCTGCCAGTTGCAGCGCATCGGCCGCCAGTACGCCGGCTCCGCCCCCGTTGGTCAGAATGGCCAGCCGCTGACCCCGGAAAGGCCGCGCATGGGCCAGGGTTTCGGCAGCGTCAAACAGCGCTTCCAGCGTGTCCACGCGCAGCATGCCGGCGCGGCGAAAAGCGGCGTCGAGCACCACATCTGAGCCCGCTAGCGCGCCGGTATGCGAGGCCGCAGCGCGCGCCCCTGAAGACGCCCGCCCGGCTTTGACTACGATCACCGGTTTATTGCGCGCCGCTTGGCGCGCCGCCGACATGAACTTGCGTGCCGCGCTGATCGACTCGGCGTACATCAGGATGGCCCGCGTGGATGCGTCACAGGCCAGGTAGTCCAGCACATCGCCGAAATCCACGTCGGCGCTGTCGCCCAGCGACACAAAGTGGGAAAAGCCGATGTTGCGGCTGTTGGCCCAGTCCAGCATGGCCGTGGCCAACGCGCCCGATTGGGTCACAAAGGCCAGCTTGCCCGGCAGCGCATTGGCGGGCGCAAAGCTGGCGTTCAAGCCGATGCCGGGGATGATCAGCCCGATGCAGTTGGGCCCCAGCACCCGCAGCAGATAGGGGCGGGCGGCGTCCAGCATGGCCTGTTGCAGGGTGAGCAGTCCGTCGGACGCTGGAGCGTGCAGGCCCGCGCTGATGACGATGGCGCAACGCGTGCCCTTGGCGCCCAGGGCGGTGATCAGGCCCGGCACCGTCGCTGCTGGCGTGCAAATAACCGCCAGATCGGGCACGCCGGGCAAGTAGTCCACATCGGGCCATACCAATTGCCCGCCAATGCGCGCACGGCGGGGGTTGACCATCCAGATCGGCCCCTTGAAGCCGGCGCCTTGCAAGTTGCGCAGGATCACCGTGCCCAGGCTGTCGGGCTGGTCTGACGCGCCGATCAGGGCGATGGAGGCGGGTTGGAAAAGGGATTCGAGGTGGCGGATGCTCATGGCGCTGCTTGCTGGTCTCAGGCGGATAGGCAGCGGGCGAAGGGCCGCGCGTCCCTGTGTGCAGCCATTGTCTGCCCGGGCAGCGCATGGCCATTTGACATGGGTCAATCGGCCCGTCTTGCGCTTGTGAGAAGCTCGGGGCCCAGGTTCGCAAGCACACTGCGCCATTCGTTGGAGATTGATTTATGCGCCCACACCGTTTTTCTATCAGTCTGTTGCTGCTCGCGCTGGCCATGGCTTTGCCCGCCCGGGCCGAAGATTTCCCCACCATTTCGCCCCAACAATTGCCCGAGCCCCTGCAGACCCAGTGGGCCCGTGACCGCCCCGAGCTGGGCCGCTACGGACATTGCGCCGCTGCGTTCGACAGCCAGATCGATGGCGCAAAAATGGCCTGGAGTTGCGCGATTTACGTTCGCCTCTCCGCGCAGGGCGAGCGCCTGGCGATGAAGCTGTGCGGCGAGCGCGCCGCTTTGCTGAAGGTGAAGTCGCCCTGCAAATTGGTGGTGGCGCCTTGACGCCCGCTCTGGCGCGGGCTGCCGGGTGAGGTGGGCATCGATACCCATTGGGGTTTACCACGGCCTGGCCGCGCTTGCAGTGGCCGGGCTGCTCGGCTACGCGGCGCAGGCCTGGTGGCGCGGCCCGGTGGTCGAACTCGAATCCCTGGTCCGCCGTGACCTGGTGCAAACCGTGGTCGGCAGCGGCCACGTGGAGAGCCCCAACCGGGTGGACATTGCCAGCCAGATCACCGCTACGGTCGCCCGTGTACCCGTCCAAGAGGGGATGGCGGTGCGTGCGGGTGAGGTACTGGTTGCGCTGTCTGACGCCGACTTGCAAGCCGCCGCGCGCCAGGGTGAACTGGCCGTGGTGCAGGCCCGCGCGCGCATGCGCCAGCTGCGGGATGTGCAGTCGCCACTGGCCGCGCAAGCCCTGCGCCAGGCCGATGCGCAGCTGGAGAGCGCCCGCGCCGGTTTGCGCCGTAGCCAGGCGCTGGTGCAGCAAGGCTTCATCGGACAAGCCGCTTTGGACGACGCCGCCAAGGCGGTAGAGCTGGCCGATGCGCAGCGGACGACCGCGCGTGTGCAGCTGGACAGCACCCGCGCGGCGGGCAGCGACTTTGCGCTGGCCGCCGGCGCCGTGGTGGAAGCCCAGGCCGCCGCTGATGTGGCGCGCGCACGGGCGGCGTTTGCGCTGATCCGCGCGCCGCGCGATGGCCTGCTGATCAGCCGTCACGTGGAGGCGGGCGACGTGGTGCAGCCGGGTAAGGTGCTGATGACTTTGTCGCCATCCGGTGCGGTGCAGTTGGTGCTGGATGTGGACGAAAAAAACCTCCGCCTCATCGCGCTGGGACAAACGGCACAGGTGTCTGCCGATGCTTTTGCGCAAGAGCGCTTTGCCGCCACGGTGGCCTATATCAACCCCGGCGTGAATGCGCAGACGGGGGCCGTGGAAGTCAAACTCACTGTGGACCATGCGCCGGCCTACCTGCGCCAGGACATGACCGTGTCCATCGACATCGAGGTAGCCCGCAGGCCGCAGGCGCTGGTGCTGTCCTCGGCCTCCATCCATGGTTTGGACAGCGGTGTTCCCTGGTGCTGGGTCTATGCACATGGGCAAGCGCACCGGGTGGCACTCACCGTGGGTTCCCGCAGTGCCGGGTTGGTGGAGGTACTGTCCGGCTTGGCCGAAGGGGACCGTGTGATTCTGGGCGTGGGCACGATACGCGATGCCCAACGCGTGCGGGCCCGCAGCGCGGTCCTGTAGCGCCGTACCCCATGTTTGCCAGCTACCTGCCCTTTGAGTGGATTGTTGCGATCCGCTTCTTGAAGGAGGGGCGTATGCAAACCCTGTTCATCGTGACCGGTGTGGCCATTGGCGTGGGGGTGATTGTGTTCATGTCGGCGCTGTTGTCGGGCTTGCAGGCTAACTTCATGCGCCGCGTGTTGAGCGCCCAGGCGCATATCCAGTTGCTGCAGCCGCAACAGACCACGCGCCAGTTGCTCCCCACACCGCAGAACGGCATCGGACCTGTAGAGATGGCCAGCGTGCAAGCACCCATGCAGCAAAAGAAGTCGATTGACCAGTGGCAGAGTGTCGCCACGCAGGTCCAGGCCCTGCGCGGGGTGCGTATCGTGTCGCCCGTGGCCAGCGGCTCGATTCTGGCTGTGCGGGGCAGCGCCAACCGGGCGGTGACGGTCTCAGGCATCGACCCGGCCAGCTATTTCCAAATCGTCGATTTCAGCGACAAGATGGTGCGCGGCACCTGGCATTTGGCGGGGACGGACATTTTGATCGGGACCGACTTGAGCGCAGACCTGGGCGTCAATGTTGGTGAAAAGCTGCATGTCACCACCGCCGACGGTGCCAACAGCGCGCTGACGGTGGTGGGGGTGTTCGATTTGGGCAGCAAAGGCGTCAACCAGCGCAATACCTTCACCACGCTTCGCACCGCACAGAGCCTGCTCAATTTGCCTGCGGGTGTCACGTCGATTGAGGTCACGGTGGATGACATCTATGCCGCCGAGACCATTGCCCAGCGCATCGCAGCCGCCACCGGCGTGCAGGCGGACAGTTGGATCAAAAACAGCGCGCAATTCTTTGCCGCGATCAGCGCGCAAACCACGGCCAATACGGCGATCCGGTTTCTGGTGGCGCTCTCGGTGGCATTTGGCATAGCCAGCGTGCTGGTGGTGTCGGTGGTGCAGAAGTCGCGCGAGATCGGCATCCTGCGCGCCATGGGCATTGCGCGGGCGCAAATTCTGCGGATTTTTTTGCTGCAAGGTGGTTTGCTGGGCCTGGCGGGTTCGCTGCTGGGTTGCGGTTTGGGCGCTTTGTCGCTGGTGCTCTGGCAAAGCCTGGCGCGCAACGCAGACGGCACACCGCTGTTTCCTCTGGAATTTGATGCCACGTTGTTTACGCTGGCCCTGGTGTTGGGCAGTCTGACCGGCTTGCTGGCCGCACTGGCCCCGGCCATGCGGGCTGCGCGCCTAGACCCTGTGGTGGCGATCCGTGGATAAGGATGTCGTTGTCGAATTGCGCGGTATCCGCAAGGTCTTCAACCCGGGTACCTCCATGGAGGCCGAAGTGCTGCATGGGATCGACCTAAGCTTGAACAAGGGCGAGTTCTGCGCGGTGATCGGCCCTTCGGGTTCGGGCAAAAGCACCTTGCTCAATATAGTTGGTTTGCTGGACCGCCCCAGCGCGGGAACGCTGCAGATCGGTTCCCAGGAAACCACGACCCTGGACGATGCGGCTTTGACCCGTTTGCGCGGCCACACCATTGGCTTTGTTTTTCAGTACCACCACCTGATGACCGCGTTCACGGCCCTAGAGAACGTGATGATTCCGATGATGGCCGCCGCCGGCTTTTGCAACATCCAGATTGCCCAGCGCGCTTTGCTACTGCTTGACAGCGTGGGGCTTGCGCCGTGGAAAGACAACCTGGCCGGGAATTTAAGCGGCGGTCAGCAGCAGCGGGTCTCGATTGCGCGTGCGCTGGCGATGAACCCTGCGGTTTTGCTGGCGGATGAACCCACTGGCAACCTGGATACCAAAAGCGCGGACTTGGTGTTTGAGCTTTTACGCAAGGTCAACCGCGAGCAGGGCACTACGGTGCTGTTTGTCACGCACAACCCGGCGCTGGCTGCGCGTTGCGACAAGACCATTGAGGTGGTCGATGGAATGATCAGGGTTTGACGGGGGGCATCGACAGCGAGGCCGGTGCATGCACCGCCTCGGTATGGTCGCGACTTTGCACTGCGGGGGACAAGGCCAAACCTTTTTGGTAGTAGTTTTCGTCGACAACCGGGTCGACACGGGTGTACGCGATGTACATGGTGATGAAGCTGGCAATCACGACGAGGAGCGGTCCCGCCAGTACCAGCCAGACGTGGCCGTAGGTCCACCACGATGGGGTGTTTTCAGTGACGAGGGTGTGTTGAGGGGCAGGGGTAGGGGACATGAGCACTCCAGCAAATTCAGCGGGGAACCAGGAAAACGGCTTTTTCAGTGACTTGCGCGCCGCTATCGGGCTCGGCAATGTGAAAGGCGATCGGGTGGGATCCGGCGGGTGCGCCGTCGTAGGGCAGTTGCACCCGCAGCGGTACCCAGCGTGATTGGGCTTTATCGATCACAAAGTCGGCGTCCGATGCCAGGGTGAGGCCTTCGATGCCACTGACGCTGATGTGCACATGGTCGACCGCCTCCGACGCATTCATTACCTGCAGCCGGTACACGTTCTCGATCCGGCCGCCTTCGACGATGCGAGCCAGGGTGCTGCGGTCGCGTTCCACGTCCACATGCAGGGGCGTGCGCAGCCATAGGCTCAGGCCCAAGCCCCCGATCAGGCTCCACAAGAGCGCCGTGTAAATGAGCACCCGGGGGCGGAACACGCGACGCAGCATCTGCGCCGATGTCCAGCCGCCTTCCATGGCGTTTTCGGTCGAATAGCGCACCAGCCCGCGCGGGCGATGCAGTTTGTCCATCACCGTGTCACACACATCCGCACAGGCGCCGCAGCCTATGCACTCGTATTGCAAGCCTTTGCGGATGTCGATGCCGGTCGGGCAGACCTGCACACACAAATCGCAATCGACGCAGGCGCCCAAGGCCTGGTTGTCCACGCCCGCTTTGTGGGTAGGCGCGCCGCGTGGCTCGCCACGGGCTTGGTCGTAGCTGACGATCAGCGTATCGCGGTCAAACATGGCGCTTTGGAAGCGCGCATAGGGGCACATGTATTTGCACACCTGCTCGCGCATAAACCCGGCGTTGCCGTACGTGGCAAACCCGTAAAACACGACCCAGAAGGATTCATACGAACCCAGGCTGAGTCCGGCGAACTCCTGCGCCAGCACGCGAATCGGCGTGAAGTAGCCGACGTAGCTGAAGCCTGTCCAAAACGCCAGCAGCAGCCAGGCCGCGTGCTTGCCGCTTTTGCGCGCCACCGTGCCCCAGGTCCAACCGGCGGCGTCGCGGCGCATGCGCGCCATGCGGTCGCCCTCGATGCGGCGCTCCAGCCACATGAACATTTCG
>CAIOUR010000046.1 GCA_903861575.1 uncultured beta proteobacterium | reverse complement strand
AGTCCAGCCACCACGGTTGCATGATGAGGCGTTCGCGCGCCTGTGCCAGGTCGACGTTGTCCGACTGCAAACCCTTGCGCTCGTGTTCGGCGCGCTGCGCTGCGGCCGATTCCTCCAACCGTGCTGCGGCAGCCAGCCGTTGCGGCAGGAAGTGATAGCGCTCGGCCAGCCAATAGATGCCGGTGATGACCGTGGCCATGAACAGCAGCAGCGCGAAGTTGCCGTCGATCACGCCAAAGTACCAGCTCGCGGCGTAGCCAACGAAAGCGGCCAAAATGAAGGCGGTGAGAACCTGCATCAATCTTCCACCTGCAAAATGGCCAGAAAAGCCTCTTGGGGAACTTCCACCGAGCCGATTTGCTTCATGCGTTTTTTGCCTGCTTTTTGCTTTTCAAGGAGTTTCTTCTTGCGCGAGATATCGCCGCCGTAGCACTTGGCGAGCACATTCTTGCGCAGCGCCTTGATTGTCTCACGCGCGATGATGTTGGCGCCGATCGCCGCCTGGATCGCCACGTCGTACATCTGGCGCGAAATGATCTCGCGCATTTTGGTGACTACGGCTCGCCCGCGGTAGGTGGCTTGGCTGCGGTGCACGATGATGGACAGCGCGTCGACCTTTTCACCATTGAGCAGGATATCGACCTTGACCACATCCGAGGCCCGGTATTCCTTGAATTCATAGTCCATGGACGCGTAACCACGGCTCACGGATTTCAGCTTGTCAAAGAAATCCAGCACGATCTCGCCCAGCGGCATCTCATAGGTCAGCATGACCTGGCGACCGTGGTAGGCCATATTCATCTGCACGCCGCGCTTCTGGTTGGCCAGCGTCATCACGGAGCCGACGTATTCCTGCGGCATGTACAAGTGCACGGTGACAATGGGTTCGCGGATTTCGTCCAGGCGGCCCTGGTCTGGCATCTTGGATGGATTTTCCACCATGCGCACTTCGCCGTCCACGCCGACCACCTCGTAGACCACGCTGGGCGCGGTGGTGATCAGGTCCTGGTCAAACTCGCGCTCGAGACGCTCTTGCACGATTTCCATGTGCAAAAGACCCAGGAAACCACAGCGAAAACCAAAGCCCAGTGCTTGTGACACCTCCGGCTCGTAGTGCAGGGAGGAATCGTTGAGCTTCAACTTCTCCAGGCTGTCGCGCAAGCCTTCGTACTGGTTGGCCTCGGTCGGGTACAGCCCGGCGAACACCTGGGGCTGGATTTCCTTGAAACCGGGCAGCGCTTCGGTGGCCGTCGCAGCGGCACCGCCCGTCCCCGGCTTGATCAGCGTGATGGTGTCGCCCACTTTGGCCGCCTGCAACTCGCGGATGCCGGCAATGATGTAACCCACTTCGCCCGCCTCGAGCGAGCTGCGAGGCTCATTGGCCGGCGTGAACACGCCCAGGTTGTCGGCGTTGTACATGGCGCCAGTGGCCATCATCTTGAAACGCTCGCCCTTGCCCAGGCGGCCATCGACCACACGCACCAGCATGACCACACCGACGTAGGTGTCGAACCAGCTGTCCACGATCATGGCGCGCAGCGCGCCGTCCGGATTGCCTTTGGGTGCGGGAATGCGCGCAACGATAGCTTCCAGAATGTCTTCCACACCCATGCCCGACTTGGCCGAGCACGGAATCGCGTCGGTGGCATCGATGCCGATCACGTCTTCAATTTCAGCGCGCGCGTTGTCCGGATCCGCATTGGGCAGGTCCATTTTGTTGAGCACCGGCACCACTTCCACACCCAGGTCCAGTGCGGTGTAGCAGTTGGCCACGGTCTGTGCTTCCACACCCTGGCTGGCATCGACGACCAGCAAGGCCCCCTCACAAGCGGACAATGAGCGGCTGACTTCGTAGGAAAAATCGACGTGCCCAGGGGTATCGATCAGATTGAGGTTGTAGACCTCGCCATTTTTGGCACGGTACTGCAGCGCAGCCGTTTGCGCCTTAATGGTAATGCCCCGCTCTTTTTCGATGTCCATCGAATCCAGCACCTGGTCCTGCATCTCCCGCGCTTCCAGGCCGCCGCAATGCTGGATCAAGCGGTCAGCCAGCGTCGATTTGCCGTGGTCGATGTGGGCAATGATGGAGAAATTTCGTATGTGCTGCATCCAGAAGACTTCAGGCTAGGCGGATCAAAAAATGCCGGGTGGGCAGGCAAAGAGACAAAGAAAAGGGCGCATCGGTCAATGACGCGCCCTCAGCCTTCACGCCCGGGGCTGGCGCCTTGCGCGCGGCCCGAGCCATTCTAACGAACCGGTCGCTCTACTTACCCACACGCATAAGCGTGTACTGCGTCCAGTCGCCGCGGCGGTACAGCACCACCAGGGGTTTGGCTTTGTCATGCTTGGCCAAAATGGTTTCCACGTCTTTGACGCTGGCCACCTCCATGCTGTCGAGCTGCAAAATCACATCGCCCTCCGCCAGACCGGCCTTGGCAGCTGCGTCAGTCACGGCGTCCACTGCGACGCCTGCCTTGATTTTGAGTTCCTTGCGTTGGTTCTCGGTCAGGTCACTCACAACCAATCCATATGCCTGGGCTACGCTGCTGGGCTTGCCCTTGGGTGCGGGAGGTGTCGCCTTGGCCTCCGCCTTGTCGGCCTCAATTTCTGCAATCGTGACTTGCAAGTCTTTGGGCGCACCTTTGCGGAAAACCGTCAAGGCGCTTCGTGTCCCAGGCTTCGTAGCTCCAACAAAACGCGGCAAGTCCATGGATTTTTCAATCACACGACCATCAAACTTGATGATCACGTCGCCAGGCTCGACGCCCGCCTTGTCGGCCGGGGAACCGGCCTCTACGGCTTTGACCAGTGCCCCGGTACTCTTGCCCAGGCCCAAGGACTCGGCAACCTCTTTGGACACCTGGTCTATCGTCACGCCGATACGGCCGCGCGAGACGCGGCCCTGGCTGCGTAGCTGATCGCTGACGCGGATCGCCTCGTCAATGGGAATGGAAAACGAAATCCCCATGAAACCGCCAGAACGCGACATGATCTGGCTGTTAATACCCACCACCTCGCCACGCATGTTGATCAAGGGGCCGCCGGAGTTGCCCGGATTGATCGCTACATCCGTCTGTATGAAGGGCAGAAATTCGCCGGTATCCCGCTGCTTGGCGCTGACAATGCCTGCCGTAACCGAGTTGTCAAGTCCGAAGGGGGAGCCAATCGCCATCACCCATTCACCGACTTTGAGGCGGTTCACGTCGCCGGTTCGCACGGCAGGCAACCCCGTGGCATCAATCTTGACCAGTGCCACGTCACTGCGCTTGTCAGACCCGATGATTTTGGCCTTGAATTCACGCTTGTCAGTCAGAGTCACAATCACTTCGTCGGCACCCTCCACCACGTGGGCATTCGTCATGATCAAACCGTCCGGTGTCAGAACGAAACCAGAGCCTACGCCACGCGGCTGGTCGCGGGGCTGCTCGTCTTGCGGTTGCGGCGTGCGCTGACGCGGACCGGGGCGCGGCATATTCGGAGCAGGCAAGCCGAAACGGCGGAAAAACTCCAGCATCTCCTCCTCACCCGGGTTGACCTGGGATGAGCGGGGCTGAACTTTTTCCGTAGTGCGAATGTTCACGACCGAAGGCCCAACCTGCTCTACCAAATCCGTGAAGTCCGGCAAGGTCCGCGTCTGGGCAACGACCGGGTCGACCAGAAAACCAAGGACCAAGCCGGCAACCATCACAGCACGACTCAGGCAATTGCGCACGCCCATTTCATTAATCCCAAACATCAGGTGTTCTCCCTCAGATCAAACGCTATTCCTTGTGAACGGCAATCGCGCCATCATGTACGGACGCCGCACCAAAAATCAAGACCCGTCTGAGCGGATACCAGTTCTTTACGTGGTCTTTTCGCAGTAGCCATACCCACTCAGGTGAGGCTTCGCTGGTTTGAAGGCGCAAAAGCATGCAAACCTGAAGGTCCATGATGCATCGGATGGCGCAAACCCTGTCACTGCGTTGCTGCGACCAGAACCAGGTATGGCCATCCCACAGTAATACCGATCCCCGCTGTATGCGGCGGGAGCGCCGAACCGCCAATACAGACAGGCCGAGCGAACCCATGAACAAGGGTACTGCGTACAACAGATCACCGGGAATTTGCAGGGCGCCGCAGGTGAAAAGCCCCACCACACCCACAGACAGCAAAAGCGTCATGGCTGGTGCAACAGATTCATCCAGGCCACCGCCCTCCATAACAACCGTGACCGAAGGAGGACCGCCCATAAGCCGTTAAGCGCGGACCCTGTGCAGATTCAGACGCGCTTGAACACCAAACTGCCGTTGGTGCCACCAAAACCAAAATTATTCTTGATGGCCACGTCGATGCGCATGTCGCGCGCGGTGTTCGCGCAGTAATCCAGGTCGCACTCCGGGTCCTGATTGAAGATATTGATGGTCGGTGGGCTGACCTGGTGGTGCAAGGCGAGCACGGTGAAAACCGACTCCAAACCGCCAGCGCCGCCCAGCAAATGCCCGGTCATCGACTTTGTAGAGTTGACCACGACCGATTTGGCATGCGCGCCCAGCGTGGCCTTGATCGCATTGGATTCGTTGACATCACCCAAAGGCGTAGACGTGCCATGCGCGTTGACGTAGTGCACGGCATCCGGATTAAGTCCAGCATTGCGCAAGGCACCGAGCATGGCACGGCGCGGGCCATCCATATTGGGCGCAGTCATGTGGCCTGCATCGGCACTCATACCAAAACCCGCGAGCTCCGCATAAATTTTGGCACCGCGCGCTCTAGCGTGTTCATATTCTTCCAGCACCATCACACCTGCGCCTTCACCCAAGACGAAACCATCGCGGTCTTTGTCCCAGGGACGCGACGCCGTGGCCGGATCGTCGTTACGGGTGCTGAGGGCGCGCATGGCGGCGAAACCGCCGACGCCTAGAGGCGAGACGGTGGCCTCCGCGCCGCCGGCCACGATCACATCGGCATCGCCGTATTCAATCATCCGCCCGGCCTCGCCGATACAGTGTAGGCCCGTGGTGCAGGCCGTAACAATGGCGATGTTGGGGCCCTTAAAACCGTAGCGGATCGAGACATGGCCGGCAATCATGTTGATGATGGAAGCCGGAACAAAAAATGGAGAAATCCGCCGCGCACCGCGCGACGCGTATTCGGCGTGGGTAGCCTCAATCATGGGAAGGCCGCCAATGCCGGAGCCAATCACGCAACCGATGCGGGTGGCCTCGTCTTCACCCAGCGCCTCGCCCGTCTTCAAGCCCGCGTCAGCCACCGCCTGGCTAGCCGCAGCAATACCGTAATGGATGAAGGTGTCCATCGCCCGGGCCTCTTTGGCGCTCATGTAGGCCTCGACGTCGAACCCGCGCACCTCACCTGCTATCTGGCAGGAAAAGGTGCTGGCGTCGAACTTGGTAATTCGGTCAATACCGGTTTGACCCGCAACCAGCCGCGACCACGCCTGATCCACCGTGTTACCAACCGGGCTGATGCAGCCCAGGCCCGTAACAACTACGCGGCGGCGCGTCATAGACGTACTTTCATGGTGGCAAGCGGGTATTCAGGCCGTCCCGCGGCGGCGGCGGGACGATGACCCATCAGGCTTTCTTGTGGCTGGTCGCGTAATCGACCGCGTTTTGAACCGTGGTAATTTTCTCGGCGTCTTCGTCAGGAATCTCAATACCAAACTCGTCTTCCAAAGCCATCACCAGCTCTACCGTGTCCAGAGAATCCGCGCCCAAATCAGCGACGAACGCCTTTTCGTTGGTGACTTGTGACTCTTCCACACCGAGTTGCTCGGCAATGATTTTCTTGACGCGTGCTTCAATATCGCTCATGGATTCCCTCTGAGGGTTGTAAACAATCCGTCATTCTACCTATGCACACGGCACTGCCGGTACATCGGTCCGCCGGACGGATGGTGCGGCGTATTACCGAGTGGAACACCCACTTGTTACATGTGCATGCCACCGTTGATATGGATTTCCTGTCCGCTGACATACCCCGCTTGCGGCGAGGCCAGGTAGGCGACCAGCTGCGCCACTTCCTGCGCCTGCCCCAGCCGACCCGCCGGGATTTGCGCCATCAAGGTCGTTTGCTGCTCCGCGCTCAGGGCTGCCGTCATATCGGTTTCGATGAATCCGGGGGCCACACAGTTCACGGTGATGCCGCGCGAACCCAGTTCACGGGCCAACGCCCGGGTCATTCCGGCCACCCCAGCCTTGGAAGCGGCGTAGTTGACCTGACCCGCGTTGCCCATGGCTCCGACCACCGAGGTGATGTTCACGATCCGCCCATAACGCTGCTTCATCATGGTGCGCGACACGGCACGGGTCATGCGAAATGCGCCTTTGAGGTTGGCGTCGATCACCGCATCCCAATCGGTATCTTTCATGCGCATCAACAAGGTGTCGCGGGTGATACCGGCGTTGTTGACAAGCACATGCAGGGAGCCCTCAGCCTGGACTACGGCGTTGATCAAAGCCTCGCCAGCCGGTCCATCCGTCACATCCAGCACCTCGCCACGGCAACCGTCGAAAGCGGACAGGGCTGCAGTGATATGGGCAGCACCCGCAGCGCTGGTAGCGGTACCTACCACCCGCATGCCTCGACGCGCCAGCTCCAGCGCAATGGCCGCGCCAATGCCACGCGATGCGCCGGTCACCAGTGCGATCTGGGACGCTGAAGAGTCTGCCACTTCGCTCATTACAAGGCCTCCCGGGTTTCCGCCAAACTGGTCGGATCAGCGACCACAAGCGCGGTCAGCGCCGGATCGATCCGTTTGCACAAGCCAGCCAGCACCTTGCCGGGGCCACATTCCACAATGTGCTGCAAGCCACGCGCCCGCATCGCCTGCACGCACTCGACCCAGCGCACCGCACCGAAGGCCTGGCGGAACAATGCATCGCGGATGGCGTCCGGTGTCGCGGCTACCGCCACATCGACGTTGTTGATCAAGGCGATTGAAGGAGCCTGCAACGGTGTGGTGGCCAGCGCTTCTTTCAGGCGCTCTGCGGCCGGACGCATCAGGCTGCTGTGAAACGGCGCCGATACAGGCAACAGCAAAGCGCGTTTGGCACCTTGGCTTTTGAGCAACTCGCAGGCCTTATCGACCGCTGCGCGGCTGCCGGCAATCACGGTCTGGGCTGGATCGTTGAAATTCACCGCCTCGACGACCTCTGCGCTGCCCGCGGCGAATGATTGACTCACCTCCAGACAGCCGGCGACGACGCGCTGCGCCTCCATGCCGAGGATGGCTGCCATCGCACCCACGCCCACCGGTACCGCGTCCTGCATCGCCTGGGCGCGCAAACGCACCAGCGGAACGGCCTGCGCCAGCGTCAACACACCCGCAGCCACCAGCGCCGAATATTCACCCAACGAGTGCCCCGCAACGGCCGATGGTGCCTGCCCGACCTCGTGCATCCACACCCGGTAAGCCGCCACACCGGCCACCAACATGACCGGCTGGGTGTTGGTGGTCAGGCCCAATGCCTCTTTGGGTCCATCGTGGATCAAAGCGGCAAGGTCTTCGCCCAAAGCGGTGGAGGCTTCATCCAGGGCCTGCTGGACAACCGGATGCGCACCCCAGGCGTCGAGCATGCCGACCGATTGGGAGCCCTGACCCGGAAAAACAAATGCGAATGGCTTCATGAAAATCGACGCGAAAAATACAAAAAGACTACATCGTCAGCAACACAGCGCCCCAGGCGAAACCGCCGCCCACACCTTCAAGCAAAACCGTCTGCCCGGGCTGAATCTGGCCGCCGCGCACCGCGCCGTCCAGGGCCAGGGGAATTGACGCGGCAGACGTGTTGCCGTGCTGGTCCACGCTGACCACCACCTTGTCCATGGGCAACTTCAATTTGCGCGCCGTGCTTTGCATGATGCGGATATTGGCCTGGTGCGGCACCAGCCAATCGATATCGGCCTCGACTTTGCCGGCTTTGGCCAGAACCGTGCGGGCGCACTCCTCAAGAACGCCTACCGCCAACTTGAAAACCGCCTGGCCGTCCATTTGCAGCAAGGGCTTACCCGAGACCATTCCGCCGTTCACGTGACCGGGCACACACAATAGATCGACATGCCGGCCATCAGCGTGGATGTCGGTGGCCAAAATGCCGGGCGTCTCCGACGCTTCGAGCACCACGGCACCGGCGCCGTCCCCAAACAACACACAGGTGGTGCGGTCCTGAAAATCCAAGATGCGGGAAAAAATCTCCGCGCCCACCACCAGCGCACAGCGCGCGGCACCGGTGCGGATCATGGCATCGGCCACGGTCAGGGCATAAATGAAGCCGCTGCACACCGCCTGCACATCAAACGCCGCACCGCCGGGCGCTCCCAATTTGCTTTGCAAAATGCAGGCAGTAGACGGGAAAACCATGTCCGGCGTTGAGGTGGCAACAATGATCAGGTCCACATCGCTTGCGCTGCGTCCTGCTGCTTCGAGCGCCTTGCGGCAGGCTTGCAATGCAAGGTCGCTGCTGAATACACCCGCGTCGGCGAAATGGCGCGCTCGGATGCCGGTGCGTTCCACAATCCATTCATCAGAACTTTCGACACCCTGCGTCGCAAGCTCGGCCACCAAATCGGCGTTACTCAGGCGGCGCGGCGGGAGATAGCTACCGGTTCCAGTGATACGGGAATAGTGTGTCATGCGATCGAGTGGAAAGTGGTCTCAGCCTAAAGTCGCTGCGCCTGGTGCCGCCAACAACGGAGCCGACCGGGCCACGCGGGCTTTGACCCGGTCCAGCAGGTCGTGTCGGGCGGCATCATAAGCCCGCTCCAGCGCGAAGCCGAAAGTCCGCACATCCGCAGATCCATGGCTCTTAAAGACCAGCCCGCGCAACCCCAGGAGCGCGCCACCGTTGTATTGGCCGGCATCCAAGCGGGATTTGATTGCCACCAAAACCGGACGCGCCATCAAGCCCATCGCCATAGTCAGCCAGTTGCGGCGAAACTCCTCTTTGATGAAGCTGCCGATCATGCTGGCGACGCCCTCGCCGGTTTTGAGCGCCACATTACCCACAAAACCGTCACACACAATCAGGTCCACCACGCCGGCACAAATATCATCACCTTCGACATTGCCAAAGAAATTCAAGTCGCCCGCGGCGGCGGCGGCGCGCAACAGTTCGCCCGCCTGCTTGATCATTTCGTTGCCCTTGATCGCCTCTTCCCCAATATTGAGCAGCCCCACTGATGGGGCGTTGCTACCGGTCAATACCGACACCAGCGCGGACCCCATCACGGCAAACTGAAACAGATGTTCGGGCGAACAGTCCACGTTGGCACCCAAATCAAGCACCGTGGTGGCTCCACCACGCGCATTGGGAATTTGGGCGGCGATGGCCGGACGCTCAATACCCTCCAGCGTTTTGAGCACATAGCGAGAAATTGCCATCAATGCGCCGGTATTACCAGCGGACACGGCTGCATGCGCTAGACCGGCCTTGACCTGCTCGACCGCCACGCGCATGGAGGAGTCTTTTTTCTTACGCAGAGCAACCTCCAGCGGGTCGTCCATGGCAACCACCTCGGTGGCGTAAACGTTTTCTGCGCGGGGATGAGAGAAATCGGAAATCGCGGAGTGAGTCCCCACAAGAATCAGGCGGGCCTGCGGGTGAGCGCTAAGGAATCGGCGGCACGCCGCCAATGTCACTGCGGGGCCGTGGTCGCCGCCCATGCAATCAACCGCTATTGTGTGCATTTCGGGTAGCCGGGAGATAACGGTGTGGTACGCAGAAACCAAAAAGCCCGACGCTACCAGTTCCGCATCGGGCCTTAAGAGGAGCCAAAACTCCGTGGGTCAGGCTTCTGTCTTGGTCTTGATAACTTTGCGCCCGCGGTAAAAACCGGTAGGGCTGATGTGATGACGCAAGTGCACTTCACCCGTGGTTGGCTCGACCGCAATGCCGGGCACAACCAGGGCGTTGTGAGAACGGTGCATGCCACGTTTGGAGGGTGACTTCTTGTTTTGTTGGACTGCCATGGTGGGCTCCTGAACGATAACGCCGCCCCATGGGCTGCGAACAGTGATAAGACGCGCTCAGCGCGGAAAGCCCTAGAGTATAGCTGACCCAAGCGCCCCTCGACGCAGGCCGCCGCACTTAGTCAGCAAATCAGTCTGGCGAAGATCGACGCTTCAGGCCAGCCAAAACCGCAAACGGATGGGGCGACTCCGGTGCCTGCGCATCGAAATCAGGATCGGCCACGCTGAAACGCGGAGTCTCGGGGCAGGATGGATGCATCGGAACCAGCGGTATGGCCAACACCAATTCATCTTCAACTAACTCGCGCAAATTGAACTGCCGCTCGAAAACCAACACATCTTCTTCCGACTCGTCGTCTTCCACCGCCGCCAAGGCCTCGTTGGCGACAAAACGGAAATCCCGCTCGAATTCAAGGTCTACCTCCGCCGGGCGCAAGCAACGCTGACACTCAAGGGTTAGGCGGCAGCTTCCGCGGAGGTGCAACCAAATCTGTGGGCGGCCGGTGGTATCGAAGCGCTCGCTGCCCGTGGCCCGAAATTGGGCAGCCGTTTCTAACGGTTCGACCGCCGACTGGGCTCGAAGTCGCGGCAAATCAGCAAGCGGAACCGTCCCCTCCAAGGCCGCGCCGGAGCGCGCGAATGCCGCCAAGGGCAGCATGCGGGGATCGTAGGTACTTGCCATCGTCCCAGTGTAAGAGAATCCGCGCATGACGCACGCCACTCCCCGCGACCTGATCCTCGGCTCCACGTCGGTCTACCGGCGCGCGCTGCTCGAACGACTGCGCATACCGTTCACGGTGGCCGCGCCCGACGTAGATGAAAGCACGCTCCCAGGCGAAACACCCCAGCAAACCGCGGCCAGGCTGGCTCTCGCCAAGGCGCAAGCGGTCGCACACAGCCGACAAGACAGCGTGGTCATCGGTTCGGACCAAGTCGCGGATTTGCACGGCGAAGCGCTTGGCAAGCCGGGTAACTTTGAGCGCGCGCGCAGCCAGTTGCAGCGCATGAGCGGCCAAACCGTGCTGTTCCATACCGCCGTGGCCGTCGTCTGCCCCGCGCTGCAATTTGTCGCGCAGGCACTGGTTCCCGTGCAGGTGAAATTCCGCACGCTCAGTGAGGCTGAAATCAGCCACTATCTTTTGGCGGAGACGCCTTACGACTGCGCGGGAAGCGCCAAAAGCGAAGGCTTGGGGATTGCGCTGCTGGAGCGGATTGACAACAGCGATCCCAGCGCCCTGGTCGGCCTGCCCTTGATCGAGACGGCGCGCATGCTCCGCGCTGCCGGGATTCCGATATTGGGTAGCGTTTGATGGCAGACGCAGGCCCGACACGCGGGCGCTTGTTCCTGGTGCCGGCGCCGCTGGATTTCGGTTGCGACATCCAAACCGACCTGCCGACGGCTTTGCCCGATGCCACGATGCGCGCCGCCGCATCCCTGTCCTACTGGGTGTGTGAAAACGCCAAGACCGCGCGCGCCTACCTCAAACGCATCGACGCAGTGCATCCGCTGTGCGTTCCGATGCAGGCGATGCACATCACCGAACTGCCGCGTGAGGTCCACAAAAAAGGCGACCACGACGGGACCTTTGACGCACGCCGCCTGCTGGCGCCTGCCGTGCAGGGCCACGATATGGGGTTGCTCAGCGAGGCTGGTATGCCGGCCATTGCCGATCCGGGCAGCTCGGTAGTCCGCGCCGCGCACGATCTGGAAGTTGACGTCGTCCCGCTGGTGGGGCCCATGTCCCTGATGCTGGCGCTCGCTGCCAGCGGCATGAATGGACAGGACTTTGCGTTTGTAGGTTATATCCCCAGTGACCCTGCCGAACGGGTCGCACGCATCCGGGCGCTGGAAGCGCTGGCCCTGGGGCGCGGACAAACCCAGCTGTTGATCGAAACGCCGTACCGCAACCCCGCCCTGCTCGCCAGCTTGCTACAAACACTGTCGCCCCAAACGCGGCTGGCCACGGCCAGCGGGCTGGGTATGCCGGGGGAAACCTGCCGCAGTGCCAGCGTCAAAACCTGGCGCACCAAAGGTTGGGCGTGCGACAAAAGCACGCCCACCGTATTTGCGATCGGGCGCTAGCCACCGCATCAGCGCAGCGGCGCGGGGTTACGCAAACTGGTGGCAATCGCCTGGCCCATGGACGCACCAAAGCGCTTGACCAAGCGCTCAGCCACGTTGTCGCGGTGGGTGTAATCGATCAACTCTTCGGCCTTGACCACTTCACGCGCCACGTAATCCAGGTTGGCCAACTGGTCCGCCAAGCCGAGCTTCACGGCCTGGTCGCCGGTCCAGAACAAGCCGCTGAACATCTCCGGCGTTTCTTTCAAGCGCTTACCCCGCCCGGCGCGCACCGCGCCAATGAATTGCTGGTGTATCGCGTCCAGCATGCCCTGCGCAAACTGCTTTTGTTTATCGGTCACGGGGCTGAAGGGGTCGAGAATGCCCTTGTTTTCTCCGGCGGTCATCAACCTGCGTTCCACGCCCAGCTTTTCCATCAGACCGGTAAAACCAAATCCGTCCATCAGCACGCCCACGCTGCCCACGATACTGGCCTTGTCCACAAATATTTGGTCGGCAGCCACTGCGATGTAGTAAGCCGCCGAGGCACAACTGTCTTCCACCACGGCGTACACAGGCTTTTTGTACAGCGCCTTCAAGCGGTAAATCTCATCGTTGATGATGCCCGCCTGCACGGGGCTTCCACCCGGCGAATTGATCAATAAAACCACCGCCTGTGCGCCTTCATCTTCAAAAGCGCTGCGCATGGCGGCCACAACAGTGTCCGCGCTGGCCTCCGACTCGGAAGAAATCTCACCCTTGATTTCCACGACCGCAGTGTGCGGGCGGGTGACGTCACTCGGTGCCACTCCGTGGCGCAGCCCAAACCATGTCAGTGCGACAAAAAACAATAGCCAGGCCAAACGCAAACCATTACGCCAGCGCCGGGCTTGGCGTTGTTCGGCAATAGCCGCCATCGCAATTTTTTCGAGGGCGGTGCGCTCCCAATTCGGTTCGGCAGAAGTAGGCGCAGCGTTCCCGGATGCAGCGGGCTGTGCGGGTTCAAGGGGTTCGGTCATGGGTACAAAAAAGAAATGGATGCGGGAAGTATGACAGTGCAAAGCGAGGGCTTAACCATTGTCCAAAATCCAATCGTGCAACTGCGGCACCGAATGGACGACGCACAAAGGCCCCCATGCCGCAAATGCATCCGGCGGATGCGCGCCATACGTCACGGCCACGCTGGGGCAGGCGGCATTGCGCGCTAACTCAAGGTCATGGGTCGTATCCCCCACCATCAGGGTGCGGGCCGGCGTCACCGCCAGTTCTTCAAAAATTTCATGCAGCATTTGCGGGTGGGGTTTGCCGCGTGTCTGATCGGCCGTGCGGGTCGTATGGAACATGCCTTGCAAGGCCACATTTTTCAGGGCCTCGTCCAGACCGCGCCGGCTTTTACCCGTGGCCACGGCCAGCAAATAACCGCGCTCTCGCAGGCTGTGCAACATCTCCAACGCGCCTGGGAACAAAGACAAGCTGTGCTGCTGGGCAAAGTAATGGTGGCGGTAGCGATCGGCCAACAGCGCGTGCTTCTCGGGCGGCACGTCAGGGGCCGCGTAGGCCAACGCTTGCATCAGACCCAAGCCAATGACATGCGAGGCGGCCTCGGTGCTGGGAACCGTGCCCCCCACATCGGCGACCGCCTGTTGGATGCAGTTGGCGATCAGAGCGGTGGAATCCGACAGGGTTCCGTCCCAATCAAAGGCAATCAGGTCGAAGCGGCAGGCGGTGCTTGGCGTTGTCATGGTGTGGGGTGAGGGGTGTAATCGTCCTCACTGCTTTCGGGCTGGGCAGCGGTGAGGTCCTGGCGTGCAGGCAGCGCGTGTGGTAGCCGGGCAAACAGAAATGCCATCAAGTCGGCGGGCAAGCCCGCCTCCAGGTGCATGGGCGCGTTGCTCACCGGGTGGCGGCACTGCAAGCGCCACGCGTGCAAAAACATGCGTTTGAGTGGAACGCCCTCCGCACCGCGCGCCAAGGCCTTGTTGTGCTCAAAGTCACCATATTTGTCGTCCCCCACCAACGGCATGCCCTCGGCCGCCAGGTGCACGCGGATCTGGTGGGTACGCCCGGTTTTGATGGTGATTTCCAGCAGCGAGTAAGGCCGTGCGCCCGGTGCCAGGTCAAGCGATGCAGCGCGGACTTTGACCAGGGTGAGCGAGGGCATGGCGTCGGGGTGGTCCGGCGCGACCACACGCACCCGGCGCTCACCCTCGCCTTCTGCTTCGCCCGAACCCCCGACCAAAAACTTCTGCAAAGGCTTGTCCAACACCTTGCGGTTAAGCGGCCAGCGTGCGCCCACCATGCCCAGATACGTCTTGCCTGTGCTGCGCTCTCGGAACTGGTTTTGCAGGTTTTTGAGCGCGCTGCGCTTCTTGGCCACCAACAAAATGCCGCTGGTCTCGCGGTCTAAGCGGTGCACCAACTCCAGAAAGTCGGCTTGCGGCCGGGCCATGCGCAGCTGCTCTATGACGCCAAAACTGATGCCCGAGCCGCCATGGACCGCCAGGCCAGCCGGCTTGTTGATGACCAACAATTGTTCGTCCTCGAACAATACCGGCAGGCTTTTACCGGCGCTGGATTGGGCGTGCGTGGGCTGGGCCATGGTCTGTGCTTTGTCTGCGGCCTGTTGCGAGAGCCGCACCGGCGGCAAGCGCACCATGTCTCCGGACTGCAGCCGGGTCGCGGCCTCGGCGCGCCCCTTGTTGACCCGGACTTCGCCGCTGCGGATGATGCGGTACACATGGGTTTTTGGTACACCTTTGAGCTGGCGCATCAAAAAATTGTCCAGACGCTGGCCTGCAGATTCGGCATCCACCATGAGCATGTTCACCTGTGCGGGAGCGGAACGTGGCGTGCCCCCTATAATGTGTTTCACTAGTGTCGTGCAGTAAGTGGTTGATTTGTCTGGAGTTTAGTCCACACCCCACCCAACGCCCCGCTAGCAGGTTGATGCCGCCGATTGGTTGAGCAGGTAAACCCGGGCGCCAGATGCGCCTCGGTGACCCGCCGTCCGTCCGGTTGGGCTGATGCGTTGAACCCAAGTAACGGAATACCCCCATCCCGCAGACCTTTTGTGCTGCGGGCGGAATGAAACGAGATGTTTGTGTTGTTGTGCCCGATATTGTTGTCCCGGTCATCTGAGCCCGGGAAATCGCACCAAAGCGTTGGCGAAGTCTTCGCCACGACACACACGCCTTCCCTCGTCCCACTCCACGCGCCTACGCCTTGATGCCTTTGTAGGCAACCAGGCTCTCCGGCAATTCCTCCTCGGTTCATGCGTTAGTTCAGGCATCGTTTGCCCGTATCGGGCATGTGAGTTTGAATTGAGAAGGATGCAACCATGAAACGGATGCTGATTAACGCCACCCAGGCGGAAGAACGCCGCTTGGCGATTGTGGATGGACAGAAACTGCTCGACTACGAGATCGAGATCGAAGGGCGCGAACAGCGCAAAGGCAATATCTACAAAGCGGTGGTCACCCGCGTCGAGCCTTCTCTGGAGGCCTGCTTTGTCGACTACGGCGAAGACCGCCACGGCTTTTTGCCTTTCAAGGAAATCTCCCGTCAGTATTTCAAAGAAGGTGTGGCGGTCAACCAGGCGCGCATCCAGGACGTGATCCGCGAGGGTCAGGAACTGCTGGTCCAGGTAGAAAAAGAAGAGCGTGGCAACAAAGGCGCGGCGCTGACCACGTATGTATCGCTGGCCGGCCGCTACGTGGTGCTGATGCCCAACAACCCGCGCGGCGGCGGTGTGAGCCGGCGCATCGAGGGCGAAGACCGCAGCGATTTGAAAGAAGCGCTGGACCAGCTCGAATACCCCAACGGCATGAGCATCATCGCCCGCACCGCCGGCATCGGCCGCAGCGCGCCCGAGCTCCAATGGGATTTGAACTACCTGCTGAAATTGTGGGCGGCTATCGACGGTGCGTCCAAAGGCGCTAAAGGCGCATTCTTGATTTACCAGGAATCCAGCCTGGTGATCCGCGCCATCCGCGACTACTTCAACCACGACATCGGCGACATCTTGATCGACACCGACGATGTGTACGACCAGGCGCAGCAGTTCATGGCCCACGTCATGCCCGAGCATGCGGCACGGGTCAAACGCTACCGCGACGACGCGCCGCTATTTTCCCGCTTCCAAATTGAACACCAGATTGAGTCGGCCTACGCCCGCACCGTGAACCTGCCGTCGGGCGGCGCCATCGTGATCGACCACACCGAAGCGCTGGTCAGCGTGGACGTGAACTCCGCACGCGCCATCAAAGGCGGCGACATCGAAGAAACAGCCACCCGCACCAACCTGGAAGCTGCTGACGAAGTGGCGCGCCAGATGCGCTTGCGCGACCTGGGCGGTCTGATCGTGATCGACTTCATTGACATGGACGAAAGCCGCAACCGCCGCGAGGTCGAGAGCCGCCTGCGCGACGCCTTGCGCCAGGACCGTGCCCGCGTGCAGTTCGGCACCATCAGCAAATTCGGCCTGATGGAAATGAGCCGGCAACGGCTGCGGCCTGCGCT
Source organism: uncultured beta proteobacterium (assembly GCA_903861575.1). Taxonomy (GTDB): domain Bacteria; phylum Pseudomonadota; class Gammaproteobacteria; order Burkholderiales; family Burkholderiaceae_C; genus Allorhodoferax. The sequence goes on along the minus strand of CAIOUR010000046.1, from coordinate 13,559 downwards.
GTCAGAAGGTGCGTCCATCCCCTGCCCGCGCTGCGGCGGCTCGGGCCATATCCGTGACACCGAATCCAGCGCGCTGCAAATCCTGCGCATCATCCAGGAGGAGTCACTCAAGGACAACACCGCATCCGTACTGTGCCAGGTGCCGGTCGAAGTCGCCTCCTTCCTGCTCAACGAGAAGCGCACCGAAATCGCCAAGATCGAGCTCAAGCAGCGCATCAACGTGCTGATGGTGCCCAACAAGACGCTGGAAACCCCCAACTACCGACTGGAGCGCCTCAAGCACGACGACCCGCGCCTGGACAACATCGAAGCCAGCTACAAGATGGCGGACGAGATCGAAGACCCCACCGCCTTCACCCGCCGCTCGCAAGAACCGACCAACAAGCAAACCCCGGTCATCAAAGGCGTTTTGCCCGATGCGCCGGCACCGCAAGCAGCACCGCGCGCCGAAGCAGCCCCGCAGCCCGCAGCAGCCAAACCGGCCCCGGCTGCACGCGCGCCTTTGCCTGCCGTGCCCGCGCCCGCCGCTGCCTCCGGCGGCATGTTCGGTTGGATCAAGCGCTTGTTTGGTGGTGACACAGCCTCCCCGGCGCCTGCTGTAGCCACAACGGTCGCCAAACGATCGGAGTCCGACCGCAAAGAAGGCACGCCACGCGGACCACGCCAAGGCGAGCGATCGGCAGAGTCTGGCGAACGCGACGGACAACGCAATGGCCGCGGCGGACGCGGCGGACGCGGATCACGCAATAGCCGTGACACGTCCAACGGCGAGGGCATGGAAGCCAACGGCAATGCGCCGCAAACCGAACGCGAGGAGACTGGCCCAGGCAATCGCCCGCCACGGGAGCGTGGCGAGCGCAGCCCCCGAGGCGAGCGTAGTGGCCGCAGCACACGCAATGGGCCACGCTCTGACTCAGGTCAGGAGCCTGGGGCACCAGGCACCAATGCCCATGATGCGGTCGGCGAAGGCCAACGCGCGCAGGGCGAAGAACGCAACGGCGCGCGGGATGACGATGGCAGCCAACGCCGGGGCAACGGGCGCGGCCAGCGCAGGGGCCCACGCCGCCAGGACGGTGATGGAACGCCAGATGGTCGAGCCGCACTTCCAGAACCATTAATGGCGCACAACCCCGCGCAGACGGAAGCGGGGGCGGAGCACCACGGCGCAACACCCGGCGATGACGTGGGACGTGAGCGCGAGCGCTCCGAGAACGGTGAAGTGCGCGAGCGCCGCAGCCGTGACCGCTATGGACGTGACCGCAGCACCCGCGGTGAGCGGGCCCCTCGCAACGCAGCCGATATGGGCGAAACCCTCATGGCGATGGTGCCAAACGCCGTGATCCCGGATGACGCGCGCAACCAGCAACCATCGCAGGCTGCATCCGCGCCAGTCGTAGCAACCGATGCAGCGCCCGCTCGCGAAAGCGCGGCTGCAGCACCACGCCCCGCGCGTGCATCCGGCATGCCCACCCTACAGCCTTTTGCGCTGCCATTGGACACCCTGGAAGCCGTGGCGCAAAGCGCCGGGCTGCAGTGGGTCAACTCCAACCCCGAGCTGGTTGCCCGGGCGCAGGCCGCTATTGCCGCTGCGGTGCCACCGGCACGCCAACCACGGGAGCGTCCAGCACCCGTGCCGGTCAGTGCGGAGCCTCTGATCCTGGTAGAAACCCGCCGTGATCTGGCCAACTTGGCGCTCGACATTGAAGAAGTCGCAGTGCCCAAAGCTGCGGGGTAGACCTTATGCGCTGAAACAAGCGCAACGAAAAGGCCGCAAGGAGTACACCCTTGCGGCCTTTTTTTCACCCCCCTGGGCTGTAGGTCTGTATCGAAACGGCGTCAGCGCCGTGCGCGCTGCTCCTGGATACGCTGCAAATGGCTCAGTGCCTCGCGCTTCAGGGGTACGCTTTGCAGGCCAGCGCTGGCCTGCTTGAAGAAGTGCTCGGCTTTGCCCCACAAGGCCATCCGCAGGCACATGGCACCAGCGAGGTACTGGAGCAAAGGATTGCGGGGATTGGCCATTTGCGCGTTCTCGATACGCGCCAGCCATACGCTATCGGGCACTGCGTCGGGCTGACCAAAACCAGACTCCAAGGTTTGTACCAATCGCACCTGCTGATCGGCGGTCAGCGGTGTACCAGTTTGCAGAAATGCGTCCCAAATCGGCAACAACCAGGCGCGAGAGCGGGCCCCGTCGCCTCCCAATTCGAGCAAGCGCTGGGCAGCCAGCAGCGCAACAGGCGCAGCTTCTTTTTCCCGGGGCTCCAAGCGGGCCCAGGCTTGTTCCAGCTGCTGGGCGTCGCGCGGAGACCGCAGTAATTCGGTGGCCAGCGCCTGGGAAATGTTCTCTCCGGTTGCGCCGCGGAACGCCTTGTGCTTGATAAGTTGACGCACGGTAACCAAAGCTTCCAAGTTTTCACCGGCCAGCCTCGCGGTGCGAAAACGCAGACGCAAGCTCGCAGCGCGGCGCATGGCTCCCTGGCTGAGCTGCTCCCACCAAGCGCGCGCACCGGCAGCGTCGTTGTCATCCAGGGACCAGCGTGTGGCGCGCAAGAACAGCCCGTCAAGCGCGTCCGTGGCACGGCGACGGCGCAGGGCTTGCAATGCGGTCTCCAGGTGCTGATCACGGGACGCATGCTTTTGCAAGGCATGTTGGGCCTCGGCAGCCAGCATATGAATCGCAGCAAAAGCCGTGTCCGCCTGCAGCGCGCGGTCACGCCCAACCGCATCCGTCTCCATTAAGGCGCGCTGCAAGTTATCCGCTGCCATGAGGCTCTCACTTGCGCGCACAAAACGCCCACCGGCAATGCTAAAAAGTGCATCCACCAAGTGTCCCTGGACCGCCCGTTCGCGCTGCAGCGCGCGCCAGCGCCGGGCTTGCGCGGGCAAGCTGCTCAGGGTTGAAGCTGTACCCAGGACGAGATGTACCGCCACACAACCCAGCACCAGGGCCAGAAGTACCAAATTGAGCGACAGATCTACACGGTATGGAGGCCAGAAAACCGTCACGGTGCCAGGGTTGGTGCTGACAAACAGCGCACCGCCTGCAGCCACCGCAAACAGAACGAGCACCCAAATCACAACGCGCATAGCGCTTGCCCTAATGTCCCGCCGCAGCGGCGGCAAGGGCTGCAAGCGTCTCGTCCACGCGGGGTTGCTCGAATGCCGCAAACTCGGCCTGCATCTGTTTCAGCAGCGCCAGCGCTGTTTGCGTGTTGCGCGCGCCGGGATTGAAATAACGCCCGATGGTTGCCCCCGTAAGCTTCAGATCCGAGCGAACCGCATCAACCTGCCGCGCCATCAGGCCAAGCCGTGCGTTGAGTACCCGTAGCTTCAGGTTCTCTCGCACAAAAAAAGACTGCTCGGGAGACAATAAAACAGCCTGGGGGTCGTTGATACGGCTCACACGCACCAGATCTTTGAGTTCTGTCTGTACGGATTGCAGTATCCGCTCACCCCATTGCACTGCAGCCTCGGTGGGGGTGCGTGCCAACTGTGGCCGATTCAGCACTGGTTGGGGGGGAGCATTGGCCAACGGGATGTCGTCAATGAGCTGCGCGAGCTCGTCCATCTTCAGTAGCAAAGCGGGCGTATCCGAAAAAGTCATACTTTTGATCCGCGCGAGGTCTTTGGCAACCGCGCGCTGAACACGTGCCAACCGCGGCTGCGCGGCACGCGCCAGGCGCACATCCACAGCCTGCAGAGCCAGTACGACAGGCTCAATGCTGCCGGTTAATTGGGCCTGCTGCTGCGCCAAAGCAAGCGCGGCTTCCATATCCACCAGCAGGTTCTCGTCGCGGGCGTGCGACAAGCTTTGCATCAGCTCCTCCAACTGGCTTCGTTGTAAAGCCACTTCGGCGAGCCGCTGGTCAAACATGGCGACCTTGGCGGCGCTGTCGACTGCCACATCTTGTGCCTGGCGCGCGGCAGCCAGCGCCTGGTTGGCGCTCAGGCCCGCCTCTGAACTCTGGCGGGCCAATTGGGTCTGGATGTTGTCGAGCTTCTGCCAGAGGAAAGCGCTCGAGACAAGCGCCATTGCCAATAGAGCCCACAAAGCAAGCCGCAATCCCCGCTGCCAGGCGCTGGGCCGACCATCCATCTTGGAGGTTTCTGGGGTGCTCATGCAATTGATTCTATCGACGCAAGCACGTCCGCAAGCCCCGGGCGCGCAAGGTGTACCGAGCCAAAGCCCGCTGCACGGGCGGCCTGGGCGATGCGGGGGTGCGTGGCGACCGCGACACTGCCGGACCAGCAGGAATGCTCAGACCCAAAGCGATCGTTCCAAATGGCGGGAGCGCCGTGGGTCAAGGCCTGGAGATGGGCGACGCATTCGGAGCTGCTGAACAACCAAATAGCATTTTCATCGCGCGCGCGGGCCGCCAGCGCGTATTCCGCATCCGCCCACTGGGGGGCGCCCCGCAAATAGGTCAGCAGCCAACCGACACTTCCACCGGCCGACTCCACCTGTTCAGCCAACCACTCGCGACCGATGCCAGCGGATGGCGCTGGGGCTGCAGCCGGAACGACCGAAGCACGCCCGCCGCGCACCACCAAGAGCCTGAAACCCTTGCCGACTTGGGCGCGCACCGCTTCCCAAAGGGACTCCGAATCAAATTGTTCTGCCTGCAAAGCCGGCAAGTCGATCAAATGGGCCGGCACCGACGCGGCCTCCAATGCCGTCGCGCTTGCAGGACCCGGCACCCAGGCGCGCGGCGCAAAGGCATCCCGTGGCCAGTGCATACCCCCTGGACGCTGAGCGAAGAACGCATCGATGGCATTGGCGCTGACGAACATCAGCGCGTTCCACTGGTCTAGCTGCTTCCATGCGGCGCGCAAAGCGTGCACATCATCTGCTGGATGGATGGTCAGCAAAGGCAGCAGAACAACGCTGTGGCCTGCGGCCTCAAGCGCCGCCTGCCATACCGCCGCCTGTGCGGCCGGGCGGGTGATAACAATCGGGCGCCGGTGGCTGCTGCGCACGGGCCCGGGAACGCTCACTGCCCCGGCCCGACACGGTCGCGCAGTTCCAGCGCCACGGCTTCGCCCAGTCGCACAGCGTCTTGCAGGGTGTGCACCGGTGCGGTGCCCGCGCTGCGAATCAGGGGAACCTTGCCTTCCGGATCACCCCAAGCTGCGCGCAAAGACAGGCTAGCGCCCTCCCAGACCGCAAAAGCGGCCAGCGGCATCGAACAGCTGCCGCCCATGATGCGACTCACCGTGCGTTCGGCGCTGACCGCTAACAAGGTCGGCATGTGGCCTAGCGGTGCCAAAGCAGCGTGCACATCGTCACGCTGTCCGTAGACCTCAATCCCCAGCGCGCCCTGGCCGGCGGCAGGCAGCATTTCTTCGGGCTCGAACACAGCGCGGATACGGCTCTCCAGGCCCAGGCGCTTCAGGCCCGCTGCCGCCAAAACAATGCCGTCGTACTGACCGTCATCGAGTTTTTTCAAACGCGTGTCGAGGTTGCCACGCAAAGGTTCATAACGCAGATCCGGGCGCAGTGCCTGCAACAGGGCCACACGGCGCAGGCTGGAGGTTCCGACCACGCCGCGCGGGGGCAGGTCCTGGAGCGTGGCGTAGCGGCTAGAAACCCAGGCATCGCGCGGATCTTCGCGCTCCATCACGCAGGCAATCGCAAAGCCTTCAGGTAACTCCATGGGCACGTCTTTAAGCGAATGCACAGCCAAATCCGCACGCCCGTCTTCCAGCGCAGTCTCGAGTTCTTTTACGAACAAGCCTTTGCCACCGACTTTGCTCAGGCTGCGGTCCAGAATCTGATCGCCTTTGGTGGTCATACCCAGCAGCGCGCTTGCGTGCCCCAGGGCACCGAGGCGGGCTTGCAAATGTTCGGCTTGCCAGAGCGCAAGACGGCTCTCGCGGGTGGCGATGGTGAGGTGTCGCAAAGTCGTAACCTGTTGGTAATGAGAAGGGGCTTTTCGGCTTCGCGGGATGCTAGCATGAGCTATGGGAACCTCTGAATCGTCCGGCACATCGGCTAAGCGCCGCAGGGATGATGAACGCCCCTTGACGGAAGATATCCGCCTGCTTGGCAGGATTCTGGGCGATGTAATCCGCGAGCAAGATGGCGTGGCAGCGTTTGAATTGGTCGAGCGGATTCGAACCCTCTCGGTGGCCTTTCGGCGCCACGCGGACCATGAGGCCGACCGGTCCTTGAAAAAGCTGCTCAAGGGCCTGAGCGCCGACCAGACTGTCAGCGTGATCCGCGCCTTCACCTACTTCAGCCACCTGGCCAATCTGGCAGAAGATCGCCACCAAATACGCCGCCAGGTTCACGACGAGCGCGCGGGCATTGCGCAAGAAGGCAGCCTGGAGCAGGCCATAGCCCATTTGCGTGCGGCCGGCATTGGCGGGAAAACCATTGCCAGGACGCTGTCGCACAGCTTTATCTCGCCGGTACTCACCGCACACCCTACGGAGGTGCAGCGCAAAAGCATTTTGGATGCCGAGCGGGATATCGCAAAACTGCTGAGTGCGCGGGACGATATCCGCCTGCACGGCACCGCCAGCCCCGGAGGTAAAGATGCACTGACGCCGCGTGAACTGGCGGCCAATGAAGCGCAAATTCGCGCCCGGGTCATGCAACTGTGGCAAACCCGACTGCTGCGCTACAGCAAACTGACCGTGGCCGACGAGGTGGAAAACGCGCTCAGCTATTACGAATCGACTTTTTTGCGCGAGATTCCCAAAATCTACGCTGACATCGAGCAGACCCTGGGCCAGCCGGTGCCGCACAGTTTTTTGCGCATGGGCCAATGGATTGGCGGCGACCGCGACGGCAACCCGAATGTGAGCGCGCAAACCCTGGAATTCGCCTTGCGCCGCCAGAGCGAAGTGGTGCTGCGCCATTACCTGACCGAGGTGCATTTTCTCGGCAGCGAGTTGTCGGTGTCCGCTCTGCTGGCGCAGTGCAGCCCGCAGATGCAGGCACTGGCCGAGCGCAGCCCGGACCGCAACGCGCACCGTGTCGACGAGCCCTACCGGCGCGCGCTAATTGGCATGTACGCGCGCCTGGCTGCGACCTTGCAGAACCTGACCGGCACCGAGGCCATGCGCCACGCCGTGGCCCCGCAAAACCCCTACGCCCTGCCCGAGGAACTGGCTGACGACCTGCGCACCGTCGAGCAGTCGCTCTGCGCCCACCACGGCGGCGCTCTGACTACCCAGCGCCTGCGCCCGCTGATCCGGGCGGTCGAGGTATTCGGCTTTCACCTGGCCACGGTGGATTTACGCCAGAGCTCAGACAAACACGAAGCGGTGGTAGCCGAGCTGCTGCGCGCAGCCCGCATCACGCCCGACTACAGCGCCCTGGACGAAGCCGCAAAACGCGCGCTGCTGACGGGTCTGCTGAACGACGCGCGTGCGCTGCGTGTGCACGGAACCGACTACTCGCCCCACGCGCAAAGCGAGCTGGCGATTTTTGAAATGGCACGGCAGATGCGCCAGCGCTTCGGCAACGAGGCGATACGCCACTACATCATCAGCCACACCGAAAGCGTGAGCGATCTGTTGGAAGTCCTGCTGCTGCAAAAAGAGGCCGGCCTGTTGCGCGGCACGCTGGACGCTGACGCGGTATGCGACCTGATCGTGGTTCCGCTGTTTGAGACGATTGAAGACCTGCGCAACGCCGCGCCTATCATGCGCGCCTTCTACGCTTTGCCCGGTATCGCGGACCTGGTGGAGCGCAGCGGCGCGGAGCAGGACATCATGCTGGGCTACTCCGACAGCAACAAAGACGGCGGCATCTTCACCAGCAACTGGGAGCTGTACCGCGCCGAAATTGCGCTGGTCGAACTGTTTGATGAACTCGCCGCAGCGCGTGCGCCGGTGCAGCTGCGCATGTTCCACGGGCGCGGTGGCACGGTGGGACGTGGCGGCGGCCCAAGCTACCAAGCCATCCTGGCGCAACCGCCGGGTACGGTGCGCGGTCAAATCCGCCTAACCGAGCAAGGCGAGGTCATCGGCTCCAAATACGCCAACCCCTCGATCGGGCGACGCAACCTGGAGACCCTGGTCGCGGCCACGCTTGAGGCCACGCTGATGCAAGCGACCAAACCGGCACCCCAACGATTTTTGGCGGCAGCGGCGTAACTGTCCGAACACAGCATGGCGGCGTACCGCGCGCTGGTGTACGAGACCGAAGGCTTTAGCGATTATTTTTTTAGCGCCACACCGCTGCGCGAAATTACCGAACTGAATATCGGTTCGCGACCGGCCTCACGTAAGGCTACCCAAGCCATTGAAGACCTGCGCGCGATTCCATGGGGTTTCAGCTGGGGCCAATGCCGTTTGACCCTGCCCGGGTGGTTTGGTTTCGGTGCCGCCGTCAACGCCTTTGTGCATGGCGGCGACGGTACCGCGCAAGCCTCAGAGGTCAAAGAACGAACAGCGCTGCTGCAAAGCATGCAAAAGCAATGGCCATTTTTCCAAACGTTGCTCTCCAATATGGACATGGTGATGGCCAAAAGTGATCTGGCATTGGCTGCGCGCTATGCGGAATTAGTGTCCGATCGGCGCTTGCGTAAGCGCATCTTTCAAACCATTGAGGCCGAGTGGCACCGTACCGCAGATGCGCTGGTGCTGATCACCGGGAACAAGCAGCGCCTGGCGGGGAATCCGGCGCTGCAGCGCTCTATCCACCATCGCTTTCCCTACATCGACCCGCTGCACCATTTGCAGGTCGAGCTGGTGCGGCGCTACCGCTCCGGTCAGACCGATGAGCGGGTACAGCGTGGAATCCATATTTCTATCAACGGGATTGCGGCCGGCCTGCGCAACACGGGCTGAGGCGGCAGACTGCGGGTCAAGGACCGCCCCTTAAAATTCCCCGATGACAAACCAACTCGATAAAAAGTCCCAGGCCTGGTCGGCCTTATTTTCGGAACCAGTGAGCGAGTTGGTGCAACGCTACACCTCCAGCGTCAACTTTGACAAACGGCTCTGGCAAGCCGATATCGAAGGCAGCCTGGCGCACGCCCGCATGCTGGCAGCGCAGGGCATCATCGCCGCGCAAGACCTTTCCGATATTGAGCGCGGCCTTGCGCAGATCGCCTATGAAATCCGCAGCGGCGAATTTGAATGGAAGTTGGCGCTGGAAGACGTGCACCTGAATATTGAGGCGCGCCTGACCCAATTGGTGGGCGACGCGGGCAAGCGCTTGCACACGGGCCGCTCCCGCAACGACCAGGTTGCCACCGACGTGCGCCTGTGGCTGCGCGGCGAGATAGACACAATCTCCCAACTCTTGCAGGGTCTGCAAACCGCTTTGCTGGATGTGGCCGCGCAGCACACGCACACCATCATGCCGGGATTCACCCACCTGCAGGTGGCGCAGCCCGTGAGCTTCGCGCACCACCTGCTGGCTTACGTCGAAATGTTTTCGCGGGATGCCGAACGCATGGCTGAAGTCCGGGCCCGCACCAACCGGCTGCCGCTGGGATCGGCTGCGTTGGCAGGAACGAGCTACCCGCTGGACCGCGAACACGTGGCCCGCGCATTGGGCATGGTGGATGCGCATGGCGTGCCGCAGCTCTGCCGCAACAGCCTTGACGCGGTGAGCGACCGTGACTTCGCCCTTGAGTTCACGTCGGCAGCTGCCCTGTGCATGGTGCACATCAGCCGCCTCAGTGAAGAGCTGGTGCTGTGGATGAGCCAGAACTTTGCCTTCATCGGCCTGGCTGACCGCTTTACCACCGGCAGCTCCATCATGCCGCAGAAGAAAAACCCCGATGTGCCAGAGCTGGCACGGGGCAAGACCGGACGCGTAGTTGGACACTTGATGGGGCTGATTACCTTGATGAAGGGCCAACCTTTGGCCTACAACAAAGACAACCAGGAAGACAAAGAGCCGCTTTTTGACACCGTGGACACGCTGCAAGACACGCTGCGTATTTTTGCGGAGATGATGGGTGGCGTCACGGTCCATGCCCCGGCCATGCAGACCGCCGCCGCGCGCGGGTATGCGACCGCCACCGATCTGGCCGATTACCTGGTGAAAAAGGGTTTGCCCTTTCGCGACGCCCACGAAGTAGTGGCCCACGCTGTCAAATACGCGCAAGGGCTCGGCATCGAGTTATCAGCGCTCTCGCTGGACGTGCTGCGAGGATTTCACCCATCCGTGGGGACTGATGTCTTTGAGGTCTTGAGTCTGAACGGGTCGCTCGAGGCCCGCAAGACGGTTGGTGGAACGGCACCGCAACAGGTGCGCACGGAAATAGCAAGGCATCGACAGCGCCTGGAGTAACCCGGTCACCAGCGAGACTTGAAGGAAGTCGCGGTCGCGACCTCCTGCACTATCCCTCCGCTCTTATTTCTTGGCGTAAGCTTCCGCAGGCTTATCGTTCGGGTGTCGCCAAGCTTCTTTTGTGGCTTCGCTGGCAGCCAAGCCCAGCTTGATATTCTTCGGGGGAATGGGTTGCATAAACCATTTGTCATACAGCTTGGCGAGCTCACCTGACTTGGACAGCCCTGCGATCGTGTCATCTGCCAGCTTTTTGAACGCAGGATCGTCCCTTCGCAGCATGATCGCCAGTGGCTCTACGTTCAGCACCTCGCCCACGATTTTGAAGTCTGCGGGCCTCTTGGAACTGGCAATAAAGCCAGCGAGAACTTGGGCGTCCATCACGAATGCGTCAGCATGACCAGATTCAAGCAACGCAAAGCTGTCTTCATCTTCTTTGGAAAATATTTCCTTGAAGTCAATACCCGTAGCACGCTCATGCTTGCGCAGAAGTTGCACAGAGGTCGTCCCAGCAGTCACGGCAACATTTCGGCCATTTAACTGTGCTACAGAGCTGATCCCCGAGTTAGCGCGAACCGCTATGCGTACCTCCTCCACGTAGGTGGTAGACGCAAATGCCACTTGCTTTTGGCGCGCTTCATTGTTTGTCGTAGACCCACACTCCACATCGATAGTCCCGTTTTGGATCAAAACGATGCGATTCTGAGACGTTACCGGCATGTATTTAATCCGAACAGATTTACCTATCAAGCCCTCCAAGTTGGAGATGATGCGTTGGCAAATCTCGACGTTATATCCCCCGTGCTTGCCATCACCCATTGCGTAGGAAAGCGCGCCGGACGCTTCCCGTACACCCATGATGATTTCGCCTGAGGCTTTGACCTTTGCGATCGTGTCGCTGGACTGGGCAGACGCAATCCCAAAGAAAACCGTGGCCGCTAGAGCGACAAACCATTGTTTTTTCATAACATCCCTTTTAAAGTTGCAAACTAAAACTGTGCCAATTAATGAATTTGGCGTGGAAGAATGCGCGAAAGACCCGTCGCCGCGCTCGGCTTCCAAGGCGATCTGACCGAATAGCCAACAAAATCGTCAGGGCGGCTAAGAACCCACATGAAATCCGCCGAACTTGCCATCTCCCACCTCATAAGAAAGGGCCTTCGAAGACTCGTGTACACCCATACTAATTTCGCTCGACGCCTTGACTTTTGCGACCGTGTCATTGGACTGCGCGTAAGCGAGTCCGCAGAGAAGCGTGATGGATACCGCAGTAGCCCATTAAGTTTTCATATTCGGCACCCTTTCGTAATGCAACTTATATTGTCAATCGAAGTTATCACAATCATCTTAGGGAAAACCCTGATGATCAAGAAGCGCTTCGTCTTTCCCATCTCGGCTCTGGGATAGAGGAAAGAATAAATTTTCTCCGCATCACTTGAAGAGCCTCTGCGCGCCCTTATCATTAGCACTCGCGGAAGTTGAGTGCTAACAATGCAACAAGCTTCCTCTTATGCGAACGCCGCCCTGCCTGGGTGGCACCCTATTTCAGTAACCTTTAGGAGATTCTTTATGAAACTGCGCCCCTTAGCAGACCGCGTGATCGTCAAGCGCGTCGAGAGCGAAACCAAAACCGCTTCCGGCATCGTGATCCCCGACAACGCGGCTGAAAAGCCCGATCAGGGCGAAGTCTTGGCTGTGGGCCCCGGCAAGCGCAATGACAAAGGCGAATTGGCCGCCCTGACCGTGAAGGTCGGTGACCGCGTCCTGTTCGGCAAGTACAGCGGCCAGACCGTCAAGGTCGACGGCGACGAGCTGTTGGTCATGAAAGAAGACGATTTGTTCGCAGTGGTCGAGAAGTAATTTCTCCCGCAAACAATCCATTAATCAACTGAATCTGGAGTCCTGATATGGCAGCAAAAGACGGAATTTTCGGCGGCGAAGCCCGCGCACGCATGGTCGAGGGTGTGAACATCCTGGCCAACGCAGTCAAAGTAACTCTGGGCCCTAAAGGCCGTAATGTGGTGCTGGAGCGCTCCTTCGGCGCCCCCACCGTGACCAAGGACGGCGTGTCCGTGGCCAAAGAAATCGAGCTCAAAGACAAGCTGCAAAACATGGGCGCGCAGATGGTCAAGGAAGTGGCTTCCAAGACCTCTGACAACGCAGGTGACGGCACCACCACCGCCACCGTGCTGGCACAAGCCATCGTCCGCGAAGGCATGAAGTACGTTGCCGCCGGTATGAACCCCATGGACCTGAAGCGCGGTATCGACAAGGCAGTCCACGCCCTGATCGAGCAGCTGCAAAAAGCTTCCAAAGCCACCACAACCACCAAAGAAATCGCCCAGGTCGGTTCGATCTCGGCTAACAGCGATTCCAGCATTGGCGACATCATCGCCAAGGCCATGGACAAAGTGGGCAAAGAAGGCGTGATCACCGTGGAAGACGGCAAATCGCTGGACAACGAACTCGACATCGTCGAAGGCATGCAGTTTGACCGCGGCTACCTGTCGCCCTACTTCATCAACAACCCCGAGAAACAAGCCGCTTTGCTGGACAACCCGTTCGTGCTCTTGTACGACAAGAAAATCAGCAACATCCGCGACCTGCTGCCCACGCTGGAGCAAGTGGCCAAAGCCGGCCGTCCGCTGCTGATCATTGCCGAAGACGTCGAAGGCGAAGCCCTGGCGACCTTGGTGGTTAACACCATTCGCGGCATCTTGAAAGTGGTCGCCGTCAAAGCCCCTGGCTTTGGTGACCGCCGCAAAGCCATGCTGGAAGACATCGCCATCCTGACCGGCGGCAAAGTTATCGCTGAAGAAATCGGCCTGACCCTGGAAAAAGTCACTTTGGCTGATCTGGGTTCTGCCAAGCGCATCGAAGTCGGCAAAGAGAACACCATCATCATCGACGGTGCAGGCGCTGCTGCGGACATCGAAGCCCGCGTTAAGCAAATCCGCGTGCAGATCGAAGAAGCGACCAGCGACTACGACCGCGAAAAACTGCAAGAGCGCGTGGCCAAGCTGGCCGGCGGTGTGGCCGTGATCAAGGTTGGCGCTGCCACCGAAGTCGAAATGAAAGAGAAGAAAGCCCGTGTTGAAGACGCCCTGCACGCAACCCGCGCTGCAGTCGAAGAAGGCATCGTGGCTGGTGGTGGCGTCGCTTTGTTGCGCGCACGCCAAGCAGCTGGCACCATCAACGGTGACAACGCTGACCAAGAAGCCGGCATCAAGCTCGTGTTGAAAGCCATCGAAGCTCCTTTGCGCGAAATCGTTTACAACGCGGGTGGCGAGCCATCTGTTGTGGT
>CAIOUR010000045.1 GCA_903861575.1 uncultured beta proteobacterium | reverse complement strand
CTGGGGGCACAGGCACTCAGACCAAAAAGCGTCAGGCCATAAAAAAAGCCGCCCAAGATGGTTGAGCGGCTTTCGGAACGGTGATTCATCTACACATCGCGCGGCGAATCCTCCGCCAAACGTCGGAAAATTATCGCGTACCCGAGGTCCCTGAGGTACCTGTCGAGGTACCGGTGGTGCTGGTAGTACCCGTAGTACCTGTGGTACCTGTGGGACCCGTAGTGGTGTCGCTTGAAGCAGCACCGGCGACCACAGCGACCGCCGCGCCAATCGCAATCATCGTACTCACTGACAGGCCGGCCACGGTGGCGCCGCCGACTAAAGCCCCGGCCCCAGCAGCAGCGGGCGCTGCTACCGCCGTGGTTGTACCACCAACACTCCCCGTCGTTGTTATCGATCCAACAGGCTGTGGAGCAGGGGGCGCGGTCTCCGCAAAGCCATTGGGCACCACCAAAGCCATGGCCAAGGTCAATACTGAAATTTGTTTAATTAGCATGTGAACGCCCTCAAAAAATTAGTTTGGCTGATCATATCTGAGTTTATGTGAACTTTACGTGACCTAAAGCGCCAGCAAACCCTGCTGACCCAGAAAAACAACACATCCCGGGCCAGCTGGCACCTACCACCTGGGGCAAAAAATCCATTCGTTGGCGTTAAACTGACGAAATAAACACTATTTCAAGGAAAATCCATGTTTTTGAAAAAAATGACAGTCCGATTGTTGGCACTGATAATGGTCGCTTCAAACAGCGGATATGCCGCTACCGCTGCTCCCACTCAAGCACCTAATTTACTTTGGATAGGAACCCCGAATCCGAATCCGAATCCGCTTTCAGTCGGCCCTTTCACTCCGATGAGTCCGCCCCCCTTCTTACCCACCCTCACCAGCGTCTGGAACCAGTGGTTTACGGGGGGATTCGATGCCATTAGTATTCCGCCGGCATGGTTGGCGATCGGCGCAGCAGGGGTCATAGGCCTGGGGGCAATATCCAACGCAAATTCAACGACGTCAAATAGTACAGACACTACGGGTACGACAGGCACAACTGGCACTACCGGGACCACCGGGACCACTGGAACGACGGGTACGACGGGCACATCAGGTACCCGTTAACTTTTTAAAGCCGCCAAGCCACGGTAGGCGGCTTTTTTCAGTTGTGGATTCCGGCGATTAGCGTGGCCCGGTGAACAAAAACACCATAGGGGAACGCCAGCGAAAGCTGACCATACGCACGTAGAGGATGATAAAGCCCAGGGAAAAACCAATAAAACCCAGCACTGACCAGGCAACGCTGTGGTAGGTTTGGCTGGCATACCAAATGGCACTGAAGGTCGGCAAACCCAGGAGCAAACCGGTCACGGAATTTTTGGACCGCAAGGACAAGGCCTTGAACCAACGACGCACATAGCGCTGCTTGACCAGGCTGTGAAAATGCAGCCGATCCGGATGGCCGGGATGCTGACTCTTCACCCGACGCCTGAAAATACTGAAAAGCACCTCTGTCACGGGATGGACGCAGATCAACAGGACCGAAAATGCGGTGACTGAGGGGTTGCGTTCGACCAACTCCACGCCCAGCCAGGCCAGTGCGAAACCGAGGGCAT
>CAIOUR010000044.1 GCA_903861575.1 uncultured beta proteobacterium | reverse complement strand
CCAGGAAGGGACTCGAACCCCCACGAAGTTACTCGCTAGTACCTGAAACTAGTGCGTCTACCAATTCCGCCACCTGGGCTTTCAGGAAAGAGAGAGATTGTATCAAAACCCCCCCAACCCCCTTCAACGCCTTGGATGAAATCGAAGGCGTAGTCCTTGGACACCGTGATGGCCATGGATTTGTTTCGCGCGACGACGGCGCCCCCGACATCTATTTGCCGCCCAACGAAATGCGCGCGGTGCTGCATAAAGACCGCGTCAAGGCACGCATCGTGCGCAGTGACCGCAAAGGTCGACCCGAGGGCCGAGTCGTAGAAATTATCGAACGCTCCAGCCAGCCCATCATTGGCCGCTTGTTGCACGAAAGCGGAGTCTGGTTGGTTGCGCCTGAGGACAAACGATACGGGCAAGACATTCTGATCCCCAAAGGCGCTACCGGCGTGGCGCGCGTGGGTCAGGTGGTGGTGGTCGAGTTGGTGGAGCCGCCGGCCTTGTTTGGCCAACCTGTCGGTCGAATCAAAGAGGTGCTGGGCGAAGTGGACGATCCGGGCATGGAGATCGAAATTGCCGTGCGCAAGTACAGCGTGCCGCACGAGTTTTCGCCAGCCTGTCTGGCGTTGACCCGCACCTTGCCGGACAAGGTCCGTGAGCAGGATTGGGCCGACCGCGTTGACTTGACCGATATCGCGCTGGTCACGATTGACGGCGAAGACGCGCGCGATTTTGACGATGCCGTGTACTGCGAGCCGATCAGCAAAGGCCGCGGTAAAAGCGCAGTCAAAGGCTGGCGTTTGCTGGTAGCGATTGCCGATGTGAGCCACTATGTGGAAAACGGTTCGGCGATTGACATCGACGCCTATGACCGGGCGACCAGCGTCTATTTCCCACGCCGCGTGATTCCTATGTTGCCGGAAAAACTCTCCAACGGCTTGTGCTCACTCAACCCCGAGGTCGAGCGACTGTGCATGGTCTGCGACATGTTCATCAGTATGGACGGCGAGGTGCAGGCGTACCAGTTTTACCCGGCGGTTATGTGGAGTCAGGCGCGCCTGACGTACACCGAAGTCGCAGCCATTTTGGGCAACACGCGCGGCCCCGAGGCAACGCGCCGCAAAGCGGTCCTGCCGCATCTATTGAACCTGCATGGCGTGTACCAATCGCTGCTGACCTCGCGCCAAAAGCGTGGCGCGGTGGACTTCGAGACCACAGAGACCCAGATCGTTTGCGACGACAACGGACGTATCGAAAAAATTGTGCCCCGCACTCGCAACGTGGCGCACCGGCTTATTGAAGAAGCCATGCTTGCAGCCAACGTCTGTAGCGCGGACTTCATCGCCCAAAGCAAGCACCCCGGCCTGTTCCGGGTACACGAGGGTCCTACGCCGGAGAAAAAAGAGATCTTGCGCAACTACCTCAAAGCCATCGGCCTGGGGTTGACCATCAGTGACGATCCCAGGCCCGGTGAGTTCCAGCACATTGCCCAGGCCACCAAAGACCGGCCCGATGCCGCGCAAATCCATTCCATGCTGCTGCGCTCCATGCAGCAGGCGATTTACACCCCGCACAACAGCGGGCATTTCGGGTTGGCCTTCGACGCCTATACCCATTTCACAAGTCCGATTCGTCGTTACCCCGACCTGCTGGTGCACCGGGTGATCAAGGCGGTTTTGGAGAAAGACAAATACCGCCTGCCGGCCTTGCCCACTCCGGGTGAGGCACATGCCAAACTGGCGCGACGTTTAGAGAAAAGTCTGGCCTCCAAAGTGGCCGATCCCTCCATCAAACCCAAGAAGTCCAATGCCGAAGGCCAGGGCTGGGAGGCTGCCGGCCTGCATTGCAGCGCCAACGAGCGCCGCGCCGACGAGGCCAGCCGCGACGTGGAAGCCTGGTTGAAATGCAAATACATGCGCGAGCACCTGGGTGAAGAATACGGCGGCGTAGTGAGTGCCGCCACCAGCTTTGGCCTTTTTGTCACTTTGGATGCCATGTATGTCGAAGGCCTGGTCCACATCACCGAATTGGGCGGCGAGTATTTCCGTTTCGACGAAGCCCGTCAGGAGCTGCGTGGTGAGCGCACCGGCATGCGCTACGCCATCGGCACGCGGGTCCGCATCCAGGTCAGCCGCGTTGATCTAGACGGCCGGAAAATCGATTTTCGATTGGTACCCGACGACCTGGCCGGCGCGGGTCGCGCCATACCGGAAAAGGGAAGCGATCGCGGCGACCGTGGCGACAAATCCTCCCGCCCATCGGCCAAACGCGCCGCCCCCGCCAAAGCTTCGGCCAAAGTGCCGGGTAAGCGTTCGGCCAGTGCAGCCCGCGCTGCTGCCCGCAGCGCTGAGCCGGCCGCCGCGCCGCCAGGCAAACGGGCAGCGCGCAAGGCCGCCGCCAAGCAGAGCAGCCGCAAGAAACGCTAATCCAGCGGGAACACCTCGCCCTGCGGCGCGCCCGACAGGCGCTTGAGCAGCAGCCGGTAGGTGTCGAGATCAAAGGCCAGGGGGGTGTTGTGGGCGCGGGCCTGCACAACGCCCTCTAGGTCCGCCTCGTCGTGCACCGTTGCCAGGTGGCACCATTGGTCAAAGACGTGCACATCGGTGCGTCCGCTGCTGGCATCGTGCTCGCGCAGGCCCACGCGTCCGGGGTAGGGCCAGGCCTTTAGCCGCTGAGCCGCCAGGGCCAGTTGCAGGCGCAGGTGGTGCACGGCGGCGCTTTCACGTGCGGCGCACACGCCTTTGCACTGCCCGATTTGGCTGGCAAAACAGGCACCCTTGCCGGATTCCAGCCCCAAGGCTTTGGGGCACAGGCCGTGGGCAGTAGCGAGCTCCCGCAAGGACTCCAGCGCCTGCCGCTTGGAGCGGTGCACGCCGTAAAGCTGGCCCAATTCAGCGCTATCGACCGCGTCCATGCGTACCAGTTCCAGCAAGGGCCGCGCTGCGGGGTCGGCCGCCAGCCGCCAGGCGCACAACTGTTTTTCACTGCGCAAGCGCCGGTTCAGCACCGGTTGCATCTCTTTGACCAGTCGGGACTCCAGCAGCAGCGCGCCCAGCTCGCCCGCCGTTTCGCGCCATTCCACGCGCCGCACCTCTTGCACCAGCCGCATCTCTTTGGCCACCCGCGCCGAGGCCTGGAAATGCGACAGCACGCGCTTGCGCATGGTGATGCTTTTTCCGATGTACAGCGGCAGGGGGCTTTCTCCGTACATCAGGTACACGCCGGGCCCATCGGGGATGTCATGCACGGCGGTTTCGAGTTGCGGCGGCAGGCTGGCGCTGCCTTGCAATAGCTGTTGCGCCGCGCGCTCCAGCGCCTCGGTACCCAGCTCGGCGCGTGCAATGTCCAGCCAGGCCAGTACGACGTCCACGTCACCCATGGCGCGATGCCGCGCCAGTGTTTGCAAGCCGTGGCGGCTCAGGATCGCGTCCAGTCCATGGCTCTTGAATTGCGGGTACAGCGCACGCGAGAGCCGTACCGTGCACAAGGTTTTGATCTGCAGCTTGCGGTCCAGGCGCTGCAGCTCGCTGACGATGAAGCCATGGTCAACGCGCACGTTGTGCGCCACCAGGACTGCGCCGTCCAATATGTCCAGCAGCGGGCGCGCTACCTCGTCGAAGGTGGGTGCGGTCTGGACCATCGCGTCGCTGA
Source organism: uncultured beta proteobacterium (assembly GCA_903861575.1). GTDB lineage: Bacteria > Pseudomonadota > Gammaproteobacteria > Burkholderiales > Burkholderiaceae_C > Allorhodoferax. Next base: position 1,257 of record CAIOUR010000044.1, on the reverse strand, counting down.
TGCCGGTCAGGCTTTGGATAAAAGGCGGAATCCGCACACCGGGGTTGACCAGCGTGCTCCAGCGTGCCACCTCTTCGCCGCCCTCGACACGGACTGCGGCAATCTCGGTGATGCGGTCCACCGTGGCGTTGCCGCCCGTAGTCTCAAGGTCCAGCAGGACGTAGCAGGGCAGCACGGGCGCCCGCCTTCAAATGTCCAGGGCGTGGAAGCCGAAGTGGCCCGCGGCGCGGTCGGCAAAAAAGCAGCGTAAGGTTTCCTGCACCGTGTGGAAAGCCAAATCGCCCCAGGGAATATCGGCCTCGTGGAAGAGCCGCGCCTCCATCGTCTCGGTACCCGGGTCAAATTCTGCGCTGGTCAGCTGAGCGCGGTAAAACAGATGCACCTGCCCGACCCGTGACACATTGATCAGCGAAAAAAGCGGGCCCATGGTGAACTGCGCGCCGGCTTCCTCCACCGTCTCGCGGGCGGCACCTTCGGCGGTGGTTTCCTGCAGTTCCATGAAACCGGCCGGCAGCGTCCACTTGCCTTTGCGTGGCTCGATGTTGCGCTTGCACAACAAAACCTGCTCACCCCAGACCGGAATCGTGCCCACCACATTCAACGGGTTTTCGTAATGCACCAAATGGCAGGCGCTGCAGACGGCGCGCTCTTTGGTGTCGCCGTCGTCGGGTATCCGGTAGCGCGTGGATGCGCCGCAGGATTTGCAGTGCTGGATGGCCGGACGCATCAAGGACGCTTCTTAAACGCCGTCAAGCAGCACTTGGAAATGTTCGACCAGGGGCGGCCCAGCGAAAAACGGTCCGACGATGCCCCGCCACTGCGTAAACGCGTCCGATTGCCGAAAACCCACCGTGTGGTTTTCCAACGTATCCCATTGGATTTGCAGCACGTAGCGTTCCGGCGTTTCCATGCATTTGTGCACAGACGCGGTCCGAAAACCGTGGGCTCCGGACACCACGGTACGCAGACCGCGGGCTATGGCTTCTTCGAATCCGGCGTTTTGGCCGGTGTGGATGCGGATGTCGGCAATTTCCAAAATCATGGCAAGGTTTCCTACAAATGTCAGACAGGATGGTAACGGGCCGCCGCGACGCGCCGCTTATCCAGGGCTTTGGGTATGCTGTGCCGATGGAGCGTACCCTTTGATTGACCTGATCGACCCCGCGTGGCTGCGACCCCGGTGGCCTGCGCCTGCCTCTGTGCGGGCGGTCTGCACCAGCCGTGGTGGTGGCCTCAGCCGGGCACCTGATGGCAGTT
>CAIOUR010000043.1 GCA_903861575.1 uncultured beta proteobacterium | reverse complement strand
GCCCGTGAGCGCACGGTTGAAGAACAGTTCCACGCCCTCCTGACCCTTGTCCTCCACATTCGTGAAGCCGACAATGTGGGCGGCCGATTCGCCTTCGGGGTATTGGCGCAGGTAGTCCGCGCTTTGGTGTATGCCTTTGAGATCGAGTGCGCTGATGGCTTTGGCGGTTTCGGCGTCGACCTGGCGCTTCACCCACACAAAGGTTTTGTCTTCGTCGGCCAACTTTTTACCTAAGTCGTCAACCCGCATGTCCAGTAGTTTTGCCAGTTGCTGCGCTTGTGACGGCGTCAGGTCCACGTCTTCGGGAATCGCCCACACACTGGCAGCAGGTACGCTGGATGCCAGTATCAAACCATTGCGGTCGAGCACGCGCCCGCGGTTGGCCGGCAACTCAATGGTACGGGCGAAGCGCACCACGCCCTGGTGCTGAAAAAAGTCGTTGTTGAAAATTTGTATGTAGGCGGCACGGGCACCCAGTCCGGTAAAGCCCAGGGCAATCATGGCCACCACAAATTTGCTGCGCCACACCGGCGTACGACTCGCCAACAGCGGACTGGAGGTGTACTGGATGCTGCGGCTCATGGTCTAGCTGCCTGGGCTGCGCTGCCCGGCTGGTCAGCGGGGTAGCTCAAGTAGGTGGTGATGCCGGGGTTGGGCTGGTGCATGTCGAGTTTTTCGCGGGCGAGGCGCTCAACCCGCCCGGGGCTGGCCTGCGCACGCTTCTCAACCTCCAGGCGCTCTACATCCATGGCCAGATGGCGTGCCTGTGAATGGGCCTTGTCCAGTTCTGAAAACAGGCGACGCGATTCGTACTGCACGCGTACCAAATAGATGGCCGTAGCTACGACGGCCAGCAGCAAGAGGGCATTGATGCGTGTCATGCAGACACTGCCTGTGCGGGGTTTGGTAGACGCTGCGCCACCCGCATCACAGCACTCCGTGCGCGCGGATTGGCGGCGATTTCTGAGGCGCAGGGTTTGCTGCGCCCTATCGATTGCAGCGCCATAGCTTTGGGCGTGGCAAAGGGGTTGCGGCGGTCGTAGACCTCGCGCGAGTGTTCCGCGATGAACTGTTTGACGATGCGGTCTTCCAGCGAGTGAAAGCTAATGACCACTAGGCGTCCGCCAGGTTTGAGTAGGCGCAGCGCCGCGCTCAGGCCCTGTGTGAGCTCTTCCAGTTCGGCGTTAATGAAAATCCGGAATGCCTGAAAGGTGCGGGTAGCCGGGTTTTGGCCCTTTTCGCGGGTTTTGACCGCAGCAGCCACGAGCGTGGCCAACTCCGTGGTGCGGGTAATGGGTCCATGTTCTGTGCGGCGCGCCACAATTGCTTTTGCAATCGCGCTAGCAAACCGCTCCTCGCCATAGTCACGAATCACCTCCGTCAATGTGTGTAGATCTGCGTCCTGAAGCCACTGCGCCACGCTCATGCCGCGCGTGGTGTCCATGCGCATATCGAGGGGGCCGTCGAAGCGAAAGCTGAAGCCGCGCTCGGCAGAGTCAATTTGCGGCGAACTGACGCCCAGGTCCATCAATACGCCATCCAGACTGCCTTCAGGCAGCTTACCGATATCGGAAAAAGGTTGTTGCCGAATAGAAAAACGAGCATCGCTCAGCACTTGCGCTTGTGCGTGGGCGACGGCTTGCGGGTCGCGATCGAAGGCGATCAGGGTGGCGTCGGCCGGCAGGCGTTGAAGCAATAGCGCTGAGTGGCCGCCGCGGCCATATGTCGCATCAACAAAGCATGCAAGCCGACCAGCACCGGCTCCCAGCAGGGCATCTACAGCTTCCTGTAGTAGCACCGTGGTGTGTGCGGGGTGCACGTCAGGCTCCATCAGAACGAAAAGTCTTTGAAAACATCGGGCATCTCGCCTTGCATGGCCTGGGCTTCCTGCGCTTCGTAGGTCGCCTTGTCCCACAACTCAAAGTGGTTGCCCATACCCAATAG
>CAIOUR010000042.1 GCA_903861575.1 uncultured beta proteobacterium | reverse complement strand
GTGCAGGACACCGTGGACGCGCTCGAATACGTGCGCCAGTTGTTCGAGAACGGCTGTATCCAAAGCGGGTTTTTCCACCGCTTCACCTGCACCACGCACTCGCCCGTGGGCCAAAACCCGGCCGCCTACGGTGTGGAGTTGCTGCCCATGCCCGATGTGAGCTTCGCCAAAAACGACATTCTGTTCCACGACCCCAGCGGTGTGGACCACGACCAATTGGGCCTGGGCCTGAAAAAAGCGATTTACAACTACATGCACGGACTGGGCTTGGAGGAAGACGTGCGCAGTTTCTTCGATTTGCCGCAGGGCCGCTGCCCCAAGCCCAAAGTGCCGCGCAGCTTTATCGCCCGCGCGCTGGCAGCGCGCTAAAAACCCAATACAGGCCAATCACTTGGCCCTTGGGCCTCACCAGGGAATCGTGCCACCCCGGTAATCCACGAACTGCGCGCGGCCTGTCGGCTGCAGCGTGTCCAGCGCCGCAAGCATGCCCGCAGCCGAAGCGGCCGGCGTGAGCGCATCGGCCTCCGGTACAAAAGGACCGCTCAATTTGGATGCGACCGTACCGGGTTGCAGCGCCGCAAACACCGCCAGCGGACGCGTGCGGGCCGCTTCAATCGCTGCAGTTTGCAGCAGCATATTCAGCGCAGCCTTGGAGGCGCGGTAGCCGTACCACCCGCCTGTGCGGTTGTCCTCAATGCTGCCCACGCGCGCGCTCAAGGTGGCGAATACCACTGGCGCATCCAAGGCCAGCAAGGGCACAAAGTGCTTGAGCAGCATGGCCGGGCCAATGGCGTTGACCGCAAATGCGCGGGCGAGTCGCTGCGGGTCGAGCGCGCCCAGCCGCTTCTCCGGCCCATGCCCGTCAATATGCAAGGCACCGGTGGCGTCCAGCACCAGATGCAGCGGGCCAAGAGATGCCGCGTGCACAGCGCACGTGGCGATGCTGGCCTCATCTTCCAAATCAAACCCGGGGTCGCTGCTGCGCGAATAAGCCAAGACGCGGGCGCATCGCGCATCGGCCTGCAAAGCAGCGACCAGCGCGGAACCGATGGCCCCACTGGCTCCGAATACGACCGCACGATAAGCCTCGGGCAGTCGATTCATCCGGAGTGGCGGTGAGTAGGAATTCGGTACGACTAGGCCGGCTGAGCTGCGATCTCACGCAGCGCGCGCTCAAACACTTCGACCGGTTGGCCGCCCGAGATCAGGTGCTTGTCGTTGATGATCACCGCCGGCACCGCGTTGATGCCGGCACGCTGGTAGTAGCCCTCCAGCGCACGCACCTCTTCTTTGAATTCGCCGCTCTCCAAAATCACGCGCGCCTGCGCCACATCCAGCCCGGCTTCGGCCACAGCCGTCAGCAACACGGCGTGCGATTCGATGTTCTCCGCCCGGCCCTGGTAGGCCTGGAGCAGCGCTTTCTTCAGGGCGTATTGCGCGCCGGGTACACCGGCGTAACCGGACCAATGCAACAAGCGGTGCGCATCCAGCGTGTTGTAAATGCGCTTGCGACCCTCGGGGCTGAAGGTGAATCCCACGTCCTCACCGCGCTGCCGGATGGTTTCGTAAATCTGCGCGCGCTGCTCGGGTGTCGAGCCGTATTTTTCGCTCAAGTGCTCGCCCAGGTCCTGCCCGCCGGGCGGCATCTGGGGATTGAGCTCAAAGGGCTGGAAGTGCATGTCCACTTCGACTGCAGTGCCCAAGCGGGCAATCGCCTGCTCCAGCGCACCCAGCCCCACCGCACACCAAGGGCAGGCCACGTCGGACACGAAATCGATTTTGAGTTGGGCGGTCAAGGGAAAAGCCTTTGGTAAGTAGAAAAATCAGGTCGCCTGCATACCCGCCAGACCGGCAACGGCCAGCGCGTAGCCATTGACGCCAAAACCGCACATCACGGCTTTGGCGACCGGCGAAATATAGGAATGGTGTCGGAACTCCTCACGCGCGTGAACGTTGCTGATATGCAGCTCGATCAATGTGACGCCCGTGCCCTTGATGGCGTCGTGCAGCGCCACGCTCGTGTGCGTGTACGCGCCAGCGTTCAGAACCACACCGGCCAGCTCGCCCTTGGCGTGCAGGCGTCCGGCTTCGTGCAGCGCGTCGACCAGTTCGCCCTCATGGTTGCTTTGACGGAAATCCAGCGCAAAGCCGTTGGCTGCACAAGACCGCTCGCACAGCGCCTGCACGTCGGCCAGGGTCTGGCTGCCGTACACCTGCGGCTCGCGCGTGCCCAAGAGGTTGAGGTTGGGGCCGTTCAGGATCAGCACGGTTTTCATAAGCGCTCCGGGAAAAAGATGGGCCGATTCAGCCGGGAATATGCAGCGTGGGCTGCACGTCGCCGCATTGGGCGCGGTGTTGCAGCGCATGCTCCATCACCACCAGCGCCAGCATGGCCTCGGCAATCGGCGTGGCGCGTATGCCCACGCAGGGGTCGTGGCGGCCCTTGGTCACCACCTGCGTGGCCTGCCCAGCGCGGTCCACCGAATCGCGCGGCGTGAGGATCGAGCTGGTCGGCTTGATCGCGATGCTCACCTCCAGGTCCTGCCCGGTGCTGATGCCACCCAGAACACCACCGGCGTTGTTGCTGGCGAACCCAGCGGGCGTGAGCGAATCGCCGTGCGCGCTGCCGCGCTGCGCCACGCTGGCAAACCCGGCACCGATTTCCACGCCTTTGACCGCGTTGATGCCCATCATGGCGTACGCAATATCGGCGTCGAGTTTGTCGTACAGCGGCTGGCCCAGGCCGACCGGCACCTTGGACGCGGTGACGCGGATACGCGCGCCGCAGGAGTCACCGGATTTGCGCAACGCGTCCATGTAGGCCTCCAAGGCATCCACATTGGCCACGGGGGCAAAAAACGGATTGTTGGGCACATGCTCCCAGCCCTCGAAAGCCACTGGCATCTCGCCGAGCTGCGTCATGCAGCCGCGAAACACCGTGCCGTACTGGGCCAGCAGCCACTTCTTGGCCACCGCCCCGGCAGCCACCATGGGCGCGGTCATGCGCGCCGAGGAGCGCCCGCCCCCGCGCGGATCGCGCAGGCCGTACTTTTGAAAATAGGTGAAATCCGCGTGCCCGGGGCGGAAGGTGTCGAGCAGGTTGCCGTAGTCCTTGCTGCGCTGGTCGGTGTTGTGGATCAGCAGCGCAATCGGCGTGCCGGTGGTGCGGCCCTCGAACACGCCGCTCAGAATCTGCACCGCATCCGGCTCGTTTCGCTGGGTCACGTGGCGGCTGGTGCCAGGGCGACGGCGGTCCAGGTCGCCTTGAATGTCAGCCTCTGACAGCTCCATACCGGGCGGGCAGCCGTCAATCACGCACCCGATTGCCAGGCCGTGGGATTCGCCAAAGTTGGTGACCGCAAAAAGTTGTCCGAAGGTGTTTCCGCTCATGCAGGGATTATCCCTGAGCGTCTTTATCGGCTTCCGGCCAATCGCGTATGTAGGCCTTGAGCATCTTGTTCTCGAAATTCTGGCTGTCGACAACGGCTTTGGCGACGTCGTAGAAGCTGATAACGCCCATGAGCATGCCGTGGTCCATCACCGGCATGTAGCGTGCGTGGCGCTCCAGCATCATGCGGCGGACTTCGTCCATCTCGGTCTCCAAAGTGCAGGTCAGCGGGGCGTCGTCCATGGCGCTGCGCACCAGGGTGCCGCCCAGGTTGCCGCCGTTCTTGACGATGGCCTGTATCACTTCGCGGAAAGTCAGCATGCCCACCAGATCGCCGTGCGACATCACCACCAGCGAGCCCATGTCACGCTCGGCCATTAAGGCGGCGGCCTCGGCCAGGGGCTCATCCGGGCGGGCCGTGAACAAGGTGCCGCCCTTGAGGCGCAGGATATCGCTGACTTTCATGGTGTGTACCTCGAACCGTGAACTGCGCAGGTGCGCAACAGGGGTGAATCGTGCGTCCAATATAGCCCACAATAGCCGAACAAGCACCCCGCCCTGCCCCGCGACCGGGGCCTTTACGACCCGGAGTTCCCACCATGGCTGGCTATTCAGACCCCCACTTTGACACCCTGGCGCTGCACGCGGGGGCCAGCGTCGACGCCACCGGCGCGCGCGCCGTGCCGATTCACCTGACCACCTCCTTCGTATTCGAGTCCAGCGACCACGCCGCCTCGCTCTTCAACCTGGAGCGCGCCGGCCACGTCTACAGCCGCATCAGCAACCCCACCAATGCGGTGCTGGAGCAGCGCGTCTCGGCGCTCGAAGGCGGCATCGGCGCCATCACCACCTCCAGCGGACAGGCCGCGCTGCACCTGGCCATTTGCACGCTCATGGGCGCGGGCTCGCACATCGTGGCCTCCACCGCGCTGTACGGCGGCTCGCACAACCTGCTGCACTACACGCTCAAGCGCTTCGGCATTGACACCACCTTTGTGAACCCCAGCGACATGGACGCCTGGCGCGCCGCCGTGCGGCCCAATACCAAGCTCTTTTTCGGTGAAACCGTGGGCAATCCGGGGCTGGACGTGTTGGACATTGCACAAGTCAGCGCCATCGCCCACGACAACGGCGTGCCGTTGCTGGTGGACTCCACGCTCACTTCGCCCTGGTTGATCAAGCCGTTTGAGCACGGGGCCGATCTGGTTTACCACTCGGCCACCAAATTCCTCTCCGGCCACGGCACCGTGGTCGGTGGCGTGGTGGTGGACGGCGGCAGCTTCGATTGGGAACGCTCGGGCAAATTCGACGAGCTGTCGCAGGTCTACGCCGGCTTCCACAACATGGTGTTCAGCGAAGAAAGCACCGTGGGCGCCTTCCTGCTGCGCGCGCGCCGCGAAGGCCTGCGCGACTTTGGGGCCTGCATGAGCCCGCACACTGCCTGGCTGATCTTGCAGGGGATTGAGACCCTGCCCCTGCGCATGGCGCGGCACATGGGTAACACCGAGCGGGTCGTCGAGTTTCTGGCCGCGCACCCCATGGTCGCGCGCGTCGGCCACCCCATGCTGGCGAGCCACCCCGGCCACGCGCTGGCCAAAAAGCTGCTGCCGCGTGGCGCGGGTTCGGTGTTCAGCTTTGACCTGGCGGGCAGCCGCGCCCAAGGCCAAAAATTCATCGAAACCCTCAAGGTCTTCAGCCACCTGGCCAACGTGGGCGACTGCCGCAGCCTGGTCATACACCCCGCCAGCACCACCCATTTCCGCATGGACGACGAGGCGCTGCGCAACTCCGGCATCGGCCCCGGCACCATCCGTCTGTCCATCGGCCTGGAAGACCCGGACGATTTGATCGAGGACTTGAAACGGGCGCTCAAAGCAGCAGAAAAAGCAGGAGCCGCCGCATGAAGTACGAGGTTCTCGGCGCAAGCCTGTACGCCTACACCGGCGGCAAAGCCTTCAACCCGGCACAACCCACCGCCATCTTTATCCACGGCGTGCTCAATGACCACAGCGTCTGGATTTTGCAAACCCGCTTTTTCGCGCACCACGGCTGGAACGTGCTGGCCATCGATTTGCCGGGGCACTGCAGAAGCACGGGCGTGCCCCCGGCCAGCGTGGAAGCCGCTGCAGATGTGGTGCTGGCATTGATGGATGCGGCAGGACTGGAGTGCGCTGCGCTGATTGGCCACAGCTTTGGCGCGCTGATCGCGCTGGAAGCCGCTGCCCGCGCGCCGCAGCGGGTTAGCCACTTGGCGCTATTGGGCG
>CAIOUR010000041.1 GCA_903861575.1 uncultured beta proteobacterium | reverse complement strand
GCCGCTTTACCCAGGGCGATCACGCCAAGCGGCGTTTGATTGCTGTGGGTCTGGGGACCATGGCTTTCAGCATGGAGGATGTATTGCTGGAGCCTTTTGGCGGGGAGATTCTGCATCTGACTGTAGGGGTCACCACCGCATTGACTGCAACCCTGGCGCTCGGCGGCTTGTCCGGGTTCGCGTGGGCTTCACGCATCCTCAGCCGGGGCTTTGATCCGTTCCGCATGGCTGTGTGGGGCACCTATGTCGGCATACCCGCGTTTTTGCTGGTCACCGGTTCGGCGCTCACCGGCGCGGTCTGGATGTTTGTCCTCGGTACCCTGTTGATCGGTTTCGGCGCCGGCATTTTTGGCCACGGCACCTTGACCGCGACCATGAATCTCGCACCCAAAGACCAGGCGGGTCTGGCGCTGGGCGCGTGGGGCGCCGTGCAGGCCACTGCGGCAGGCGTCGCGGTAGCTTGGGGCGGTATCATGCGCGATCTTGTGGCCCATGTGACCAACTCAGCCACCGGGTATCTGTCAGTGTATGTACTGGAGGCCGTTTTGCTGCTGGTCACCATGGTCGCCATGGTGCCTCTGTTACGTTCCCGCTCCGCATCCAACCCTGCCTTTTTTCAAGGAGAGTCTTCATGAAAGTTCACCACATTCTGTTGATCCTGTGGTTCCTGTTGTTGTTCTTTATGTTGGCCAACTGGTTCAACAGACCTAAAAAGTAAGCGCGCCAGAGACGGCTTCCGCTAGCCCTCCTAGGCCGCACGTCACCGTTTTCCGTTCAGCTCTGCGCTGAACGCGACGACACGGCGATACCACCGACGATCAACGCGAAAGCCGCCATGTGGTACCACTGCGGCCATTCGCCCAGCGCCAGCGCCGATAACAAGGCGGCGAACAGCGGCGTCAGGTTGACAAAAAAACCGGCAATGTTCGGCCCCGCCGCCTGCACGCCCAGGCCCCAGCACCGGTAGGCCAGCAAGGCGGGAAAAACCGCAACGTATGCCAAAGCCGCCAACAAGGGCAGACCCCAGTCAATATGGGCCTGGCCGCTTGCCCATTCAGTGGCGGTAAAGCCGCCGGACCAGAACAGGCCGAAGGCGATTTGCGCCAACAAAAACGCCGCCCAGTCGCCCCGTACCGTGGCCGGTTCCTTGGTTACGCTGATCAGCCAGCTATAGCCGGCCCAGCAGGCGGTCGCCACCAGCACATACACATCGCCCCACACCAGTTCCACCTGCAGCAAGGCGGTGATATCCCCTCGGCACAACACCAGCAGCACCCCTAACACAGACAATGCGGCGCCGAGCAGTTGCTGTTGGCGCAGGCGCTGTCCGAAAAATAACGCGCCGATCCCCAGCATGAAAACCGGCGTGCTGGATGCGACCAGGGTCACGTTGATCGGGCTGGAGGTGCGCAATGCCAGGTATTGAAAACTGTTGTAGCACCCGACGCTCAGCAGACCCAGCAGCGCGTAGCGCCGCCAGTGCGGCCACACAACGCTGTCCGGGAGCACTACCCAGCGCGCCAGTGGCAGCAGCAGAAGGCCGGCCAATACCCAGCGCAAAAAGTTCAGCGTCATGGGTGAAATCAGCGGGTACACCATGTGCCCGACCAGCGCATTGCCGGCCCAAAAAAGAGGTGCCAGGCTCAGCATCAATGCAGCGCGTGGTGTCAATCGACCGGCGGGTGAGGACATGGCGCGGATTCCGGACTGCGGTGGCGGTTCGCCGACCGGCGCGGCGACTGACGAAAAAGGTGACGAGCCTTGACCCCGGCACTGGCTCTACAGTTAGGGCTGCTTGGTTCCCCACCTGACCCGGTTGGCCGCTTCACCATGCGGGAAGGCCCGTCGGGCGAGATTGTATGCCCCGGCTTGCGCAGGAGCGGCTCTTAGAATCTCGGCATGTCCTACCTTGTGCTCGCCCGCAAATACCGTCCGCGTAGTTTCGCGGAAATGGTGGGCCAAGGCCATGTGGTGCAGGCGCTGTCCAACGCCCTGTCGTCCGGTCGCTTGCACCATGCGTATCTATTTACCGGAACGCGCGGCGTGGGCAAGACCACGGTGGCGCGGATACTGGCCAAATCGCTCAACTGCGTGGGTGCCGACGGGCAGGGCAGCATCACCGCCACGCCCTGCGGCGTGTGCCAGGCCTGTGTGGATATCGACAGCGGGCGCTTTGTGGATTACACCGAGCTGGATGCGGCGTCCAACCGCAGCGTCGATGAGATGCAATCCTTGCTGGAGCAGGCGGTCTACAAACCGGTGCAGGGGCGCTTCAAGGTCTTCATGATCGACGAGGTGCATATGCTGACCGGGCATGCGTTCAACGCCATGCTCAAGACCCTGGAAGAGCCGCCGGATTACCTCAAATTTGTGCTCGCCACGACCGATCCGCAAAAGGTGCCGGTCACCGTGCTTTCGCGCTGCCTGCAGTTCAGCCTGCGTCCCATGGCACCGGAGACCGTACGCGAACATTTGCAGACCGTTTTGGCTGCTGAGCAGATCACCTCGGACGTTGGTGCCCTGCGTTTGCTGGCGCGCGCGGCGCGCGGCTCCATGCGCGATGCGCTGAGCCTGACCGACCAGGCCATTGCCTTTGGTGCGGGCCGCTTGGACGAGGCGATGGTGCGTCAGATGCTGGGCAGCGTGGACGAGTCCTATGTGTTCCAGCTCATCGATGCCTTGGCGCAGGGCGATGGCGCAGCGGTCTGCGCTCTGTGCGAAGTGCTGCGCACCCACGGTTTGAGCGCCGCTGCCGCTTTGGAGGACATGGCCGCCGTGTTGCAGCGCATGGCGGTGTGCCAGGTCAGCGCGGGTGCGGGGGATGACACCGATCCCGATGCCGCACGGATTGCCGAGCTTGCCGCCATCCTGCCCCCGGATGAAACCCAGTTGCTCTACAGCATCTGCCTGCACGGCCGCGCCGATTTGGGCCTGGCCCCCGACGAATACGCAGCTCTGACTATGGTCTTGCTCCGCCTCTTGGCCTTCAAACCTGCATCGGCTATCTCGCTACAGCAGGAAAAAAAAAGTCTGAATAGTCCGCTTCTGGCTTCGCCCCCGGGTAAGCGCTTGCCCGTTCGAGACAGCACGCCGACGCCGGCAGATATGCCCCGCGTTGCACAACTGACCTCTGCCGACGCGGTACGCCAGGAAATCGACCTGGAACGCGATAAGCAGGGCCCCCCAACGGATCCCACCTGGCCGGTCGAAGATGCTGCCGAGTCGGCGCCGGCGGGTGATGCCCATCTCTTCGAAGAAGCGCTGCAGCCCGCTGTTGCAACCGTGCCGGCAACCCGCGTAATCGGTATTCCGGTACGCGCTACCAGTTATGCCGGCCCCGAGCCTGCGGCCGCCCCCAGCCTGGAGCCCACCGAGGAGGGCGCTTTCTGGCATTCGGTGGTTCAGCCTTTGGTCGACAGCGGTGCGGTGCAAGCCCTGGTGCGTGAGCTGGCCCTGCAGTCGCAGCTGGTGGCCCGCGACGAAGGGCAGTGGCTGCTGCGGGTCGAGCGCGAGTCGTTGAACCAGGCCTCGAACCGCGAGCGCCTTGCCGGAGTTTTGCGCGCCGCAGGCCATATGGTGGAGTTGGCCGTCGAGATCGGCCGGGTCAGCGACTGCCCGGCGCGGCGCAACAGTGTTGCCAGTCAGGGCCGCTTAGACGCCGCGCGCCGCCTCATCGAGGCCGACCCATTTGTGCAGCGCATGGTTCAGGAATTTGGGGCGAAAATCGTTCCGGGTTCGGTGCGACCGCTGTAATGCCAAACCCTCTTCAAATTGACCTCTAAGGAAAATCTCCATGTTCAACAAAGGACAACTCGCCGGCTTGATGAAACAGGCGCAGGCCATGCAGGAAAACATGAAGCGCGCCCAGGAAGAGCTCGCCACCATTGAGGTCAGTGGCGAATCCGGTTCTGGGCTGGTCAAAGTCACCATGACCTGCAAGCATGAGGTTCGTCGGGTGCAGATTGACCCCAGTCTCCTGGCCGATGACAAGGACATGCTCGAAGATTTGGTTGCTGCCGCTTTCAACGCCGCCGCGCGGGCAGTGGAAGAAACCACCAATGCCAAGATGGGCAAGTTCACCGCGGGCATGCCAAGCCTACCCGGCGGCATGAAGCTGCCCTTTTAAGGTGACGCAGGAAACGGGCACCTCCGGCGGCGCGGCGCTGGATGTTCTGATCGCTGCCCTGCGCCGCCTGCCCGGTGTGGGACAAAAGTCGGCGCAGCGCATGGCCTTTCACCTGCTGCAACACGACCGTGCCGCCGCCCAGCAATTGGGCCGTGCCTTGTTGCATGCCGCCGACCATGTGCAGCATTGCCTGCGTTGCAACACGTTTGCGCAGTCCGCCGTGTGCGAGGTGTGTGCCAACCCGCAGCGCGATGCCACCCTGTTGTGCGTCGTTGAAACACCGGCGGACCAGGCGGCCCTGGAGCGCACCAAGGCCTACAACGGCTTGTACTTTGTGTTGATGGGCAAACTCAGCCCGCTCGATGGCATCGGCCCCAAAGACATCGGTATCCAGGCCTTGTTTGAGCGGGCCGGAGACGGTGTGGTGCGCGAAGTCATTCTGGCGACCAATTTCACCGCCGAGGGCGAGGCTACGGCCCATGTCATCAGTGAGGGCTTGAAATCACGTGGCCTGCGCCCGACGCGGCTGGCGCGCGGCGTTCCGGTGGGCAGCGAGCTGGAATACGTGGACCTCGGTACGATTGCGCATGCGCTAGTGGATCGGCGCTAGAAGCTTTTCAGGAGGAACTGCCGTGTCCCATTTTTCCATCGCCTATTGGTGCGTACTCGCTGCGGCCGTGCTGCCTATCGTGTGTGCCGGTATTGCCAAGTCCGGGCGCTTTGTGCCGCTGAGCGAGGGCGGTTATGACAACCGCAGTCCGCGCGACTGGCTTGCCCTGCAAACCCAGTGGCGTGGCCGTGCCAACGCCGCGCAAGCCAACAGCTTTGAGGCGCTGCCGTTTTTTATCGGTGCGGTTGTCATCGCACACCAGCTCGGTGCCGATCAAAATTGGCTGGATTTACTGGCTGCTCTTTTTATCACTCTGCGTGTTGTTTACGTGGGTCTGTATGTGGGCGGACTTTCTCATGCGCGCAGCCTAGTCTGGATCGGCGCATTTGGGACCAACATCGCCATTCTTTTCCTAGGCTACCGCTAGCCCGACTTTTTCCCGCGTTTGGCAGTCGCCACCTTCTTAGACGAATCAGACTTCTTCGAAGCGTTCGCAGGAATGAAAACTACCACTTTCTGGCCTGATTTGAAGGTCGCCGTGGCGCTCACTTGGTTCCACTGCGCAACATTAGCAGGCGTGGTTTTGTAGCGGCTAGCGATACTTGCAACCGTATCTTTTTTGCCAGCCTTGACCACCGTCCGTTGAAGCACAATTTCCGGCGCCAGCGATAACTGCCCGTTGTCTGCCACTTTGGTGGCCACGTCTTGGTCCAGTTTGGCACCCCGGGGTACCAACAGCGAGGAACCCGCGCGAATCAGCATCTTTGGGGGAATACCGTTGAGTTCGCGCAGCTGCTGTTCACCCATGGCGGTGCGCTTGGATGCTGCGGCCACGCTCATGGTTTGTGGAACGACCCAGACGGTCCAGCTTGCCAGGCGTGCACCGGAGAATCCTTCCAGATTGTTCTGAAACACCTCTGCGTTATCCCAGGGCAGCAAGATGTAGGGTTTGCCTGCGGCCAGGATCACGGGTTTGCTGGCGGATGGGTTCAGAGCTTTGAAGTCATCCAGTGGTATCTGCGCCAGTTTGGCCGCGAGGGTGACGTCCATATCCCGGCTAATCGGAACGCTGGCGAAGTAGGGGTGGTTCCCGATCGCGGGCAGTTGCGAGTTGAAGGCCTGCGGTTGCATCACGATGTTCTTGATCGCCTGAAGCTTGGGAACATAGAGCCGGGTCTCGGCTGGCATGGGCAAGTCCAGGTAGCTCGTGCCCAGTCCTTTTTGTTGGTTGCGCGCGATGGCGCGGCCCACGTTGCCTTCGCCCCAGTTGTAGGCAGCCAGTGCCAGATGCCAGTCGCCAAACATCCCGTAGAGCCTTTGCAGGTAATCCAGTGCAGCCCGGGTGCTGGCCAGCACGTCGCGGCGGTCATCCTGAAAAATGTTCTGTTTGAGCGCGAATGTTTTACCGGTGGCTGGCATGAACTGCCACATACCGGCCGCTTTCGCGCTTGACACGGCTTGTGGGTTGAATGCGCTTTCTACAAAAGGCAGGAGCGCCAGTTCGGTCGGCATGCCCCTCAACTCCAGTTCTTCGACGATGTGAAACAGATACTTGCGCGAGCGCTCCGTCATCCGGTACAGGTAATCGGGGCGACTGGCGTACCACACTTCGCGATCGCGCACCTGGTCCGTTTCCAGGTCTGGCATAGCAAAACCAGTGCGGATCCGATCCCAAATTTCAGACGGCGCATCGAGCGTGGCGACTCGGCGACTGGCCCCCTCCAGAGTGATGGGCGGTGACAGGGCGTCCGGCTGGCTTTGGGCTGCCGCCGGGGCGATCAGGCTCAGAAGAGCCAACCCGGCAAAGGCCGTCACAAGGATCTTGCGTACGGCGGACTTCATACGGCAGTCCGACCGCTGCCGGGATTCGCCAAGCGGGTGAATAGAATGTCCTGGCGCTTGGACGGGAGGGGATCGCAAGCGTGCATTTTGATTGGTTTCATGGACGAACAAATTATAGGTTTGCAGGATTGGCTGGCTACACCCGTGGGAAGCTACCTGTTGGACTGGGAACAAAAGCAGTTGGACGCCGTCGTGGCCGATGCCTTTGGCTTTCATGCTCTCCAATTAGGCACACCTCTATTAGACGCTTTGCGCAGCAACCGCATGCCGCACCGCTGGATGGCGGACGAACAAGCCGAAACTTCAAATGCTTTGCGCTGCGCGCTGGTCACCGACTTTGCCGCTTTGCCCTTTGCCTCGGCCAGCCTGGACTTGTTGGTCTTACCCCACGCGCTGGAGTGCAGCGCCGATCCGCATGCCACCTTGCGTGAAGTCGAACGCGTATTGGTGCCGGATGGCCGGGTGGTGATTTGTGGTTTCAACCCGATCAGCCTTTGGACCGTGCGCCAGGGCTTGGGGCAGCTGCTGCGCCGCATGGGTTTGCGCCGACGGATGGGCCCGCTGTACCTGCCGGTGTCGGATGAGGCGATCGGTTTATGGCGCTTGCGCGATTGGTTGCGCTTGCTGAGTTTTGACACTGAGCTGGTGCGTTACGGTTGCTATGTGCCGCCGGTGCGTAGCGTCAAGTGGCTTAGCCGCTGGGGCTTCATGGAGCGCATGGGTGCGCGCTGGTGGCCGATTTTGGGCGCTGCCTATGTGGTGGTGGGTGTCAAGCGGGTCCGGGGTATGCGCCTGATGGCTCCGGCCTGGAAGCCCAAGCCCCAACGCGCCGCACAAACTGCGCCCGTGGCCAGCCACCGCGAGGCCGGAAAGCACAGCATCAACCATGAATGAAGTCACCATTTACACCGACGGCGCCTGCAAAGGCAACCCCGGCCCCGGCGGTTGGGGCGTGTTGCTGTGCGCACCCGACGGAACCCGCAAAGAACTTTGCGGCGGGGAACTGGGTACCACCAATAACCGCATGGAAATGATGGCTGTGATCCAGGCGCTCGCAGCCCTCAAGCGACCGTGTGCGGTCACGCTGCATCTGGATAGCCAGTACGTGCTCAAGGGCATCACCGAATGGTTGCCCGGCTGGAAAGCCAAGGGCTGGAAGACGGCCTCCAAACAACCGGTGAAGAATGTCGATCTGTGGCAGCGGCTGGACGATCTGGTCGCTACTGGTGGCCACCGCATCGATTGGCGCTGGGTCAAAGGCCACGCGGGTGACCCCGGCAATGAGCGCGCTGACGCGCTGGCCAATCAGGGTGTGACCCTGGCCATGGACGTGGGCTGAAGCGGCTCTACAAAACCCCGTCGAACAGCATCACGCTGACCACGTCCCCCACCGCAACATTGCCTTGTTCGTGGGCCAGAACCAGCAGGCCGTTGGCTTGCACCATCGAGCGCAAAACGCCTGAGCCCTGTTGCCCGGTGGTTCGCACCGTGAGCGACCCGTTGCTGCCGGTACTAACGATGGCGCGCTGGTATTCGGTGCGACCCGGCTTTTTACGGATGGCCTCGCTGCTGCGGGCCTGCAGCAGCGGCGGTTCACTGACCTTGGCCCCCATCATCTGCCATAGCGCCGGACGCACAAAAGCCAAGAAAGTCACCATCACCGCCACCGGGTTGCCGGGCAGGCCGAACAAAGGCTTGTGCCCGATGCGCCCCACCGCCATGGGTCGGCCTGGGCGCATGGCGATGCGCCAGAACACCATTCCCCCGCCGCTGCCATCCGAGGCGCTGGATGCCAACTGGCGCATCATCGCTTTGGTGTGGTCTGCCTCTCCCACGCTGACCCCGCCGCTGGTGATGGTGGCATCGGCCTCCCGTGCGGCGCGTTGAAATGCGGCTTGCAGTGCGGCAGGTTGGTCGGGTATCACGCCAAGATCCAATACGTCGATGCCCATGCGCTGCAACATGCCCGATACGGTGTATCGGTTGCTGTCAAAAACAGTACCTTCGCGCGGCGCATCGCCCAAGCTCAGAATTTCGTCGCCGGTGCTGAAATAAGCCACCCGCAAGCGCGTGTACACACGAACCTGGGCAATGCCCAGACTGGCAATCAGACCCATTGCGGCTGGTGTGATCCGAGCGCCACGGGTCAGCGCGGCGCTCCCCCGCTGCAGGTCTTCGCCAGCATGGCGCCGGTTATCACCACGGAGCAGCAGCCCCGCGGGGATGGTGATGGCGTCGCCATCGCGCTGCACCAGTTCTTGTGGAGCAACGGTATCGACCCCGGCGGGCATGACCGCACCGGTCATGATCTTGACGCATTGCCCTGCGTCGACCGAATCCTGATAGGCAGATCCAGCCCGTGCGGTGCCCATGACCTGGAGCGTGATTGGGCTGCCACTTTCCAGTTGGCTGCCGTCGAATGCGTACCCATCCATCGCTGAGTTGTCGTGCGCTGGAACGTTGATCGGGCATATCACATCCTCGGCCAGGACGCGTCCCAATGCCTGCATCAGCCCCACAGTCTCCTTGCGTTGGGGTGCCGGCACCCAATCCGATAAAAAGGCATTTACTACATGTGCAGGCAGGGCTTGCGGGTCGTAGCCTTGCAGTTGTGCGGCGATTTGTTCCAGGCTTTTCATCGTGTCAAGGGTGCGTAACGGGTGCCTGGTGCAGCATATGCAGTTCCGCCAGCGTGTTGGCGTTGAAAAACGCCTGGGCGGGGTCGTGGGGCTGGTTGAATGCCACCTCCACCTGCCCTTGCGCCTGCGTCCATGTATCAATCTTGCGCCCGCCGCTCTCAAGGTACCGCTCTAGGCTGGGCAACAGGCTGGTTTTGAGCAGACAAAAAACCGGTTGCGTGCGCAGCGTCGGATCTTGCGGTCCGTCCGGGGCCTGGGCCATGGCAACGTGTGCCGAGCTTGTCGCAAGCGCTTGAGCCAGGCGCGACAATAGATCCAGCGGAAACACCGGTGAATCACACGGCACCGTCAGCAGATAGTCATGCGTGTCGGCGCACTGCACCAAGGCGGTGTGGAATCCCGCCAGCGGCCCGGCGAAACCGCCAACGGCGTCCGTCCAAACCGGCACGCCCCAGCTGGCGTACAGCGCCTGATTGCGGTTGGCGTTGATGGCCACGGTTCGTGGCACCCCAAGGGTTTGCGCTTGCAAACGCTGCAGCGCGTGCCGGGCCAGTGGGCTTCCATCAAGTAATTGCAGGCCCTTGTCGACACCGCCCATGCGCCGGCCCTGGCCGCCTGCAAGCACCACAGCACAAACCTGATCGGCGCGTATCGCCGACGTTGCAGGCGCGGCAGCAGCGGTGGACTCAACAAAGGGTGTGGGCATGGTCGGCTAACCCCCGATGTAGCTCATTTCCACCCTTTTTGCCGCCAGCCCGTTGTCCGGTGGCAGCGCGGCGCGCAGGGCGGAATAGCGATCGCCACGGCCGCGCCAAATGTGGGCAATCGCCGAGGCCAGATCACCATCGTCGCTGCCGGCCCGCACCAGGCTGCGCAAATCGTAGCCCTGGCTCGCAAAAAGACACAGGTAAAGCTGCCCTTCGGTAGACAGACGTGCGCGGCTGCATTCGCCGCAAAATGCCTGGGTGACGCTGCTGATGACGCCGATTTCACCCAGCTGCGGGTCATGTAATCCGTCAGCACCCGCAAAGCCCCAGCGTTGGGCGGTCTCACCCGCTTGCGCCGCTTCCAGCGCCACAAGCGGCATGGTGGAATGGATGCGCTCTATTACCGCGCTGGAGGGCAGCACATCGTCCATGCGCCAGCCGTTGGTGGCGCCCACATCCATGAATTCAATGAAGCGCAACACGACGCCGCTTCCCTGGAAACGCCGTGCCATCGGCAGGATTTCGTGGTCGTTGGTTCCCTTTTTAACCACCATATTGACCTTGATCGGCCCCAGCCCGGCGGCCTGCGCAGCTTGGATGCCATCGAGAACGTCCGAAACCGGAAAGTCGACATCGTTCATGCGTTTGAAGACGATGTCATCCAGACCATCCAGACTGACCGTGACACGTTGCAAGCCGGCAGCTTTCAAGGCCTTCGCTTTTCGCGCGAGCAGGGATCCATTGGTGGTCAGCGTCAAATCCAGTGGTTTGCCTTGCGGTGTGCGCAGGGCTGCTAGCTGGGCGATGAGCACTTCCAAGTTTTTACGCAGCAAGGGCTCGCCCCCAGTGAGCCGGATCTTTTCTACGCCATGCGCGACAAATTGGCTTGCGATCCGCGTGATTTCTTCAAAGCTGAGCAGTTCGGATTGCGGCAGGTAGACATAATCCTTGTCAAACACCTCTTTGGGCATGCAGTAGCTGCAGCGGAAATTGCAGCGGTCGGTCACGCTGATACGCAGGTCATGCAGCGGCCGCTGCAAACGGTCCTGCAAGTGCCCTGCAGGCTTCAGGCGGGTGGCCTCGGCGAAAGCCGCTGCCGGAGCCGCCAGGCGGCGTGGGCGCTCGTCTACCAGGGGGACAACGCGGGGTGTGGAATTTTCGGCCATGGGCTTATTGTGACCCTTGTCGGGCTGCGGAATGAGGAGAGATTGCCTTGGTGCGGGAATGGTTAATAGCTTTTTTGGCGGTGGCGTGCGGCGTCAGTGGACTGGTGGCGTGGCGGGCATTGCGGCGCGAACGCGACAACACAGCGCGCTTGAATGCTGCTATCCAAAGTATTGAGGGCAACGACTTTTCGCAGATTGCCGAGCTGTCACGCTTCGATGGCCCTTTGGCTCCAAGTTACCGCACGCTGGGCGTGATCGGGCAGAGGTTGCAGTGGGGCCAAGAGGAGTTGCAAGCCTTGGTCAACGATGTGACCCGCGAGTTGCGCCAACGCAAAGAGGAAGCAGAAACCGCCACGCAGGCCAAGTCACGCTTTATTGCCGCTGCCAGCCACGATTTGCGCCAGCCCATGCACGCCATGGGCTTGCTGATTGCCCGGTTAGGACAGCTCCCATTGGGGCGCGGCGCCGATACGGTGGTCGATAACCTGGAGTCGGCGGTGCAGTCCATGCAGGATTTGCTGGACGGTTTGCTGGAGTTGTCCAAGCTGGAGGCGGGGGCTGTGGCACCGAATTTCCAGGCCCATCCCATTGAGCAGACTTTTCAGGCAGTTCGCACGGCCCTGTCGGTTCAGGCGCGGGCCCAGAATTTGCGTTTACGGGTGCGGCCCACGGATCTATGGGCTTTGACCGACCCAGCCTTACTTCAGCGGGTGGTAATGAATTTAGGCCACAACGCTTTACGCTACACCAACCACGGCGCTGTCTTGATTGTGTGCCGCAAGGTGCACAACGGTACTGGGGTGCGCATCGAGGTGCTGGACAGCGGGCGCGGAATCGACCCCGCGCACCATCAGCACATATTCCAAGAGTTTTACCGTGTTGACGGAGAAAGCTCCGACGTCTCCAAGGGCATGGGCTTGGGGCTCCACATCGTGGCCCGCACGGCCGATGTCCTGGGGGCTGCGTTGACGGTTCGTTCGGCGCTGGGTTGCGGTGCGCGCTTCTCGGTAACGCTACCTATCGCGCGCCCACGTCAGGTGCCAGCCGCTGCGGACCGCACTGTGGTGAGTCCCCGTGGGGTGCAAATCGCTGATTTGCAGGACCTGCGGGTTCTGCTCCTGGAGGGTGATCACAAGCTGCGCGAAACCCTGGAGGGTCTCTTGGTGTCATGGGGTTGCGATGTGCTGGCGCAGGCGGATCTGGAGTCTGCGCTGTTGCAGATGCAGGCTGGCGGGTTCATGCCGGGTGTCGTACTCTGCGATTTTGCGCTGGCAGGCTGGGCGAGCCACGATGTGATGCAGGCTTCAAGTCCTTGGGCAGGCGTCACGGTGGACGCTGTGCGACGCCATTGCGGCGAGCCGATTCAGGCGTGCTTATTCGGCGGACCCTCCGATGCTTCTTTGCGCGCGCAATGGCAGGAGCAGGGTGTGGTGGTGTTGGACAAACCGGTGCGGCCTGCGAAGTTGCGTGCCTGGCTGCGTCGTCTGCGCGCGGTAGGTGCCCCAGTCTAGATACCCGGCCTGAATCCGTATTTCACGCCCGCCAATACCGCTTGCGTTCGGTTCTGTACGTCGAAATAGCGCAGGATCGATGAGACGTGCGACTTCACGGTTTCCTCGCCGATTTCCAGCCTTTGCGCGATGTCCCTATTGCTCAACCCGTCGACCATGCAGCGAAAAACCCGCTCTTGCGTTCTAGAAAGCGAAGGGCGTTTGGGCATGGTCCCGTCCACAATTTGACCCTCCAGATCCAGCAGATCTTCTGGTGTGTAAATGCCGCCGTCTAGCACCACGCGGATGGCCCTGAGCAATGCACTGCTGGAGTTGGATTTGCTGATGAACCCTGCGGCTCCAGCCGAAAGTACCTGCCGCATCAATTGTGCGTTGGCCATGCCTGAGATCATGAGCACAGGCACTTCGGGCGCGCGCCGCCCCAGTTGCTGCAACATCTCAAGTCCCGTCATATCGGGCAGGTGGTAGTCCAGCAGAATGAGGTCCAGGTCGCGGTGTGCAATCAACAGCATGAACGCTGCCTGCGCGGTATCGGCTTGGATAACGTCTATGCCATCGCCCAGCATCTGCAGAACCTGACGCAAGCCTTCTCGCACCAGCTCATGGTCGTCGATAGCCAAAATTTTCATACCCGCATCCTAAATGAACCCCAAGACCGGGCACGCCACCAAAGAAAAAGCCCGCGAATGCGGGCTTTTTCAGCTCGGGGCGAAGCAGTTTGCGGCTTCAGACCCCGTGCAACGACATCATCACCGGAACGATCAACAGCGCCACAATGTTGATGATCTTGATCAGCGGGTTGATGGCAGGACCGGCAGTGTCTTTGTAAGGGTCGCCGACCGTGTCACCGGTCACAGCCGCTTTGTGGGTTTCGGAGCCCTTGCCACCGTGGTGGCCGTCTTCGATGTATTTCTTGGCGTTGTCCCATGCGCCGCCACCGGTACACATGGAGATCGCCACGAACAAGCCGGTGACGATGGTGCCCATCAGCAGACCACCCAAGGCGGCTGGCCCGAGCACCAGCCCGACCACGATGGGTGCGACCACGGGCAATAGGCTGGGGATCATCATCTCTTTGATGGCTGCGGTGGTCAGCATGTCCACTGCTGTGTCGTATTCGGGCTTGCCCGTTCCGTCCATGATGCCCTTGATGTCGCGGAACTGACGCCGTACTTCCACCACCACCGCACCTGCCGCGCGGCCAACCGCCTCCATGGCCATCGCGCCGAAGAGGTAGGGGATCAAGCCGCCGATGAACAAGCCGATGATCACTTTGGGGTCGCTCAGGTCGAATTTGACGTGCGCGCCCAGGCCTTCCAGTTTGTGGGTGTAGTCAGCAAATAGCACCAGCGCAGCCAGACCGGCAGAGCCGATGGCATAGCCTTTGGTGACGGCTTTGGTGGTGTTGCCCACAGCATCCAGTGGATCGGTGATGTCGCGCACGCTGGCCGGCAGTTCGGCCATTTCCGCGATGCCGCCGGCGTTGTCGGTGATGGGGCCGTAGGCGTCCAGCGCAACCACAATGCCGGCCATGCTCAGCATGGAGGTGGCAGCAATCGCAATTCCGTACAAGCCGCCCAGGTTGAAGGCGCTGTAGATGGCTGCGCAGACGAAGAGCACGGGCCAGGCGGTCGAGCGCATGGACACACCCAAACCGGCAATGATGTTCGTGCCGTGGCCGGTGGTCGAGGCCTGGGCGATGTGCTGCACGGGTGCGTACTGCGTACCGGTGTAGTACTCGGTGATCCAGACCAGGGCGCCTGTCAGGATCAGGCCGATCGCGCAGGCGCCAAACAGGCCGCTGGCAGTCAGCGTTGCGCCATCGGCCAGCGCCACTGACGCGGGAAACAGCGCCTGGGTCACAAAGTAGAACGCAATCAGTGACAGACCGCCGGCCACCGCCAGACCTTTGTACAGCGCGGGCATCACGTTCTTCATGTCCGGCGCAGCCTTGACGAAGAAGCAGCCGATGATGGAGGCGACGATGGACACGCCGCCCAGAACCAGCGGATACAGCACGGCGTTGGGTCCGGCCGTACCGGCCATGAGCGCACCCAGCACCATGGTGGCGATCAGCGTCACCGCATAGGTTTCAAACAGGTCGGCTGCCATGCCAGCGCAGTCGCCCACGTTGTCACCCACGTTGTCGGCGATCACCGCCGGGTTGCGGGGGTCGTCTTCGGGAATACCGGCTTCGACCTTGCCCACCAGATCGGCGCCCACGTCAGCGCCCTTGGTGAAAATGCCGCCGCCCAGACGGGCAAAAATCGAGATCAGCGAGGAGCCGAATGCAAAGCCCACCAAGGGATTCAACAGGGCTGCAAATGCTTTTCCGTCCGAGGGTGCGGGGCCGGATGTCAGGTAGGCGTAAAAGCCGGTGACGCCCAGCAGCCCAAGGCCAACGACCAGCATGCCGGTGATCGCGCCGCCGCGAAAGGCGACATCCAGCGCCGGGCCAATGCCGCGTGTGGCGGCTTGTGCAGTGCGCACATTGGCGCGCACCGAGACGTTCATACCGATAAAGCCGCAGGCGCCGGAAAGCACCGCGCCCAATACAAAGCCGACCGCGCTGAGCTGCTCGAGGAATGCCGCGATGAGGATAGCCAGGACGACGCCCACCATGGCGATGGTTTTGTATTGGCGGGCCAGATAGGCCGAGGCACCGGTTTGGATGGCTGCTGCGATTTCTTGCATCCGGGCGTTGCCCGCGTCTTGCGAAAGAATCCAACTGCGGGCCCATACGCCGTAGATGACGGCAATCAAACCGCATCCGATGGCCAAGATGACCGCGTTACTAGCTGACATAAAAACACTCCTGCAAATGTTGCGCGATGGTGGGGGCAACGCTTGCGAGACCCCCGCTTGCGTTGCTTCCTCGCGCGCACATGCATCGGTATGCAGGTAGCGTCGATTGGCCAACCGCAGCACTGTAGCGCCATTCCATGGCGCGAAAGCGCGCCCGCAAGTGCGGAGTCAGTAAACTAGGGGTTAATCCTAGGTTGTTCATCCAAGCTGGGCTCGCATCCCTTCAACTTCCCCACAATTTATGGCACTCGACAAAGTTTCCCCCGGCAAAAACGCGCCCCAGGCCTTCAACGTCATCATCGAAATTCCCATGAATGCCGACCCGGTGAAGTACGAGGTCGACAAGGAAACCGGCGCGATTTTTGTGGACCGCTTTATGAGCACGTCCATGCACTACCCGACCAATTACGGGTATGTGCCCCAAACCATCTCCGGTGATGGCGACCCGGTCGATGTGTTGGTGATCACCCCGGTGCCGCTGATACCTGGCGTGGTCGTAACCTGCCGCGCCATCGGCATTTTGAAGATGGAAGACGAGGCCGGTCAGGACGGCAAGATTCTGGCGGTGCCAACCGACAAGATTCTGTCCATCTACACACAGTGGCAAAAGCCCGAAGACTTGAACCCGATGCGCTTGAAGACCATCGCCCATTTCTTTGAGCATTACAAAGACCTGGAGCCCAACAAGTGGGTCAAGATTTTGGGCTGGGAGGGCCCGGAGTCTGCGCACCAGGAAATCCTGGAAGGCATTGCGAATTACCAGAAATCACTGGGCTGATTCACAAAAGCTGGGTGGGCGCTAGCTGATCGCACGCAAGGGGCTTCGTGCCTCCAGTTGTTCCAGGTAATTTTCCACTCCGGCGCCCTCGCGCTCCAAAAAGCGTGCTACCGCGTCCGCAAAAGCCGGGTGCGACAGCCAATGGGCGCTGCTGGTTTTCACTGGTAGCAGCGCCCGTGCCATTTTGTGTTCGCCCTGCGCGCCGCCTTCAAAACGCTGGTAGCCATGGGTGATGCACCATTCCAGAGGCTGGTAGTAGCAGGCTTCGAAGTGCAGGCAGTCCACCCGCTCCAAGGCTCCCCAGTAGCGGCCGTAAGCCACACGCTGCGGATCGGCGGCGTCGTTGAGCGCGATCAGGCTGCAGGCGATGGCGTGTCCATCGCGCATGCCCAGAAACAGCAGCCAGTTGTCGGGCATGGTGTCTTGCATGCGCTGAAAAAGATCGCGGCTGAGGTAGGGCGCGTTGCCGTGCTCCAGGTAGGTGCGCTCGTAGCAGCTGTAGAAAAAATCCCAATCGCTGCTCAGAATCTGGCCACCCTGTTTGTGGATGAATTCCACCCCTGCGTCGCGCACTTTGCGCCGCTCCTGGCGGATTTTTTTGCGCTTGTCTTGCGTGAGGGTTGCGAGAAACTGCTCGAAGCTGCTGTACGCGGGTGTGGCAGTGGTCCAGTGAAACTGAACCGTGTGGCGCAGCATCAGGCCGGCTTGGGCACAGCTGGCGGTATCTTCTTCGGTGCCGAATAGCAGGTGCAGAGACGACAATTCTTTGGATTCGCACCACGCTACAACGGCTCCTATGAGCGCTGCGCGCGCCTGCGGGTCGCGCGCCAGAAGCCGCGGCCCGGGAACCGGGGTGAACGGCACGGCCACGGTGGCTTTGGGGTAGTACGCCAGCCCGTGCTGCTGGTAGGCGTTGGCCCAGGCCCAGTCAAAAACATACTCACCGTAGGAGTGGTTTTTCACATAGACCGCACATCCGGCGGCCAGCACATCGCCGTCCCACAGCGTGATGAAAGACGGAATCCACCCGGTGCGCGCGCACGCACTGTGGCTGTGGTGCAGCGCATCCAGGTAGGCGTGGCGCATGAAAGGGCTGGATCGCGTTTGCAGCGCCAGCAGTGCATCCCATTGGGCGGCGTTGATGTCAGACGGACTTTCCACCACCCGAATGACATAATCCAAAACACCTTCTACCTTGCGCATGTTGACCTCTTCCACCCCATGAATCTGAAAATTTGCATTGCCCAGCTCAACTTCGTGGTGGGTGATGTAAGTGGCAACGCGCAGCGCATTGTCGCCGCAGCCACGCAGGCGTATGCGCAGGGTGCGCGGCTGGTTTTGACCCCCGAGTTATCGATTTGCGGATACGCCGCCGAAGACCTGTTTTTACGCCCGGCCTTTGTACAAGCCTGTGAGGACGCTGTGTACGAGGTGGCGCGCTCGCTGGCCCATCTGCAAGGCCTTCACGTTGTTGTGGGTCACCCCAGCGGTGGCGACCGCCGCACCGCATCAGTACGCGTGCAGGAGCGCTTCAACTGTGCCACGGTGGTGCGCGAAGGACAGCTTATTGCCACCTACGCGAAGCAGGAGCTGCCGAATTACCAGGTGTTCGATGAGCGCCGCTACTTCGTGCCAGGGAATCAGCCCTGCGTGTTTGAGGTGGGGGTAGGCGAGGCCGCCGTTCGCGTCGGGTTGTTGATTTGTGAAGACGCCTGGTTTGAAGGTCCGGCGCAGGCGGCTTTGGCGGGCGGCGCGCAGATGCTGGCTGTGGTCAACGCGTCGCCTTTTCATGTTGGTAAAGGCTATGCCCGCGAAGCGGTGATGGCCGAGCGGGCGCGTGCCTGCAACCTGCCGCTGGTCTACGCGCATTTGGTTGGCGGGCAGGACGAGTTGATTTTTGAAGGTCACTCCTTCGCATTGGCTGCCGACGGTGCCTTGGCGGCCCGGGCGCCCAGCTTCACCGAATCCTTGTTCATGGTCGACGCACATCCTGTGGCGAACGGCCTGACGCTGTCCGGGGCGGTCGAGCCTGTGCGCGCGGAGCAGCTTGATCTCTGGGACGCCCTGGTGCTGGGTGTGCGCGACTACGTGAACAAAAACGGATTCCCGGGCGTGCTGCTGGGCTTGTCAGGCGGTATCGATTCGGCGCTGGTGTTGGCCGTTGCCGTGGACGCGCTGGGCGCCAAGCGGGTGCGCGCGGTCATGATGCCTTCGCCCTACACCGCCGATATCAGCTGGATCGACGCCCGCGAGATGGCCAGCCGCATGGGCGTGCAGTACGACGAAATTTCTATCGAGCCCGAATTCGCCGCGTTCAAAGCCTCCCTGACTCCGCTGTTTGAGGGCCGCAACGAGGACACCACGGAAGAAAACATCCAGGCCCGCATTCGCGGCACCATGCTCATGGGCTTGAGCAACAAGTTGGGCGCGATGGTGCTGACCACGGGCAACAAGTCGGAAATGGCCACTGGGTACTGCACGCTGTACGGCGACATGGCCGGTGGTTTTGCGGTGATCAAGGACCTGCTCAAGACCCAGGTATTCGCGCTGGCGCGCTGGCGCAACCTGCATGACCCCTATGGCAGCGGCCCACAGCCCATTCCTGAGCGCATCATCACCCGCCCACCCAGCGCCGAGTTGCGCGCCAACCAGACCGACCAGGACAGTTTGCCCGACTACGCGGTGCTGGACGCCATCATCACCCACTACATGGAAAACGACGGCAGCCCCGAGGCGGCCACTGCAGCGGGATTTTCCAGCGCCGATGTGCAGCGTGTGACACAACTGATCCGGGTCAACGAGTACAAGCGTCGCCAGTCGCCTCCGGGCATCCGGCTCACCCACCGCAGTTTCGGCAAGGATTGGCGCTATCCTATTACCAACCGATTCCGTGGCTGACGCCGCGTGGTCCCGAGCAAGCCCAACCTTCCGGAGACAACGATGAAACAAATTACCGCCGTGATCAAACCTTTCAAATTGGAAGAAGTGCGCGAGGCGCTGGGCGAATGCGGCGTGACCGGCTTGACCGTGACCGAGGTCAAAGGCTTTGGTCGCCAGAAGGGTCACACCGAGCTGTATCGGGGTGCCGAGTACGTGGTCGACTTTTTGCCCAAGGTGAAAATTGAGGTGGTTGTGAAAACCGAGGATGTGGACCGCTGTGTCGATGCGATCGTGAACGCAGCGCGCACCGGCAAGATTGGTGACGGCAAAATTTTCGTGACCAGCGTGGAGCGGGTGGTGCGCATCCGCACCGGTGAGCAAGACGAAACGGCGGTTTGATCGGGCCTTAGCCCGCCGGCCGGTAGTCAACCAGCCGGGTGCCGGCCCATTCATCGTGCCAAAACTGTTTGAGCGGGTGGAAATGGCTCAGAGACGCCCATAGGGCAACCCACAGAACAAATACCGCGCCCGTGCCTGCGAATTGCAACGATGCCGCGTAGGCCATCACCAAGGGCGGGATACACCAGACCCAGGCCACAAGGTAGCGCTTCAGGGCGCACTGCTGGGTTAGCGGTTGGCCCCGCACATCGACTACGCGGATCCGCCAAGTCTTCATGGCCAAGGTTTGACCGTGGGTCCAGAACCAAACGAAATAAACCCCCAAAACACAGAATAAAAAAGCCTGAAGCGCCAGTCGGTTGTCCATGGCGTTCCGGGTTTGGGTAAGGGTTCCAAAAAGGTAGCCGGCGATAAATATGACGCCAAATAGCAGCAACCCCTCGTACACCCAGCTTCCCATCCGGGGAATCAGACGCGGCGCCAGCAGTTCGGGTGGCGCGGGTGCAGGGTCTGTTGGCGCAGTGGGCTGCGCCACGGCCTCAGGCGCCGCCATGGGGCGGGGACTTTGCCAATGTTGCCGGGCGCAGGGGGAGCAAAGTCTTGCGGTCGATGGGCTGCACAGCGCTGGCCGTTGCGCGTTCCGCATCCGTGCTATGCCGGGTGACCGCAATGTTGGCTAGTTTCTCTTTAGGAATTAGTTTTGGGGCAATCGCGGCGCCAGTCGGAACCGGTGGCTTGCTATCTGATAGTGCCTTGCGGTCAGACTCACTGAGCGACTGGTAGGTTTCCCAATGGCTGGCCAGGTCCTGCGAGTTCACATTTTTGCTCTGCGCAAAGTTCAGTCGGGCAAGCTGACGTTCCTGCGTACTTAGCAACGCCCACTCCGCCATCCGCTCACGAATTTTGGCCTGGTCGGAGGGGTTGAGTTGAGCGTAATTCTTGACTATGGAGCGCCATTTCCTACGGCGGGTGGTTGACATACCATCCCACACAGAGGCGAGGGGCTGCAAAACCTGTCGTTCCGTATCCAGCAGGTCTGCCCATTTCGGCGCAGTGATGGCCGGGAGCGCGGGGGCCGTCGCGGCGACATGCGCGTTGGGCTCAGTGTTTGCCTCCGCCGCAAAGTTGGCGTTGGACACTCCAAAAAAAGCGGCGGCACCCAGCACGAGGTAAGATGTCCGCGTGCGACAGAGTTGGCACCCGGTGGAAGCTTTCCGTGGACGGAGAGACATAAGCGTGGTAGTTAGTCGCGGGCAGTGGAGCGCAAAAACTGAATAAAGCCAGGGTCGGTGTAGGCAACAGGAGGCAACTCAGCGGTTAAGAGCTCTACATCCACATCTGCCAACTCATCAGCCCGGAATTGGTCCTGCATTGCGTCGATACAAAACAGGCCTACGAGCAGAACCAACATGGGGACCAGGCTAGAAAACTTCGCCCAACTACCTAGCGGCCCCCCCAAAGACATTGCCGAGCCCTGCCGCTGACCGGCGGATACCAACTCTCGCTGGTTAGATAAACTGGAAACAGCCTGTTCCCTCGCAACGCAAAGGCGTTGAACGATGTCATGCTCTAGGTTCTTTGAGCCAGCGCTCAGCCTGGCGCTGAGAAGTCGCCCGAATTGGTCGGCTTCTGGCCGGGTGGCATTTGCTCGCAACGGTGAAAGCTTGGACGTCATAGTGATATTCCCCTTATTTTCAACGCTTTGGACAAAGCTGCAACCGCCCTGAAACAATGCGTTTTGACGCTGCCTTGTGAGCAGCCCATGATGGTAGCCGTCTCGGCCAAGTCCATCTCTTCCCAATAACGCAACAGGAAGGCTTCGCGTTGACGCGAGGGCAAAAGCTCCAACTCTTGTTCGATTTGGCGCAAAGTTTGGCTGCGCTGTGCCTCGGTTTCGCTGCTCTCTTGGGCTTGCGTAGCATCTGCTGCCAACAGATGGGATAACGCATCCGTATCAATATCTCCTTCGGCGTCTTCAAA
This sequence comes from uncultured beta proteobacterium, assembly GCA_903861575.1. GTDB lineage: Bacteria > Pseudomonadota > Gammaproteobacteria > Burkholderiales > Burkholderiaceae_C > Allorhodoferax. The sequence goes on along the minus strand of CAIOUR010000041.1, from coordinate 3,811 downwards.
ATCGTCCAGATTGGCAAAGTGTGCCCGATGGGTTTGCTGGCGTCGGAACCAGTCAATGGTGCTGTTTGAGAGTATTCTTTGGAATAGCAGCGGCAATTCGTCGGCGGGTTTGTGGCTGTAATGTTCGACCAGTTTCATCATGCTGTCCTGCACGATGTCCAAAGCAGACTCTTCGTTACGGACGTGGTAAACGCTACGCTTAAAAGCCCGCTTTTCAACGCCTTTGAGGAAGTCAGAAATTTCTGCGGGTGTTGCCAAACTGAGGCTACCTTGGCGTTAAGGGTGGGCGCAAGTCGATATCCAATAGATGTGAAGAGCGCTGCAAATTATGGCATCAGAGTTTCCCCGAAGTCTCCGCACGTAGCTGGTGCCAACACTTGGCTACGAAGATGCCATAATCATAGGCTGCACTTAACAACGCAAACGGGTCCTGGTTCGGCGCATTATTCCTTGTGCCAATGGTCTTGACCTTAAGTTTCAACCCCGGCCCACAAGGCGGAGGGAAGAAGCACCCAAGGTTTTTCGTTAGAGAAATTCGCAAAGGTTCATCATGGAAATATCGAAAAAAGAAATCGCCGCCACCGCTGGCGTGGATCCCCATACTGAGCCACTAGAGCTGCGCGGCGCTGAAGTATTGATCAAAGCGCTACAGGCCGAAAACGTGAAATACGTCTGGGGCTACCCAGGTGGTGCGGTACTGCATATTTACGACGCTTTTTTCAAACAAGAATCGATCCAGCACATTCTGGTGCGCCATGAGCAGGCGGCTGTCCATGCGGCAGATGGTTATGCCCGCGCAACCGGTGATGTGGGCGTCGCCCTTGTTACGTCCGGCCCGGGTGTTACCAACGCGGTTACCGGCATCGCCACGGCCTACATGGATAGCATCCCCATGGTCATCATTACCGGGCAGGTGCCGACCCATGCCATTGGTCTCGATGCCTTTCAGGAGTGCGACACCGTTGGCATCACCCGCCCGATCGTGAAGCACAATTTCTTGGTCAAAGACGCCCGTGATATGGCCGTGACTTTGAAAAAGGCCTTCCACATTGCCCGCAGCGGCAGGCCTGGTCCGGTTGTAGTGGACATTCCGAAAGACGTCTCATTCAAGAAAGTTCCTTACACGGGCTACCCTGCGGACGTGACCATGCGGTCCTACAACCCCATGCGCAAGGGTCACGGAGGTCAGATCCGCAAAGCTTTGCAATTGCTTTTGACTGCCAAGCGGCCCTATATTTACACTGGCGGCGGCGTACTGATGAGCAATGCATCTTCCGAGCTGCGCACTTTGGTGGACATGTTGGGTTATCCCTGCACGAATACCCTGATGGGCTTGGGCGCTTACCCTGCCAGCGACCCGAAATTTTTAGGCATGCTGGGTATGCATGGCACGGTGGAGGCGAATAACGCCATGCAGAACTGCGACGTGCTGCTGGCCGTGGGCGCGCGCTTTGACGACCGTGTGATCGGCAATCCCAAGCATTTTGCGCAAAACGAGCGCAAGATCATCCACATCGATATTGACCCCTCCAGCATTTCCAAGCGCGTCAAGGTGGATATTCCGATCGTGGGCGATGTCAAAGAAGTGCTGACGGAAATGATCGCCATGATCAAGGAAACCAGTACCCGCGCTGACCCTGCGGCGCTGGGTGGTTGGTGGGAAGCCATTGAAGGCTGGCGCAAGCGCGACTGCCTGAAGTACAAGCCCGGCAGCGGCGAGATCATTAAGCCGCAGTACGTGGTGGAGACGCTGTGGAACATGACCAAAGACGTCGAGACGTACATCACCTCCGATGTGGGCCAGCACCAGATGTGGGCCGCGCAGTATTACCGTTTTGATGAGCCGCGGCGCTGGATCAATTCGGGCGGTCTGGGCACGATGGGAGTAGGCATTCCCTATGCTATGGGTATCAAACTGGCCAAGCCTGAGGCGGAGGTGTTTTGCATCACCGGAGAAGGCTCTGTGCAGATGTGTATCCAGGAGTTGTCCACCTGTTTGCAATACAACACGCCGATCAAGATCGTATCCCTCAACAACCGCTACCTGGGCATGGTGCGCCAGTGGCAAGAAGTGGAGTACGAGGGCCGTTACAGCCACAGCTATATGGACGCGCTGCCGAATTTTGTGAAACTGGCTGAGGCGTACGGCCATGTGGGCATGTTGATTGAGCGAACGGAAGACGTGGAGCCTGCTTTGCGGGAAGCCCGCAAACTCAAGGATCGCACGGTATTCATGGATTTCCGTACCGATCCGACTGAGAACGTGTTCCCCATGGTGCAAGCCGGCAAGGGCATTACCGAAATGCTGCTGGGTTCAGAAGACCTCTGAGCAAAGCCCGTTTATTAACCTGAGAGACGAATCTATTGCCCGTCAAGCCGCGCGGTTACCGCTGCGCGGGGAGGGCGGCGAAAAGAGGAATCGAGATCTATGAAACACATCATTGCAGTACTTTTGGAAAACGAGCCCGGAGCCCTCTCGCGTGTGGTCGGCTTGTTTTCCGCTCGCGGCTACAACATCGAGTCGCTTACGGTCGCCCCCACCGAAGATCCCAGTCTGTCGCGCATGACGATTGAAACGACGGGTTCGGACGACGTCATCGAGCAAATTACCAAACACCTGAACCGCCTGATTGAAGTCATTAAGGTCGTGGACCTGACCGAAGGTGCGTATATCGAACGCGAGTTGATGATGGTCAAAGTGCGCGCGGTGGGCAAAGAGCGCGAAGAGATGAAACGCATGGCGGACATATTCCGTGGTCGCATCATCGATGTGACCGACAAGAGCTACACCATTGAATTGACGGGTGACCAGTCGAAGAACGACGCTTTTTTAGAGGCTATCGAGCGCGCGGCGATTTTGGAAACAGTGCGCACAGGCTCCAGCGGCATTGGCCGGGGCGAGCGGATTTTGCGAGTGTGATGGGTTGTGTAACTAGGCGCTTGCCGCCGTTTTTATTTCGGAGAAAAAGATGAAAGTGTTTTACGACAAAGATTGCGACCTCAGCCTGATCAAAGGCAAAACGGTAGCAATCATCGGATACGGCAGCCAGGGCCATGCGCACGCGCAAAACTTGAATGACAGCGGCGTCAAGGTCGTGGTCGGTCTGCGCAAAGGTGGCGCGTCCTGGCCCAAGGTCGAGAAAGCCGGCCTCAAAGTCGCGGAAGTCGCTGACGCAGTCAAGTCCGCCGACGTGGTGATGATTTTGCTGCCTGATGAGCAAATCGGTTCCGTGTACGCCAATGACGTCGAGCCCAACATCAAACAAGGCGCTTCGCTCGTATTTGCCCATGGTTTCAATGTCCATTACGGTCTGGTCTCGCCCCGCGCTGACCTGGACGTTTGGATGGTTGCGCCCAAGGCGCCCGGCCATACCGTGCGCGGCACCTATGTGCAAGGTGGCGGCGTTCCCCACCTGATCGCGATCCACCAGGACAAATCGGGTCGTACCCGTGATCTGGCATTGAGTTACGCCATGGCCAACGGCGGGGGCAAGGCCGGCATCATTGAGACCAACTTCCGCGAAGAAACCGAGACCGATTTGTTCGGTGAGCAAGCTGTCTTGTGCGGTGGCACGGTCGAGTTGATCAAAGCGGGTTTCGAGACCTTGGTTGAGGCCGGTTACGCGCCCGAGATGGCGTACTTTGAGTGCCTGCACGAGCTCAAGCTGATCGTCGACATGATTTATGAAGGCGGTATCGCCAACATGAACTATTCCATTTCCAACAACGCCGAATACGGCGAATACGTCACCGGCCCGCGCATCGTCACCGCCGCGACCAAAGACGCGATGCGCCAGTGCCTGAAAGACAT
>CAIOUR010000040.1 GCA_903861575.1 uncultured beta proteobacterium | reverse complement strand
GCAGCGCGGGGCAGCGGCGATTGAGTTCGCGCTCGTCCTGCCCTTGTACTTGCTGGCGATTGACGGCGTGATGGAGTTCAGCCTGGTGCTGTACGACCAGGCCATCGTGCTCAACGCGGCGCGTGAAGCGGTGCGTGCGGGCATTGTGGTGTCCGCCCCCAAATTGGACAACGCCGGGATCGCAGCAGTTGCCCAGAAGTATGCGGCCAGCTACCTGGTGTCTTTTGATAGCGCCCATCCCGTGACAGTGGTGGTGAACCAGACCGCTGGCGGCACCTACCAAACTCCCCTTTCGGTGAGCGTTGCTTTTACCTACACCAGCTTGCTGGCCGGTAGCCTCTTATCTGCCATCCAGCTGCCCGTAGTCTTGTCTTCCAGGGTGACGGCTATGAACGAGTAAGGCGCTGGCTCATTCGTAGAGGCCCGCGCGTGCGGAAGAGGCGCTGCCACTGCCGTAGACATTGGTCATGCTGAACTGGGTGTTGCCGATGACGCTGACCTTTTGCGCCACGACCGACCCCGTGGGAATTGCGGTGCCGCTGTTGCCGGTGAGTGTTAAGTTGGCCTGGGGGAAGTACAGGTTTCCGGCCAACACCGCGCCGGAGTTGCCCACAATGTTTGCCGCCAGTGTATTCAGAGGATCCTGCATAAACAGCAAGCCTGAATACAAGCCGCTGGTCGGCGCAGACAAGTTCAGCGATACGTTGCCGACCAAGTTCAGCGCGCTGTAGGGGTAGGTGCTGCCGTTGCCAGAGTTGAAGAAGGTGACACCGCTACCGGCTATCGGCGCAATGTTTCCAGAAAACTGGATGCCACCACCGTACAGCACATAGGTCCCGGCTGAAAACTGAACCGCATGGTTGCCGGTGATGCTGATGCCGCCACAGTACGTACCGGGCGTGAGTACCAAGCTGCCGTTGCCCGTTCGCGTGTAGTTGGTAAACGTGCAGCCGGCAAATGGCGGCACGGCCAGGCTGGTAAACGGGTTGGCGCTGGCTGCCGAGCCGGTGGCGACCGGGCTGATGGTCACGTTGCCGATGGCGGTGTAGTTGCCCACGACCTGAATCGGGTTGGCTGTGACGGTGACGTTGCCCGAGACCTGCATCGCCGTGTTGCTGCTGGAGTTGACGAAGATGCCGCAATTGTTCGCAGTCACCACACTATTGCCCTGAACAATCAGGGCACCGGACGCCGCCGATGCAAGTGACAGCAAGCAGGGTTGCGAGCTGCCAGCAGGCCCGCCGACTGCGCTGGCGGAAGTCGCCGTTCGGGTGATGCCGAATACCCATGCCAGAAATGCGTTCACGGGTTGGGACACCGTAACCCGCACGTACTGCGTGTCTGCCGCAAAAGCAGCGGTTCCGCCCGGCGGAATCGCCACGGTAACCACGGTCTGGTCCAGGCCCTGGGTGAAGCCATTGGCCTGCGTTGCATGCAAGGCCAGCGCCTGCGCGGTGTTGATGTCCTGCCCGTGTTGGCGCGCACCGGCGGCAACCAGTGCGGCTGCGTCAGCAGCCACCTGCATGCGGTTGCGGTTCAGCAGCACATAGCCCACATCCAAGGCCAGCGCCATAAAGCCCAGCAGCATTGGCAAGAGCAGGGCGGTCAGCACCGCGATGGCGCCGCGTTGTGGTGTGTAAGGATGTGGCGTCATTCGTTGTACATCACGGTAGTGGCTTCCATGGTCGGGCGCACTTGCAGTGCCGCTAGAAATCCGCCAACGATCAGGCCCTCGTAGGTGTAGCGCACGGTGACCTGCAGTGGCAGTTGAAAACTGGGCTCGCTGGCCTGCACCACCGCGACGCTGGGAACGCTGGTGCTGGCCGCCAGCAGCAGGTTGGCATTGCAATAGTCCAGGGCCAACTGGCCGATCACCGCAGGGCTGAGCTTGGACGCGCCGCCGCCAATTCCCGCGCGGGCCGCCATGCTGCTGGCGCTGGTGAGCACCGATTGGTTGTACATCAGCACGCCGAATTCAGCGATGCCGTCGACCATCAGCAGCAGCCAAGGCAGCAGTAGCGCGAGCTCCATGGCCGCCGCCCCGCGCTGCGCCCGGCGCAGTGCCTTACAGGTGATTGGAAATGGGCGGGCCACGGTCGAAGTTGCGCAGTTCAGGCAAGGCGTAATGGTCTTGCTCAAAAATCTTGATGCAGGCTGCCACGACGCGTGCGTCGTACAGCGTGCCGCAGCCCGCTTGGAGCGTGTCAAAAGCCACTTCCAGGGTGAAAGCGTTGCGGTAGGGGCGCGCACCGACCATGGCGTCTACTGTGTCCGCTACCGCCAGGATGCGTCCGTCATCGCTGATGCTGTCGCCCTTGAGGCCATTGGGGTAACCACTGCCGTCCAGCCGCTCGTGGTGTTGCAAGACGGCCTGCGCCACGGGCCACGGAAAGTGAATGTGCTTGAGCACGTCATAGCCGGCTTGCACATGGTTGCGCAGCATTGCGACCTCGAAACTGGTGAGCTTGGTGGGCTTCATCAACACCTGCGCGGGAATGGAAAATTTGCCGATGTCGTGCACCAGTCCGGCCAGCCGAATGCCTTCGATGTTGTGGGGCATCAGTTGCAGCTCAGTCGCGATGGCGACGGACAAGTGGGCCACGCGGGCCTGATGGCCGGCGGTGTAGGGATCGCGCTCTTCGATCATGGTGGACAGCACATCGACAATTTCGGACATTCCCAGCGTCACCAGATGCTGGTACTCCATCAGCTGCTTATCGACGTTCTTGCGTTCCGTGATGTCGCGGATGTTGCACTGGATCACCCGGTCGCCATTGACGCCGTAGGCGTTGCTGACAAATTCCACATTGATGATCACGCCCTTCTTGGTCATCAGCGGCAGGTCTTCGTAGCGTATGTATCCCTTGTCTTGCAGAACGGTAAAGGCCTCCAGTGACGCCTTTTTGTCGACGATGGCGCCTATTTCCCATAAACGCTTGCCAATCAGTTCGTCCCGGGTGTAGCCCAGAATCGTGGTCAAAAACGGGTTGGCGTCCTGGATGGTTCCGGTCTTGAAATCCAGTATCAAGATGCCGTCCTGCGCGGTCTCGAACAGGCGGCGGTAGCGCAGCTCCGAAGCGTTTTGCGCCGCGTGTTCCGCGACAGTTTTTTCGGAGTCGGTCATGTTGATCCTAGGTATGCGCAGTGGGTATGGAGACCGCGAGGAATGGCGGTACGGGGCTCGCCCGCCAAACGACATGCTGATTACGTCCGCAGTTCTTAGCAATTTGCAGGGCTTTGTCGGCGCAGTCGATCAAGTCGTCGGTTTGCTTGTGTTGCGTGACAATAGTGCTTACGCTGCCGATGCTCACAGTAATGCGCGTCAACCGGCCGGACGGCGACTGCAGCGCGATGTTGCGAACCGCCTGCAGCATGTCGTTGGCCACTTTGTCTACCCCTGCGGCGTTGGTCTCCGGTAATACGGCGACAAATTCTTCGCCACCCCAGCGGCATAGCAAGTCCATGGGACGGCGGCAGCATGAGAGCAAAGCGTTGGCCACGGCGACCAGCGCAGTGTCTCCGGTTTCGTGGCCGAATTCCTCATTGAAGCTGCGAAAGAAATCGATGTCTATGAACAGTACCGACACCGGACTTTGGCCGCGCATGGAGGCACGCAAGAGGTGCGGCAAGGTCTCATCCAAGGCCCGGCGGTTATGAAGCTTGGTCAGAGGGTCGTGCAGTGACTTATCGACGGCAATCGTCAGCTGCAGCGCAATGCCATAGACCTGGTAAAAGATGGCGACCACGAATGCTATTCCTATCACGACGTAGATCAGTAAGTATTCGTTCTCCCACAGGAAGAACCGGATCAGCGTGGCCAACGGCAGTGTG
>CAIOUR010000039.1 GCA_903861575.1 uncultured beta proteobacterium | reverse complement strand
GGCAGCGCTATTTACGGCATGCCCATTCTGGAGGCCTACAAAGCCAAGACGATCATCGTCAACAAGCGCTCTATGGCGGCAGGTTACGCGGGCCGAGACAACGAGCTGTATTATATGGACAAAACCATGATGGTTTTTGGGGACGCCAAGAAGGTCGTCGAAGACATGGTTAAGGCCATAGATTAGGACCGATTGGAGCATGGCGCTGGATCATCCATGACCGAGCGCATCTGGCTATCCCATTACCCGCTGGGCATTCCAGCCGATGTCGATGTGGAGCTGTATCCCACGCTCGTGGAGTTGATGGAAGACAGCTTTACCCGCTACGCTGATCGAGCAGCATTTCATTTCATGGGGCGGGATCTGGCTTACGCCGATCTCGCGGCTCTGAGTGCAGCTTTTGCGGCGTATCTCCAGAGCCTAGGCCTGACACAGGGTGACCGGGTCGCCATCATGATGCCCAACGTACCGCAGTACCCGGTAGCTGTCGCTGCGATTCTGCGCGCCGGCTATGTCCTGGTGAACGTGAATCCCCTGTACACCGCGCGCGAGTTGGAGCACCAGCTCAAGGACTCCGGGACCAAGGCCATCGTCATTCTGGAAAACTTTGCCAGTACGTTGGAGAAATGCCTGGCCAACACAGGCGTTGCGCATGTGGTCGTCTGCGCTATGGGCGATTTGCTGGGCCCCGTCAAGGGTGCCGCGGTGAACTGGGTTGTGCGCAAAGTCAGGGGTCTTGTTCCGGAGTTCCATGTGCCGGCTATGGTGCGCTTCAATACTGCGATAGCGAAAGGGCGTAAGGCATCTTTCAGCAAGCCTTTGATCGGACCGGACGATGTGGCGGTCTTGCAATACACCGGCGGCACCACCGGAGTGTCCAAGGGGGCTGTCTTGTTGCACCGACATTTGGTTGCCAACGTGTTGCAGTCGCAGGCCTGGAATCTTCCTGCCATGCAACGCATTCCGGCGGGTGAACAGCCGACTGGCGTGTGTGCACTGCCGCTGTACCATATTTTTGCGTTTACCGTGAGCATGATGCTGAGCCTGCGTCTGGGTGGCAAAACTATTCTGATCCCTAACCCGCGCGACCTTCCGGCTGTGTTGAAGGCGCTCTCTGCGCACCGCATTCACTCCTTTCCAGCAGTCAGCTCCCTCTTCGGTGCGTTGGTGAACCATCCGGACTTTGGGCGTGTGGACTGGAGCCACCTCATCAGCAGCGTTGGTGGTGGTACCGCCGTAGTGCGTGGGGTGGCGCAGCGATGGCTGGAGAAGACGGGTTGTCCGATCTGCGAGGGATACGGCTTGAGCGAAGCATCCCCTAGCGTCTGCTGCAACCCTGCCGATATCCGAGCGCATGATGGCACGATCGGTCCACCACTGCCAAATACCTGGGTCCAGCTTCTGGACGACGACGGCAAGGAGGTTGCCTTGGGCCAACCCGGCGAGATTGCTGTCAAGGGCCCGCAGGTAATGGCGGGTTACTGGCAGCGACCTGACGAGACAGCCAAAGTCATGACGGTCGATGGCTACATGAAAACGGGCGACATTGGTGTGATGGATGCCCGTGGCTTCGTCACCATTGTGGACCGCAAGAAAGACATGATTTTGGTCAGCGGGTTCAATGTATTTCCCAGCGAGTTAGAGGATCTTGTTTCCGAATTACCCGGTGTGCGGGAATGCGCTTGCGTGGGTGTGCCGGATGTGCTGACCGGGGAGGCGGTGAAGTTGGTGCTGGTAAAAGGTGACGCGGCTCTGACAGAGGATGCGGTTCGCGCTTATTGCCGCGCCAACCTCACGGGCTACAAGCAGCCCAAATTCATCGAATTCCGCACCGAGTTGCCCAAAACGCCCGTTGGAAAAATCCTGCGGCGCGCCTTGCGTGATTGACCCGAAGGTCGGGGCTACTTAAGCCAGCCGCGCTTGCCGAAATACCACATGGGGAGTGCTGCGCTAAAGACCATCAGCGCCACCGTATAAGGGTAGCTCCAATCTCCGAGAAACAGTAATTCCGGAAACTTGAGATTCATGCCGTACACGCTGGCCACCAGGGTGGGCGGCAGCAGCGCGACACTGGCAACCGAGAAAATCTTGATCACCTTGTTCTGGTTGATGTTGATGAAGCCGACCGTAGCGTCCATCAAGAAGTTAATCTTGTCAAAAAGAAACGCCGTGTGCGAGTCCAGCGAATCAATGTCGCGCAGGATTTGGCGTGCATCCTCGAATTGGTCGGAAGTCAAGATCTTGGAGCGCATCATGAAGCTGACGGCTCGCCGCGTATCCATCACGTTGCGGCGGATGCGCCCACTCAAGTCCTCATGCCGCGCAATCGCCGCCAGCGCTTCACCCGCAATCTCGTCGGTGACGTTGCCGGCCAGGACTTTTTTGCTGACCTTTTCCATTTCGTCGTAAATGCCTTCGAGCGTGTCGGCCGAATATTCGGCGTCGACGTCAAATAGTTTGAGCAGCACGTCCTTGGCATCGGTGATCAGGCCGGGCGAGCGGCGCGCGCGCATGCGTAGCAAGCGGAACACCGGGACGTCTTCATCGTGTATCGAAAACAGCACGCCTTTGCTGTTGAGCGTTTCGTTGACCAGGTTCAGGATGAAGGCGGTGCGTACTGTGCGTGGTTCATCCTCGTCAGCAATCAAGAAGTCACTGCGGATGTGCAGTTCGCCGTTTTCTTCTTCGTAAAAGCGGGCCGACTCTTCGATGTCTTCGTCCATCGCGTCGTCTGGAATCGACAGACCGAAGTACTGCCGTATCCAGCGTTTTTCTTCCGGCGTGGGAGATTCAAGGTCGACCCAGATGGGTTGGAACCGGGCCAGTTCCTCTAGCGAATCGATTTCTTCTTGGAACAGCCGACCGTTGGCCAGTGTGAATATGTTGAGCATGGACAGAGCGTTCGCGGGCCAGAGTCCAATGATTCAACACGATTCATTGAGATGGGCTGTAGCTTTCGGGCGACAGGACTCTGGCCCGCAATAGTGTGAAAGCTACCGTAAGGGGTAGGGGTTCAAGGGCTTCGCTCCCGGAAGTTGCGCAGCCTCTGATTATGGCACCGGCTCATGACGGCAAATTGGGTACAAAAGGGCCGCAAAGGTAGGCAATTCGGCGCAAGTAGACCCCGAGGCCAGGCGAATTTGCTCTTCTTTTGCCAGAGCGCCCCTGGGACAGACCGGGGAATTTCAACCTGCAAGACTTGGAGAATCGGTATGAACCTGACAATTAGCGGACACCACCTCGATGTGAGCCCGGCGCTGCGCAGTTACGTGATCCAGAAACTAGACCGCGTGGTGCGGCATTTCGACCAGATGGTTGACGTCAAAGTGCTTTTATCGATCGAACATCAAAAGGCTAAGGAAACCAGACAGCAGGTGGAGTGCAATATCCACGTCAAGGGCGGTGATTTGTTCGCTCAATCGGCCCACGAGGACATGTACGCCGCAGTGGATTCTTTGGTGGACAAGCTCGACCGCCAGGTCGTGCGCTACAAAAATAAGTTGCAGGATCACCAGCACGAAGCGCCTAAGCGCTTGATGTAAAGCCTGCAGCTGCGGCGCAGATTGTCCCGTTCGGCCGCCCCCAGTGGGCGGCTTTTCTATGCATAATCCGCGCACTTCATGAACCGCCTAGCCGCCATTCTTCCAGTTGAGCAGGTCCTTACCGGGACCGGAATCGCCAGCAAAAAGCGGGCATTTGAGGAAGTGGGATTCTTGTTTGAGTCCCAGCACGGGCTCAGTCGGGCTTCTGTCACAGACAGCCTGTTTTCACGCGAGCGTCTTGGCTCCACCGGTCTGGGTAACGGGGTGGCCGTCCCCCATGGCCGTATCAAGGGTTTGAAGTTGCCACTGGCTGCGGTGCGTCTGTTAGGGCAGGCCATCGGGTTTGATGCGCCCGACAACCAGCCAGTTGATTTACTGGTTTTTTTGTTGGTGCCCGAGGCGGCGACCCAAAAACACCTGGAGCTTTTGTCTGAAATTGCGGCGCTCCTGAGCGACGAGGCGCGCCGCGCAGCCATGCGGCGCTGCGCCAGCGCCGAAGCCTTGCACGGCCTGATTCTGGGTTGGCCGGGCCAGCTTGAAGCGTTGAACCCGTAGCCATTTCCCGCAGCATCACACCATCAGATAGATAGCGCCGATGAAACCTACTGTTGTCAGCGCCGACGTCCTGTTTGAGGCTTTTCGCAGTCGTTTGCATTGGCAATGGGTTGCCGGCTTGGGCGCCTCCGAGCGGCGGTTTGACGAAGTGGCCGTGCGCGCAGCCCGCTCGGGCGCTGATTTAGTGGGCTACCTCAATTACATACACCCGTACCGCGTGCAGATCCTGGGTGAGCGGGAGATCCGTTACATATCGGGTGGCGACGATGCGGATCCGCAGCGCAGCATGTCGCGGATCGCCCGTATCGTGACCCTGCAACCGCCGGTGATTGTGCTGGCAGATGGTCAAAGCGCCCCTGCGGCTTTGGTTTCCATGTGCGAAGAAGCGCAAATACCGATGTTCGCTACACGGGACTCCTCGGCCTTTGTGATCGATGTTTTGCGCGCCTACCTGTCCAAACATTTTGCTGACCGGGTTTCCATGCACGGCGTTTTTATGGACATTTTGGGGCTAGGGGTGTTGATCACCGGTGAATCCGGTTTGGGAAAAAGCGAGCTTGGCCTGGAGTTGATATCGCGCGGTAACGGCTTGGTGGCCGATGATGCGGTGGACCTGTACCGGATCAACCAGGCCACTATCGAGGGCCGTTGTCCCGAGCTGCTACAAAACCTCTTGGAGGTGCGGGGTATCGGACTATTGGATATCCGCGCCATCTTTGGTGAGACCGCCGTGCGCCGCAAGATGCGGCTCAAACTGATCGTGCACCTGGTGCGCAAAGAGACGCTGGAGCGCGATTACGAGCGCATGCCCCATGAGCCGCTCACCCAGGACATCATCGGCATCCCGGTGCGCAAGGTGGTGATTCAGGTGGTCGCTGGCCGCAATATCGCAGTGCTGGTGGAGGCTGCAGTGCGCAACACGATTTTGCAGTTACGCGGAATTGACACCTACCAGGAATTTTTGGAGCGCCATCGTCAGGCCATGGAGCGCGGCCATTAGGTTGGGCTCCGGTTAGGGCAGGGGTTTTTGCGGCAGGTGGCGTACAGGCTGAGGGCGTGGTCCGCGATTTCAAATCCCAACCGACGGGCAATTGCATGCTGGCGGTTTTCGATCTCGGTGTCAACAAACTCCTCCACATGGCCGCAGTCCAAGCACACCAGATGGTCATGGTGCTGGCCGTCGTTGAGTTCGTAAAGCGCTTTGCCGCCTTCAAATTGGCTGCGGGTGAGCAGACCGGCTTGTTCAAACTGGGTCAACACCCGGTACACCGTGGCCAGACCGATGTCGAAATTTTCCAAAATCAGTAAACGGAAAACATCTTCCGCGGACATGTGGGTCTGTTTGGCGCGCTGAAAGATATCCAGAATTTTGAGGCGTGGAACCGTCGCCTTGAGGCCGGAATTTTTTAATCCATCGGTGCTGTTCATGGTGGTAGATCCTTAACGCTTCCGCAAAAAGCCTGCCGCTACAATGGCTTGACACTATTGTCTGCGATGTCTATGTATCCCCCCATGCGTTGCGCTGTGAGCCTCGCTGCCCTTTTAGTTGGCGCTGTTCCGCTATCCGGTTGTCAGTCAGCGATCAGCCTGGCCGATCAAACCGCGTCTGTGGTTAAGCCCTACATCAAGCCGCTGGTCACGCCCTACAAAATTGACGTGGTCCAGGGCAATGTGGTCACGCGGGAGCAGCTCGCCGCGCTGCAGTTAGGCATGTCGCGCGCCCAGGCCTCTGGGGTGTTGGGTACGTCCTTGTTGGTCAGCGTGTTTCATGCGGATCGCTGGGACTATGTGTTCAGTTTCAAGCGCAAAGGCGGGGCCATAGAGTCGCGCCGCGTGACGCTTTGGTTCGAAGCCGATAAATTGGCGCGTATCGAAGCCGACGAGCTGCCGAGCGAAGCCGAGTTTGTGGCAGGCTTGAAGGGCGTACGCGAAACCGGCCCTTTGCCTGTGTTGGAAGCAACGCCTGAGCAATTGCAGCGTTTTCCGGTTCCTGCGCGGGCCACTGCCGCCAGTGCGCCCCGTTTTGTCCCGAGCAGCTACCCGCCTCTGGAAGCTCCTTCCTCTCAATAGGTTTTTTGCCCTGTATGTCCACTTCCAGCATCGCTCTCCCCTATCGCATTGCCGTGGCCGGCGCCTCTGGCCGCATGGGGCGCATGCTGGTTGAAGCCATTGGGCAAGCGGACGATTGCCGCCTCAGTGCAGCCGTAGACGTCCCCGGCAGCCCGGCGCTTGGCGAAGACGCTGCTGCGTTTAGCGGCAAAGCGGTTGGCGTTGCCGTGCGGGCTGATGTGGAACTGGCGCTAGCCGGCAGCTCTTTCTTGATTGATTTCACCCGACCCGAGGGCACCATGGAGCACCTGGCGGTGTGCACCCGTTTAGGTATCGGCATGGTGATTGGCACCACGGGTTTTAGCGAGCCCCAGAAAGCCCAGATTGCCCATGCCGCGCAAACCATTCCGATCATGATGGCTCCCAACATGAGCGTTGGTGTGAATGTCACCCTCAAATTGCTGGAGATGGCGGCCAAAGCGCTGGCCATCGGCTACGACATCGAGATCATTGAGGCCCATCACCGCCACAAGGTCGATGCGCCCTCTGGCACGGCCTTGCGCATGGGTGAGGTGATCGCGCAGGCGCTAGGCCGCGACTTGCAGGAGTGTGGCGTATTCGCCCGTGAGGGCATCACAGGTGAGCGCGACCCGTCGAGCATTGGGTTTTCGACCATCCGCGGCGGCGATATCGTGGGTGACCACACGGTCTTATTCGCTGGCACGGGCGAGCGCATTGAAATCACCCACAAATCGTCCAGCCGCTCCACCTACGCCCAAGGAAGTTTGCGGGCGGTGCGTTTTCTGGCGGACAAGCCCCATGGTTTGTTCAATATGTTCGATGTTTTGGGTCTGCAATGAGTGCTTGGGTTGGCTGGCTGCAGGGTGACCCGGTCCATGTGGCGATCTCGCTGCTTTTGTTGGCGATGTCGGTTGTGAGTTGGAGCCTCATCGTCGCGAAAACCCTGCTGCTTTGGCGTGCCACAACGCATCTGCGCATGGGGATGGCGGCGTTCTGGCAGGCACCCGGTTGGGATGTGGCCGCACGTGCGGCGATCGGCTTTGATGCCAGCGGATTCCTTCAAGGGCTTCTTGCCGCTGCGGAAGCACCGGTTGTGGGCACCATGGCGGCGGCCGGTAAGCCCGATCAGCAACACATGCGCAAGCTGCGCGCCGCCTTGGACGCGACGATGCGTCGACTGCAATTCGGGCAGGTGGTGTTGGCGACCATTGGCGCAACTGCGCCTTTTGTGGGTTTATTGGGGACGGTGTGGGGCATTTACGAGGCGCTGCTCGGAATCGCCGATGCAACCCAGGTCAGTCTGCCGCAAATTGCTGCGCCCGTGGGGCAGGCCTTGGTCATGACCGCCGCCGGCCTTGCCGTGGCGATACCTGCGGTGTTGGGCTACAACCTGTTGGGGCGCTGGATCGGACGGGTCGAGGCCCAGTTGGAGGGTTTTGCCTTCGACCTGCATGGCTTGCGCTACGGCCATCCTGCTGGCTGATTACTTATCTATGGCTTTCGGTCGACTTCCGCGCGCCACAGCCCATGCTCCCGCTGCACCGATGGGCGAGATCAACATGACGCCGCTGATTGATGTGATGCTGGTGTTGTTGGTGATTTTCATGGTTACTGCGCCGTTTATGGTCAGCGCTGTTCGCGTCGCTTTACCGCAAGCCCAGGCCCAGCTTGCGCCACGTCCGCTCGCGCCCCTGGTGGTTCACATCGACAAGACGGGTCAGGTGTTCATACAGGACCTCCCTATGGATGCCATGCAGTTGCGCGCCGCGCTGACCCAGGCCGCCGGCGCTGCCCCCGATACCGAGATCCAGCTGCGCGCCGATACCGCTGTGCCCTACGGGCGTGTGGCTGAATTCATGGCTCTGGCGCAAGCCGCCGGGTTGGGACGCATCGGCTTCGTGACCGAGGCCGCGCCCCCACGCCTGCCGTAGACCTAAAATCCCCCGGCCCTGCGCGCCCACACCGGCAGCGCGCGGCCCCTCCCGACGCCCCTCTTGTATGCACGACAAATACCAACCCTCCGCCATCGAACAAGCCGCCCGCGCGCATTGGGCGCAGCCCCTGTGGAACGGCCATGAGGCCTACCGCGTCGTTGAGGACGCCAGCAAGCCGAAGTACTACGCCTGCTCCATGCTGCCCTACCCCAGCGGCAAGTTGCACATGGGCCATGTGCGCAACTACACCATCAACGACATGCTCACGCGCCATTTGCGCATGAAGGGTTACAACGTCTTGATGCCCATGGGCTGGGACGCCTTTGGTCTGCCCGCCGAGAACGCAGCGCTGAAAAACGGTGTGCCGCCGGCCAAATGGACGTACGAGAACATCGCGTACATGAAGCAGCAGATGCAGGCCATGGGCTTGGCCATCGACTGGAGCCGGGAGATCGCAACGTGCGACCCAAGCTATTACAAGTGGAACCAGTGGCTGTTCCTGAAGATGCTGGAAAAAGGCATCGCCTACCGCAAGACCCAGGTCGTCAACTGGGACCCGGAAGACCAGACCGTGCTGGCTAACGAGCAGGTGATTGACGGACGCGGCTGGCGCACCGGCGCGCTGGTTGAGAAGCGTGAAATCCCGGGCTACTACCTCAACATCACCCAGTACGCCCAAGAGCTGCTGGACCATGTACAGATCGGTAACCCCAAGGCCACCTTGAACGGCTGGCCCGACAAAGTGCGGCTGATGCAGGAAAACTGGATCGGCAAGAGCGAGGGTGTGCGCTTTGCTTTCCCGCACGACATCCGCGACGCCGCCGGGCAGCTGATCCAGGATGGCCGCATGTACGTGTTCACCACGCGCGCCGACACCATCATGGGCGTGACCTTTTGCGCGGTCGCCGCCGAGCATCCGTTGGCTGCGCACGCAGCTGCCTCCAACCCGGCGCTCGCGGCTTTCATTGAGGAATG
>CAIOUR010000038.1 GCA_903861575.1 uncultured beta proteobacterium | reverse complement strand
GCTCGAGAACCGTCCAACGCAGCGCCCTCTAATGGAGCTGACCCTGAGGCTGGATTAATGAACACCTCGTCGCTCGAAACAAAATCAAGTGAGGAGCCGTTGCCGGTTTTAGAAATACTGGCGGCGACCTTGGACGGAGATGAGTTGATCTCCATCGCAAGCCGGTCCAAATCCCAACCTGTCGTGCCAACCGGGATAGTCCTATCACCCACCTTAAAAGTTGTGAGCGCAGTGCCATCAGCTAACGAGATCCCACCCCCCGCAACATTCTTGAAACCGATGGAGTAGCTTTTCCCCATTGCTTCTTTATCGTTTACAAAAATAGGGGGATTCGTCAGGACATCAGCCTGTACATAGGTTTTCTGGTTGATCCAGTTCGCAAGGTCGCTCGCTTGAATCGTTCCGCTAGCACCTGCTGACAAGGCACCCAAAGCCGTTCCATTCAGCACAAAAGCATTGGCGTCAATAGAGGTCTGCCCGGTCTGGATGCGACTGCCCTGCAAAACAGGGGCGACTGCGTTAAACCCTGTGACCTGGTCTTTGTCGTTGTACAGCGGCTCGGGCATGACCTCTGCCTGGGCACCATAAAAGACCTTCATGTCGCGGTAGCCGTCAGGCACCCCCGACTTGTTTAAATAGGTGTCGCTGTAAGTTGCCCCAGCCACAAAGCCGTTTCCAGGACCGAAGGCCGCGTCTTGCGCCGACTGGCTCAGGCCGGCGCCGACGACGGCACGGCCATCGCGGGTCAAGATGGACAATTGCTGGCCCACCTGCGCAGAGTCCAGAAAGAACGAGACGTCGTTCAGCCCCCCTGCAATCGAGGCAATTTGCCGCACCGGAACTTGGCTAGAGACAGTGATAAGTCGACCAGCGGCGGCGTTGGAATTATTGTCAAAAAGCTGGGTAACGTCATCTGCCCGCGTGCCAGGAGCCGCTCCTGGCGTAACGGGCCCGCTGTAACTGGTGGGGTCATACACCAGCGTAGGGTCGGCCGCACTGGTATTGGTGTCGTTTTTTGTGACCCGAAACTGCGCCGCGGCGCTAACGCGCATGGGGTCATCTAATGCGACTTGCATACCTGCAGAAAGATTGACTGCCGTTGGGTCGAACCGAAAGAGCGCACCGGCCGGTTTCCCATACCCATCGATACCACCCTGGTGAACCTCATTAACCGCATTCGCAAATGTTTTAGCCAAGCTGTCCAGAGCGGCGTGTGAATTGCCCAAGACCTGCTCTCTGAAAGCCATCATCCCCGCAATGCTTCCGCTGGTAGGACCGTTCAAAGCAATTGACTTACCAAACGGATCGAGCACTAAAGCGACTTTTTCGGGTGCGGCCGCGTTGAAGTTGGCGCCAATTTCGGTCACGTTATTGCCGCTGACGACGACGTCTTGGGTAATAGATGGGCCTAAGCTGACCGTCACAACTCCGTTGACTTCAAACTTGGTATTGACTCGGGCCAACTCCGAAATTTGCAACAGCAGCTGATCGCGCTGATCCAATAAACCGGGAGGTTGCGCGTCACTCAAACGCTGTTTATTCAATTGAAAGTTCACAAGCCCCAACTGCTTGGTGAGGGAATTGACTTGATCGACCTGACCCTGGAGTGCCTGGGTAGTCTCCTCTTGAATGGAATCAAGCTGCCCTGACAGTTGTCCAAAACGGTCCGCTACGCCCACGGCGTCACGCAGGAAACTGCTGCGCAATACCGTCGATGCAGGGTCAGCTGATAAATCGCGCGCTGCCGTGAAAAACTGATCCAAAGTACCGCTTAAACCAGTAGTCTGTCCGCCCATGATGTCGACCACGCGGTTGGCATAGTCGACCATGGGTGCCTGACTGCTCAAGTCGCTGTTGCTGTTGCGCAGGTTCGCCTCCATAAAGGCGTTGTACTGCCGCGTGATCTTGTCCACCGACGCACCGGTTCCCATGAAGATGCTACCGACCTGCGTGACCGGGTTAGCTTCAAAGTTCGCCGTCTCACGGGTGTACCCGGGGGTGCTGACGTTGGCAATATTGTTGCTGGTGGTGGATAGCGCGCGCTGGTAAGCGGCCACCGCGTTCGATGCAATGCCAAGAATGTCGCTCATGGCGCGGCTCCGCTATCTGCAGCGTCAACTTTGACAATCGGCCGTTGTGCGGCACCCAAAGGCAAAGGTCCACCCGTGCGCGGCAAGGTCAACGCACTTTGCTCCGCGGGCCGCAAGGACAAGGGCGAAGCCTCCGGAGGCGCAAGGGGCAAGCCCTTACCCGCAGTGTTTGCACGCGCTTGCAGGAAACTGGCAGTTGAACCGGACTGCTGGGCCTGTATATCTTGAATGGCCTTTGCATTGGCCGCCTGAACCGCAGGGTCAGGCATATTTTTAATCAGCATGTCAGCCAGACCCAGCGTATTTTTCTTGGCCATGGCCAGCGAGACTTCTTTGTCGAACATGCCTTCAAACGTGTCTTTGGCCTGTGATTCCACCAGATCGCTCTTGAAGCTGGCGTCGCGCATCGACTTCATCATCATCTGCAAAAATAGCGCTTCAAATTGCTGCGCAGTTTCACGTGCGGCACTCTTGCCGTCTTTGGCGGCTTGTCCCTTAAGACGACCCAGGTTGTTGAAGTCCAAATAGGACCCCGAGCCGGTTCCGTTCAGGGCTGATGCCGCCGCGGGAGGAATGTTGTTAGAGAGCGCGTCCATGGTGCAGTCGCAGGGGTGTGGGTCAGCCTTAAATCACCAGCAATTCGGCGCGCAAACTGCCGGAGCTCTTGAGCGCTTCCAAAATCGCGATCAAGGCCGAGGGGGTCGCGCCCACCTGGTTGATGGCGTCCACAATGGCACGCAAGTCCACCCCAGGCTGGAACAAGAACATGGGCTTGTTGGGCTCATCGATCTTTACATCGGCGTTTTGGACAGCTTGCGTCGTACCGTTCGACAAGGCCCCGGGTTGGGAAACTTCGTTGGTCATGGCAACGGACACCGTGATGGTGCCGTGCGTCACCGCAGCAGCCGTTACGCGCACGTTGCGGCTGATGACGACCGTACCGGTTTTGGCATTGACTACGACGCGCGCCGGACCTTCGCCGGGCTGGACGTCCAGGTTTTCAACCATGCTCATGAAGGTCACGCGCTGGCTCAGGTCACTGGGTGCACGCACCAGAATGGAGACGCCGTCCAGGGCCCGGGCAATGTCACCGCCGAACTTGGTGTTGATGGCTTGGATGATGGCGCTGGCAGTCGTGAAGTCACCGTCGCGCAAATTCAGCAGAACGCTGTCGGTTTTGTCAAACGAGTTGTTGACCAGCTTTTCAACAATTGCGCCGGAAGGGATGCGTGCTGCAGTGGTCACACCGCTGCTGGCTTTGGAGCCGGCTGCGCTGACATCCACGCCGGTCGCCGTCAAAGCGCCTTGCGCCAGGGCATAAATCTGCCCGTCCACGCCGCGCAAACTGGTCATCAACAAGCTGCCGCCGCGCAAGCTGGTGGCTTTGCCGATGGCGGAGATGTTGACGTCAATCTTCTGACCCGGTTTGGCCATGCCGGGCAACTCCGCAGTCACCATCACAGCGGCCACATTCTTCAGGTCAATCTTTCCGCCACTGGTGGCTGACTCGTAGTCCGCGATGGAGCTTTCTTGGTTCACGCCCATGCGGCTCAGCAGCGTCTTCATACTCTGGGTGGTAAAGGACAGGTCCGATCCATCGCCCGTGCCCTGCAGACCCACGATCAAGCCGTATCCGATCAACTGGTTGCTGCGCATGGCAGCCATGCTGGTCAGGTCTTTGATGCGATCGGCGTGGGCCGCGCCCGCAGCCAGCAACAGCATCAAAGCGGGTAGGCAGCTACGCACACACAGGGAGAGAAACTTTGTCATGGTGGATCTTCCGAACAGAAAGCAAAAAGATCAGAAAGGCCAGAGCTTGAGCAAGCCACTGGTACCCCAACCGGCGCGGGCTGTCGCCGCCATATCACCGGTACCGCGGTACGTGATCTGGGCATTGGCCAGTCGCTTCGATTGCACCGTGTTATTCGGTGCCACGTCATCCGGACGGATCACGCCAGCGACCTGGATGATTTCAGAGCCTTCGGTGAGCGCCAGCTGCTTTTCACCCCGCACCACCAGATTTCCGTTGGCCATGACGTCGACGATGGTGACGACAACCGAGCCACTCAGGCTGGCAGTTTGATCGGCGGTGCCGCTGCCGTCCTGTTTGATGGTTCCACCCAACAGGGCCGAGGCGCTCAACAGTCCGCCACCCATTTCCGAAGGCAGCACGGTGTTGCTGGACGTGCGCGTGAGCTTGCCGGATTGGACACGGGAGGCCTGGGTCGACTCGCTCAATACCACCGTGATCACGTCGCCCACCTGGAAATTGCGTCCACGACCCAAAAAGGTTTCGCCAACGCCTGCGTTGTAGAGCGAGCCTGTCGCCTGCTCTGGCGCAGTGGCCACCACCGGATACACCGGGGCAAAGCCAGTGGAATGGGTCAAGGGTTGCGGCGGCAAGACCGAGCAACCGGACAAACAGACAGAACCCAATACAAGAGCAGAGATAGAACGTGCGGCCATGGTGATTCCTTACATGTTCTGATTCATGTACTTGAGCATGCCGTCCACCGCCGAGATGGCTTTGGAGT
>CAIOUR010000037.1 GCA_903861575.1 uncultured beta proteobacterium | reverse complement strand
TTTATTCGACGAGGTCGCGCACGAGGTGCGCCGCTTTGCCAAACGCCCCATTGACGAGTTGCTTGATACCCGCGAGCCGCAGTTGCTGGCCGGCATCGTCAACGACCTGCGCGTGATCAACGGCGCGCGCGGCAGGCTGGCGCTGTTCAAGCTGGACGACGGCTCCGGCAGCATCGAAGCCCGCGCCGACGACAAGCTGCTCAACGCCTACAAAAATCTGCTGAAAGACGACACCCTGGTCATCGCCATGGGCAAGGCGCAACCCGACCGCTTCTCGGGCGGTATGCAATTCACCATCACCCAACTCTGGGATCTGGAGCAGGCGCGCTGCCGTTTTGGCAAATACCTGCGCGTGGCCGTCAACGGGCAAGCGCCTGATGTGGCCCGCGTGCTGCGTGAATTTCCGGCGCAAAAAGAAGCGACCGAGCAGGGCGATGTGCAACGCGGCCTTGCGGTGCGCTTGGCGCTGGTGCGCCACGCTGCCCCCGATCAGCCCGAGGCCGAAGGCGCCCAAGCCGAGTTGGCCCTGGGCAACGCCTTCCGCTTCTACCCCAGCGATGCGGCCCTAGCGCTCTGGCGCGCGCAAGCGGACGCGGGGCAGGCGGTAATTGCCTACGACTAGGGCAAGGCGCTAGCGCCGCCACCCCGCGCGTCAGAACGCCGGGCCTGCGTAACTGTGGTTGGATATGATGACGCCATCCGCACATAGGAAACTTGACCCTGCGGGCTTACAGGGACGGCATTGCATCCATGGCGACATTGATTCCGGCGATAGGTACATCGGCGTTTGACAGCGTTCAGCGCCTGGTCGGGGCTTTGAAGCCGCGCGAGGGAGCGCCCATCGGCCTCCACCTGTGGCCCGAATCCAGCCGCGAACAAGTGGAACTGCTGCAAATGCACAAAGACGGCATCACCGTGGCCGAGTAATGGATCGAACTGCCACACAAAGCGGAGCTGGAGCAAAAGCTGCATGCGGCTTTGCTGGAGGCGCGGGAGCGGATGGCGCGGCGCGGGGTGTTGCTGGGGGACTTAGATGATGAGTGATGACGTGACGGTCAGCAAAGGCCTGGGGTTGCCTGTGGTGGCGCCGCCCTGCGTTGGGTGAATGCCTGCCAACAGGCGCATCGAGCACCCCCCGTTAACATCTCTGTATTAAATAAACGTTAGCCGAGCTGCCAATGATTTCGAGATCCCCGCTGCGTTACCCAGGTGGCAAAACAAGATTTACACCGTTCATTTGGTCTGCGATTCAAGGCTCTGGGGCGGAGCCGACTGAATTTGCTGAGCCGCTCTGCGGGGGGGCCGGTGTATCTTTGGCTTTATTGGAGCTTGGGCATGTTCAGCGCATCGCATTGAATGACAAAGACCCTCTTATTGCTAACTTCTGGCAGGTCGTGTTTGGTAAGACCGCCAATGCAGAAGCAGACTTCCAATGGCTGCTGAATCAAATAGAGACCGCGACGCTTAACGTTGACGAGTGGCGTCGCCAAAAAGCATTGACTCCGTCTTCGCCCAGGGAAGCTGCCTACAAATGCCTATATCTCAATCGAACTAGCTTCAATGGCATATTGCATCAAGCCGGACCAATTGGCGGATGGGGCCAAGTCAATCGGACACTGGACGTACGGTTTAGGCCTGAGAAACTAATTGCTCGACTGAGAGCGCTCCATGAATTGCGCGAATCCGTCACCCGCGTTACTTGCGTCAACTGGAAATTGTTTTGCTCTTGGTATAGGGCAAATACAACTGCTTATCTCTATCTCGATCCCCCGTACTATAGGAAAGCGGACCAACTCTATGGCCATGTCTTTGACGATAAAGCCCATAAAGTAATGCGCGACTACTTGGTTGCTTTGGATGTTCCATGGATGCTTTCTTACGACGATGCACCAGAGATCCGAGAGTTGTACGGTGACTTAAATGACGTTGACGGACGAGTAATCGATCAAACCTACTCCGCGCACCCAATAGGTGGCGCACGGTTTGTCGGTCGCGAATTATTCTTCAGCAATCAACCCTTGCCAGTCGAATCCCGTAGGGGGCAACACCAGGGAATGAGTGTTGTTGGAACTTTGTTGGCCGTAGAGGCGTCAGCAACCACATTCCGAACGCCCATCGCGCATGCACCGGTGAACTCACAGCCAACTTCAACTTCAACTTATCAGGGATGAAAAAGTGATCAACATTCTCAACAAGGTGGTGACGACCGAATCGGCACTTGTCAAATTGCTCGGCAACTACGACTCGTCATTTGTGGGCTACGTCTATGGCATGCGTTTTAACGAGGTTTTTGTGCTGACCAATGATGCTTTTAAGCAGAAGGTGAATGGCATTCCACACAACTCATTTTTGGTGGCAGCGGGCTTTCATCCTGAACGATTTGGTGACGCTCACATAATTGATCAGGAGATAGTTCTACTCCGGGTTCTTGAGCCTGTCGGCTTACCACAAGACAACGACTTTGTGCGGACACGCATTGAACATCATCAGCGCCGTACAGCTGAGGAGAAGTATCCGGGAGAGAGCAATGACGGCCTTGATCCCATTACTGCAGTCGAACTCCAGGCCGGCGGATTGCGGTGCAGCGTTCTTGGTACTTTCTACGTGGATGACGATGGTCAATTACGGTTGGGCAGTGACATCGAAAATTTTATGAGCCTGTCGCGCTTGCGAGCTTTTAAGCCACGCGCAGAAGCTCTTGCGGCAATCGTCAATCACGTTAACCCAGAGGTACTTGCAAAGGCAGAAGAGGAAGCAAAGAAAGCTGGGTTCAAGAAGGTTCCTTCGCCTATTCACATCGGATCAGTGCGGTACACCTCAACCGCCCGACTCCATAGGGGGAAGGACGAGCCTAAAGTTGATGTGTTGATTCAACCAACTGACTTCCTATCGCGACGAACTGCCGTTTTGGGAATGACCCGAACGGGAAAATCCAACACCGTGAAGACAACCGTTTCTGCTGTTGCTTTGGCGGCCATGACAGACGGTATTCCAGTTGGGCAACTCATTTTCGACATCAATGGTGAGTATGCAAATGCCAACCATCAAGATGATGGCAGCTCAATCGCAGACGTGTTTCCAGATCAAACTGTACGGTATCGTGCGCTCGAAGCGCCAGGATTTGAAGATCTAAGAACTAACTTCTTCAATGAAGTTGACCAGGGGCTGAATCTTATTCAGGCATTGTTCAAGGTCGATAAATCTCCATTCTCCGGCCAGGATTTAGATGCCTTAATGTCCTCCACGTTGGAGGAGCCTGATGCCCTTGATCGATCCGAGTACACGCGATGGAAACGTCATAAATCGGTATTTCAATGCATTCTTTATAAAGCTGGGTACAAGGCTTCTGCTGGTTTTACGGTTGAGGTCCCAATTGCGTCAGCGCTTACCAAGCAGATTGAAAAGTGGGCGAACGCGCAAGTACCACCAGCCGAAGTGAACTACCCGGCGTCCGACCGAGTCTCCCTGAACGAAGCGTGCACATGGTTCGAACAAATCCGGGCCATCAATGTCGCACTGCGCGCAAGTCAAAAGGAAAACAATCAGCCCATGATCGGCTTGATGTCGAGCACGGCAGGCAATCCGTGGGTTGACCCAATGCTTGAGTCGTACCTCAACATTCTGGTCAGAAAAAATAGCAGTGACATGAACGTTGGCGGATATCGTGCAGTGGCGAAATACGTGCCATATCACTCCACTCGCCGAACATCGGACGTTACCAATGAGGTGATCGCGCACCTTGATGCGGGCAAGATCGTAATTCTTGACCTTTCCGCTGGACCGGTCGAAATACGCACCGTATTGTCGGAGCGTATTGCTCGTCAAATATTCGAGCGTCAAATGTCAACTATGCACGCAGGTTTCGTTCCGAAGAATGTCGTGCTGTTTGTAGAAGAAGCGCACAACATTATCGGTAAAAAGGCGGAGCTTACTGCCACGTGGCCACGTATCGCAAAGGAAGGTGCCAAAGCGCGGATTGCCTTTGTTTATGCAACCCAGGAACCGTCATCTGTTCATCCCAACATCTTGGCAAATACTGAGAACTGGTTCGTTACGCATTTGAACAATGACGATGAGCTAAAGACACTCGGCAAGTTCTATGACTTCTCCGACTTTATTGGCTCGCTCAAGGCTGCGCAAGACGTCGGGTTCGCACGGATAAAAACGCTGTCCGCCCCTTTCGTGATTCCCACTCAAATCAAACGATTCTCTCCCGAGGAAATTAAGCAACGGATCGAAGAAATCAAAGCGGGCCGGAGCTAACAATGCCATATGACCGACAGACAGCAGGTAAAG
>CAIOUR010000036.1 GCA_903861575.1 uncultured beta proteobacterium | reverse complement strand
TGTGGACTTCATCTCGTTCACCGGCTCCACCGCCGCCGGCATTTCGGTGGCCAAGAACGCGGCCGACTCGGTCAAGCGCGTGGTGCAGGAGCTGGGTGGTAAATCCCCCAATATCGTGTTCGCCGACAGCAATTTGGAGAAGGCCATTCGCTGGAGTGTGACCAAGTGCATGAGCAACACCGGCCAGAGCTGCAACGCCCCCACCCGCTTGCTGGTGGAGCGCAGCGTCTACGCCCAAGCGGTGGAGCTGGCAGCGAAGTACGGCGCGGAGGTGCCCGTCATCCGCGCATCTGACAAAGGCAAGGGCATTGGCCCACTGGCCAGTAAGCGTCAATGGGACACGGTGCAGCGTTACATCCAGATCGCGCTGGACGAAGGCGCGCGCATGGTCTGCGGCGGCCTGGGCCGCCCGGCCGGTATGGACAAAGGTTTTTACGCCCGCCCCACCATCTTTGCCGACGTGCACAACCAGATGCGCATCGCGCGCGAGGAAGTCTTCGGCCCGGTGCTGGTGATGATTCCGTTTGACACCGAAGCCGAGGCCATCGCCATCGGCAACGACACGCCCTACGGCCTGGCGGCTTACATCCAGTGCGCCGATGTGCCGCGCGCCAAGCGTGTGGCGCGGCGTCTGCGCGCGGGCATGGTGTCCATCAACGGCCAATGGCAGGACTACTGCTCACCCTTTGGCGGCTACAAACAAAGCGGCAACGGCCGCGAATGGGGACGCTTTGGTTTGCAGGATTACGTAGAGCTCAAGGTCATCAACTGCGCCAATTAGAAACAAAGCACACGGAGACACCATGAAAATCACCGACGTAAAAACCTTCGTGGTCGGCAACCCGCCGCCCGGCTTTGGCGGACGCTACTTTGTGTTCATCAAGCTCGTCACGGACGCTGGCATTGAAGGCTTGGGCGAGGTCTACAACCTGCCCTACCACCCCAAGGTGGTTGAGCACATGGTGCGTGATGTGGTGGAGCGCTGCGTGGTCGGCAAAGACCCCTACGACATCGAGCGCATCTGGCGCAGCGTCTACGGCAGCGGCTTCATCCACCGCCCGGACATCAGCACCATGGGCATCCTGAGCGCTATTGAGATGGCCTGCTGGGACATCGTGGGCAAGGACGTGAACAAACCTGTCTACAAGCTGCTGGGCGGCCAGGTACACGAGAAGCTGCGCAGCTACACCTACATCTACCCCAAAGAAGGCGACAAAACCAATGTGTACGCCGACCCGGTGCTGGCCGCCGAGCGCGCCGCCGAATACCTGAAGATGGGTTTTACCGCCCTCAAATTCGACCCGGCCGGCCCTTACACCGTGTACGACGGACGCCAGTTGTCGCTGTCCGAGCTGGATCGGTCCGAGACCTTTTGCCGTCTGCTGCGCGAAGCGGTGGGCAACAAGGCCGACCTGCTATTCGGCACCCACGGCCAAATGACGGCCGCCGGTGCCCTGCGCCTGGCGCGCCGCCTGGAGCCTTATGACCCGATGTGGCTGGAAGAGCCCGTACCGCCGGATAACCAGCGCGAGATGGCCAAGGTCGCACGCGGCACCACCATCCCCGTGGCCTGCGGCGAACGCCTGGCCACCAAATGGGAGTTCCAGCGCGTGCTCGAAGAAGGCGCGGCCGCCATCCTGCAAATGAACCTGGGCCGCGTGGGTGGCATCCTGGAAGGCAAAAAAATCGCGTCCATGGCCGAGGCCTGCCACGTGCAAATCGCGCCGCACCTGTACTGTGGCCCTGTGGTGGGTGCCGCCAATATCCAGCTGGCTACCTGCAGCCCCAACTTCCTGATCCAGGAAAGCATCCTGGACTGGAAAGGCTTCCACACGCAAATCCTGAAGAAGCCCATCCAGTGGGAAGACGGCTACATCATCCCGCCTACCGCGCCTGGCTTGGGTGTGGAGTTGGATGAAGACGTGGCGCGTGCCAACCCGTATATGGGCACGATGCTGCATTTGGATATGACGCACGAACCTGCGGGGGTTTGAAAGACAAAAGGCCCGCGATTGCGGGCCTTTTGATATTTTGGCGGAGTGGACGGGACTCGAACCCG
>CAIOUR010000035.1 GCA_903861575.1 uncultured beta proteobacterium | reverse complement strand
GGTGCGCTCATCGTGGCGCTGGCCTGTCTGGCGTACCTCGCGGGACGTGGGCTCTCAGCGCTCGTGTGGGAGCTCCACCCGCAACCCGCGCCGTCTGCGCCCGCACCCACGATCGTGCGTGGTTCGGCTGTCATCGGTAGTGGTGCAGGCGACGTAATCGTCACGCATGGGACGATTCGCCCTATACCCACCGCTACCGTGATGGAACAGGATTACCCCGACACGTGACTGTAGGGCCACCTATGGGATACGGACGGTTACAATGGCCCGTTGTCAAGGGGCCTGGCCTGATATATCAGTGATGTTGCCCACATGGTAAGTACCCCTTGTGTACCTAACACGTAGCTGATAGGATGACACCATGAACATCAAGCGGAACACCCCAGCGCTCCCCGTAGCGCATGCCCACCACACCGTTACCATGCTGGCCAGCATAAGCGCGCAGGATGACCTGGCACGCGCTATGTACGGTGCCCTGCCAGGCAAGCCGCGACTGTTTCACGTGAAACGGCGCATCATCCGCCGCATGCTGCAGGCACGCTGAGGCCACGAACGGCGCGCGCCACACGGCGCGCGCCGCACGTGACGTAGAGTATTCGCGGAGGTCACGGAGGGTGACGGAAAGAGTCTCATCGCGACGCGCGCCGACCGCAGAGTCAGGCTCAGATGAACAAATCGACCTCGAAATGATCGAAAAAAATTGAAAAAGTGAAAAAAGCCCGATAAAATCATCAAAATCGAAGAAATCAAAGAAATCGACCAAAAAAGGCCCATTTTGGGCCTTTTTTGCGTTTCTGGGCGTGTTTTTCGGAAAAATGGCATCCTGAGGCCATGATTGAACAGGAGAAGGTCCCCGGCGTGAAGTCGGCCCCCTCGCTGCCGGCGGCGGGCGAGCACTGCAAGGTCTGCGACGCTACACACGACCTGGCGAAGTGCAATGATCACAAAGCGTGGCTAGAAGGCTACCCTCGGCGGCAGTGCGGGCGCCCTCGGCCCAAGGACTCGGAGCTGTGCTACGCCCACCAGCGGGCGCGGCACTGGAGTCCCCCGGCGTACCAGGCACGCGCCGACCGCGAGGCCGAGCGCCTCGCGCTGCTGAACAAGCGCACCGAGACGCTGCTGACGAACGAGCTGCCGCCGACCTTCACCGACGACGGCACCTGGCTGCCGGCGGCCCCCGTGCACGACCACGCGGCGGCGCCCGTGGAGAACACGGTGGAGGAGCTGGCGAAGCTGGCCGGCGTGCTGCGCAACGCGGTGACCAACGTCGGTGAGCGGGTCAACCAGCTGACCAGTCTCTCCGTGGAGACGCGGGCGGGTGGGGAGCAACTGCGTGGAGAGGTGGTGCTCTGGGAGAAGCTGCTGGGCCACCTGCGGATGACCTTGGTCGAGATGGAGAAGTTGGATCTTACCGATCGCCTGGTGCGGGTGGAGGAGCGCCGGGCAGACCTGGTGGCGGAGGCGCTCTTCTGGTTCCTCGCGGCCACGGCCCGGGAGCTCGGCTTCAACTCCCACCAGAGAGCCGTCACGGAAGAGCTCATGAGGCAGACGGTTGCGCGTATTGTGGGTCGCGCTACTGAACCGGTTCAGCCGACCGGCTTCGCGGCTTCCGCGGCGCTCGCCCTCCCCGCCGCGCCCTCTATCGAGAGGTAGTCCAGGAATGGCCCGTTACTCCGCCTCCATCCTCAGCCAGGCCGCGCAGCTGGCCGGCGTCAACGCCACCACGACCGTGAACGGCTACATGGGGTACTGGGGAGGGTCCGCCACCTCGGGATTCCGCCTCCGCCGCATCCAGCTGGGCACGATCACGGCCTCGGCCAGCGTCCCGACCTCCCAGCAGGTCAGCGTCGGCATCTACCGGCAGACGGTCGCCCC
>CAIOUR010000034.1 GCA_903861575.1 uncultured beta proteobacterium | reverse complement strand
GATTGACTATTTTTTTTATTTCTGGATCGTTTGTAGTTTGACCAGAAAGTGTGGTCAGCTCATTCAACCGATCAAGAATTTCAGCATACTTGCTAACATACTTCTTTGCATCGACTGATCCTATTATTTTCTGGCAATATGAGTTGGCGTCCGTTGGCTTGCTTGACGTCGATGCAGCCACAGTTCTTGCGTCTGCCGCGGACACATCCGGCGCCTTGAGTGGCGCGGTTGGCGAGCTTGGCTGATCAGCTGCCGGGGCCGGTTGGAGTTTCTTTAGTTTATCGGTGAAATCCTTGATATCTGGGACTTTGAATTCCATAAACTGGGCGTTGGCGTACCCGCAAAGTAAAAGCCCCAAGCACAACAACACACAACGACCGGGATATTTTTGGGCCCACATACCTAATTCTCCAACAATATTATCAATTTAGCATGTTTTTGCAATCGCACGCGGCCAATCTCCGCTAAGGGCGGCAACCGGGCTGGCAATCGCTGATGTTAGACCCCCGCCTAAAATCCCCCGCTTCCCGCCGCCGTAGTTCAATGGATAGAACGAGCGCCTCCTAAGCGCTAGATAGGGGTTCGATTCCCCTCGGGGGTACCAAGGGGTACCGTTTTTTAGCGGCGGGCTTTGACCTTGATACGCCAGGCGTGCAGCAGCGGCTCGGTATAGCCGCTGGGTTCTGTCAGGCCTTTGAAGACTAAATCGCAGGCAGCACGGAAGGCCGCGGACTTTTTGAAGTCCGGCGCCATCGGGCGGTACAAAGGGTCGCCGGCATTCTGTTGGTCCACCACGGCGGCCATGCGCTCCAGCGTTTCCTGCACCTGCTTTTTGCTCACCACGCGGTGCAGCAGCCAATTCGCGATGTGCTGGCTGGAGATACGCAAGGTGGCACGGTCTTCCATCAAGCCCACGTTGTGGATGTCGGGCACCTTGGAGCATCCGACGCCCTGGTCAACCCAGCGCACCACGTAGCCCAAAATACCCTGGGCGTTGTTGTCCAGTTCCTGCTGCTTCTCTTTATCCGTCCAGTCGCGGTGCGGTGAAACCGGAACAGTCAGAAGTCCATTGAGCAACGCAGCGCGCTCGGCCTTCAGATCGATGTGCTCCAGCTCCTTTTGTACATCGCTGACCAAAACCTCGTGGTAATGCAGCGCATGCAAAGTGGCAGCGGTTGGGCTGGGCACCCAGGCGGTATTGGCACCGGCGCGGGGGTGGGCGATCTTCTGGCTCATCATGGCAGCCATCAGGTCGGGCATGGCCCACATACCTTTTCCGATTTGTGCCCGTCCGCGCAAGCCGCAGGCCAATCCGACCAGCACATTGCTGCGTTCATAGGCCGCAATCCAGGCGCTGGATTTCATGTCTGCTTTGCGCACCACGGGGCCTGCGCGCATCACGCTGTGGATTTCGTCACCGGTGCGGTCCAGGAAACCGGTGTTGATGAAGGCGACCCGGCTGCGAGCCGCTGCGATACAGGCCTGCAGGTTGACGCTGGTGCGGCGCTCCTCGTCCATGATGCCCAACTTGACGGTGCTGGCCGGCAAGCCCAGCAGCGCCTCTACGCGACCGAACAGCTCATCGGCAAAAGCGACCTCAGCGGGGCCGTGCATCTTGGGCTTGACGATGTAGACCGAACCCTTGCGCGAATTGCGCACCAGGCCCTTGGCTGCGTCTTTTTTGGTGCGCTGCAAATCGTGCAGCGCGATGGCGGTGGTGACCACGGCGTCCAAAATGCCTTCGGGAATCTCGTGGATGCTTCCGTCTGCGGCGGTGTACCGCACAGCGGGGTTGGTCATGAGGTGACCGACGTTGCGCACGAACAGCAGCGAGCGGCCGTGCAGTACCAGGGGCTTGCCGTCCACGCCGGTGTAAACCCGGTCGGGATTCAAACCACGGGTGAAGGTGCTGTCGCCCTTGGTGATGGTCTCCGTCAGCGTGCCCTGCAAAATACCCAGCCAGTTGCGATAACCCGCAACTTTGTCGTCCGCATCAACCGCCGCCACCGAATCTTCCAGATCCAAAATCGTGGACAGTGCGGCCTCCAGCACCAGATCGCAGACACCCGCAGGATCCGATGTGCCAATCGGCGTATCGCGGTCGATCACCAGGTCCAGGTGCAAGCCGTTGTGCTGCAGCAGCACCGAAGAGGGGCGCGCGGCAGTGCCCTGGAACCCGACAAATTGCGTCTTGTCCATCAGGCCGCTGGTGCTGCCATCCTTCAAGCTGACAACCAGACGGCCAGCGCGCACGCTGTAGGCCACAGCGTTCAGATGCGAGCCGCTGCGCAGGGGAACCGTGCGGTCCAGCACCCGACGCGCGTACGCAATCACTTTTTTGCCGCGTTTGGGGTTGTAGGCTTTGCCGCTGGCGCTGCGCTTGCCCGCACCGCCGTCCTCAGCAATCACGTCGGTTCCGTAGAGCGCGTCGTACAGGCTGCCCCAGCGCGCATTGGCCGCGTTCAGGGCATAACGGGCATTGAGTACGGGAACCACCAACTGCGGTCCGGCTTGCACGGCCAGTTCGGCGTCGACGTTTTTGGTGGTGACACGGGCGGCTTTGGGCACCGGGACCAGGTAGCCGATCTCCCGCAAGAATGCCTGGTATGCCGCCATGTCAGCAATGGGGCCGGGGTGCGCGGTGTGCCAGGCGTCGAGTTCGGCCTGCAGGCGCTCACGCTCAGCCAGCAGCGCTAGATTTTTAGGCGCCAGATCGGCCACGATGGCATCGAAGCCGGACCAAAAAGCACGCGGCTTCACGCCGGTACCCGGCAAAACTTCATTCTCAATAAACTGGTGGAGGGACGTGGCGACATCCAGACGGCGGATGGTGATACGGGTTTCAGACATGCAAACTTTCAGACAAAAACAAGACACAACGATTTTCTTACAAGCCCTCTAGGCAAGCCGTGTGGGCGAAAAACCGCTAACTGTAGTCGATGCCGTGAGCACGACTATCATGCCGCGTCAGATTCAGGCTCATTCTCTGCATGTCCCCAAATAACGAAATTGACCTTCCCCTCCACGGGATCCGCGTGGTCGAATTCACCCACATGGTGATGGGTCCGACCTGCGGGATGACACTGGGAGACATGGGAGCGGACGTGATCAAGGTCGAGCCGCTGAGCGGCGACAGCACCCGCAAGTTGCTCGGTGTGGGTGCTGGCTTTTACCCACTTTTCAACCGCAACAAGAAGAGCATCGCGCTAGACCTGCAAAGCGCACGGGGCCGCGAGGTGGTGCTTCGCCTGATTGCCACGGCCGACATCGTCAGCGAGAACTTCAAGGCTGAGACCATGCAAAAGCTCGGCTTGGACTACGCCTCCCTGAGCGCACGCGACCCGCGCTTGATTTATGTCAGCCACAAGGGCTTTCTTCCAGGTCCTTATGACCACCGCACGGCCTTAGACGAAGTCGTCCAGATGATGGGCGGGCTCGCCTACATGACTGGCCGACCGGGCGACCCCTTGCGAGCGGGATCCAGCGTCAATGACATCATGGGCGGATTGTTTGGCGCCATGGGCGCGATGGCCGCACTCATGCAACGGGCCCAAACCGGACGGGGGCAGGAAGTCCAGGCGGCGCTGTTCGAAAACAATGTGTTTCTCGTGGCCCAGCACATGCTGCAGTTCGCCGTAACAGGCCAGGCGGCCGCGCCCATGCCGGAGCGCATTTCACCCTGGGGTATTTACGACGTGTTCAGCGTGAAAGACGGCGCGCAAATTTTTCTGGCTGTGGTGGGTGACACGCAATGGCGGGTTTTTTGCGAAGCGTTTGGCTTTAACGACCTCTTTGCCGATCCCCGCCTGGTGAGCAACAACGACCGCGTGCGGGCACGCGACTGGATGATGCCGCTGCTGCGCGCGCGCCTGGCAGCTCGGGAAGCTGGCGAGCTGGCCCAGGTATTCGAGCGCGAGGGCCTGCCGTTCGCACCCATCACGGACCCACAACACTTATTTGCCGATCCGCATCTGCAGGCCACCGGCGGCCTGGCGCCGATGACCCTACCTGACGGGCGGGACACGGCGACGCCGCTACTCCCCCTGACCTTGGCTGGTCAGCGATTAGGGGTACGCTTGAATCCGCCTCGCCTGGGTGAACACGGACGTCAACTGCTGGAGAGCCTTGCCTATTCCAATAAAGAAATTGATGCCCTGGTCACAGACGGGGTGCTGCTCGCACCGTAAAACCCGGTTATCAGCCACCGAACTCGTCACCCATTTGCGCAGCGCGTGCGCGGGCAGCTTCCATGGCGGCTTCAAACGCCGGCTTGATTCCGAGGGACTCCATCACACCCAGTGCAGCGAAAGTGGTACCACCCTTGCTGGTAACGCGCTGTCGTAAAACTTCGGGATCGTCTTGCGAAGCTGCAGCCAACGCGCTCGCGCCCGCAAATGTCGCAACAGCCAACTGGTAGGCCTGGTGCGGGTTTAAGCCCATTGCCACGCCAGCGTCGCGCATGGCCTCTAAAAAGAAAAATACATAGGCCGGGCCGGAGCCGGACAAGGCCGTCACCGCGTCAATCTTCGCCTCGTCCTCCAACCATATGGCAGCACCGGTACAGGCCATCAGCGCATTCACGCGGTCTTTGTCTGCGGGGGTCACTGCACTTCGGGCATACAGTCCGCTGATGCCCTGGCCGATGAGCGCAGGCGTGTTGGGCATGGCGCGCACGATGCGTTCGCTGTGCAACCAACGCGCCAAGGTATCGCTGCGAATACCCGCAGCCACACTCAAGTGCAGCGCGTTGCCGGTGTAGGTGTGCGTGCGCATCGCTGCGTCCAGAAAGGTCTGCGGCTTCACAGCCCACACTACCAGCCCACAATCCTGCAAAAAAGCGTCCGGGGCCGCATGTGCATGCACACCGAAACGCACGAGCAGCTGCTCGCGCGCTTGCGCCAAAGGCTCTACCACGACCAATTCCTCGGCACGCGTACCGCTGGTCAGCAATCCGCCAATGATCGCGCTGGCCATCTGGCCGCCGCCGATGAATGCAAAAGATGGGCTCATGAAGCAGCGGCTGGCAGCACCAGCGGCGTGCGCATCACTCAGGGTTGCTTGGTCGGCTGGAGCGACGACTCGGTGGGCGTCACGGTCACCACCACAGTGACGCTGCCGTTCATCATGTTGACATCGGATATTTCGACTGTCGCGCTGCGGTCTTTTTTGGTAAACACCAACATACTGGTTTTGCCGCGGGTGGCGCTCAGCAACGTCCAACCTTGCTGCGGGTACTGCTCCACAAAATACGCGTACGCCGGTGACGTGTCTCGGTCGGCTTCTTTGGGGACTTCCAATACAGCGCGGCCAACCCAGTTTTCGCCAGAGCCAATGATGAGCGATTGCGCGGGAATGACTTTGCTACCGGCCGGAATAGCGCTGCGCAACACCTGCTCGGCACGGGATACCGGAGCCTCGGCTACCGGCGTCGTGGAAGAACCGTTTGGAATCGCACAGGCTTGCAGCAAGCCGACTAAGCACATGGTGGGGAGCAAATGTTTCATGGATCAGAACCTGAAAGTAGCGTGGATCACAACGCGAAAGATGACGCTGAAACCATACCACATGCGGCCCGTCGCTTGTCAGCTGGAAACGTTGCGCACGGCCATCACCTGCGCTCGCAAATCGGCGGCCCAGGTGCGCCGACTCCGCCCGTTTGACAGATTCGGGGTTGCAAATGCCACGTGCACCACCAGACCACGCGCACTCAGCGTGCGCCAAACGGAGCCAATAAACGTATCGTCGCCGATGTAGCAGGGGGCAAAACTGGGCTGGCCCCAGGCGTCCACAAAACGCAGTCCCACCGCCTGCGCGGGGGCTTGTGCAGCAATGGCCGCTTGCAGCAAATTGGCATGAAAGGGCAACACCTCCACGCCATCGCCCGTTGTCCCCTCCGGAAACACCGCAATGACGTCACCGGCCTGCAAGTGCTCCGCCATGCGGTGCACCACCCGCAAAGCGTCGCGTGATGAAGTGCGCTCAATGTACAAAGTGCCCGCAGCAGTGGTCAGCTGACCGATCAGCGGCCAGGCTTTGAGCTCCGACTTGGCCACGAATCGGCAGTGGCGCGCGGCGAGTAACACCACAATATCCAGCCAAGAAATGTGGTTGGACACCAACAGCACGGGCCCTGCCTGCGCCAGGCCGTGGACCTGCAGTCCAATTCCCATGATGCGCAAAACCCCTCGCGCCCACTGCTGCACTGCCATGCGCTGCTGGGCGACAGACATGCGCCGAAATCGGAGATGCAATGTCCACAAGCCGACCAGCGCATGGACCAGCAAACACAACATACGCCATACAGCCACGAATCGCCGCAGCAAACGCATCATGGAAGGCGCTTAAGACGCAGCGTCAGCACTGAATACCAGACGTCCGCCGACGATGGTGTGATGAACCCGTCCTGGTAACTCATACCCGTCGAAAAGGGTGTGCTTACCCTGGCTACGCAGCGCCAGGGGGCTTACCCGCCAAAAGGCAGCCGGGTCGAACACACAAACGTCGGCCTGGCCGCCTAATTCCAAGCGCCCGGGACTGGCCCGGTGCGCACGGGCGGATGGACCCAGTAACTCCGCGCTGCGGTGTGTCACCACGCCCAGCGCTTGCGGCAGCGGTACCTGGTCTTCGGCGGACCATTTCAAAGTGAGGCTAAGCAACAATTCAAGTCCTGTGGCACCCGGCGTGGCTTCACTGAAGGGCAACGCCTTTTCATCCGCACCCACAGGCGTGTGATCCGACACCAGCAAATCCACCGTGCCGTCGGCCAGACCGGCGCGCAAAGCGGCGCGGTCGGCCTGTTGGCGCAGCGGCGGCGTCAGGCGGGCACGGCTGTCGAAGTAGCCAATGTCCACATCCGTCAAGTGCAGCGAGTGGATGCTGACATCGCAGCTCACCGGCAAGCCTTCGGCTTTGGCACGGCGCACCAGTTCAACCCCGGCGGCGCTGCTGATACGGCACAGGTGTACGCGGGTGCGGGTGCTGCGGATCAACTCGAAAATCGTGTGCAGTGCAATCGTCTCAGCCGCCACCGGCACGCCGGACAAACCCATGCGCGTAGCCAGTGCCCCGCTCGCTGCGATGCCACGACCCAAATACATATCCTGCGGCCGCAGCCACACCGTGTACCCAAAGCTGGCAGCGTATTGCAGGGCGCGCTGCAGCACCTGGGTGTCGGCCAGCGGCACTTCGGCCTGTCCGAAGCCCACGCAACCGGCCTCAAACAGCTGCACCATCTCGGTGAGCACCTGCCCGGCCAGACCGCGCGTCAGCGCGCCGATGGGAAACACCCGCGCACCGTGCAGCTTGCGGGCACGAAAACGCAGCATGTCAACCAAGCCCGGTTCATCCAGCACGGGATCGGTGTCGGGCAGGCAAGCCAGACTGGTCACACCACCGGCCACCGCAGCCGCCAACTCAGAGGCCAGCATGCCTTCGTGTTCGTGGCCGGGTTCACGCAGGCGTACCGCCACGTCAACCAGACCGGGCGCTACCACACAGCCCCGCGCGTCGACAGTGCGCTCGGGCTTGAAGCCGTCCGGGGCACGACCCAGACCAACGATATGGCCTTCGGAAATCGCCACGTCGCCCACGCTGTCCAGACCGCTGGCCGGATCGATGATGCGCCCGCCTTGAATCAGAAGGTTCATGCTTCATTCCCCGCCACAATGCTCATCACCGCCATGCGCACCGCAATCCCGAAAGTGACCTGCGGCAGGATCACGCTTTGCGGCCCGTCCACCACAGCCGAATCCATTTCCACGCCCCGGTTGATGGGTCCCGGGTGCATCACGATAGCGTCCGGCTTGGCAATGCGCAGACGCTCGGGCGTCAGGCCAAAACGCTTGAAATACTCCTGGCTCGAGGGTAGCAAGGCCCCGCTCATGCGCTCGTTTTGCAGACGCAGCGCAATCACCACATCGCAATCACGCAGACCTTCCTCCAGCGTATGGCAGACCCGCACACCCATGTGTGCCAAATCAGCGGGCACCAGGGTTTTAGGGCCGACCACGCGGACTTCGGCGCAACCCAGCGTGGTCAGCGCGTTGATGTCCGAGCGCGCCACCCGCGAATGCAGCACATCGCCCACGATGGCCACTGTCAAGTTGGCGAAATCGCGCTTGTAGTGGCGGATGGTGTACATGTCCAGCAGCGCCTGCGTGGGGTGCGCATGTCGGCCGTCGCCCGCGTTGACCACATGGACATGCGGCGCCACGTGCTGGGCGATCAGATAGGGCGCGCCCGACTCGCTGTGGCGCACCACAAAAATATCGGCTGCCATGGCGCTGAGGTTGGAGATGGTGTCCAGCAGCGACTCGCCCTTGGACGCGCTGGAACGCGCGATGTCCAAGTTGATGACATCCGCCGACAGACGTGTGGCAGCGATCTCAAATGTAGTGCGGGTGCGCGTGCTGTTTTCGAAAAACAGGTTGAAAACGCTTTTGCCGCGCAGCAGCGGCACTTTCTTGACCTCGCGGTCGCTCACCGAGACAAAGTTGGACGCGGTATCCAGGATGTGCGTGATCAGGTCACGCGAGAGGCCTTCGGTGGACAACAGGTGAATCAGTTCACCGTTTTTGTTGAGCTGGGGGTTGTGGCGCTTGGACATGGGTAGGACAGTAAATCCATCATTCCGCACGCAGCGGTTTGGTTTTGAGGTCAAAGCGCAGGCTGCCGTCGTCGGCGCGCGCCAGCGCCAAAGACTGGGTGGAAGGCAGGCTGACCCGCGCCGCCGCAAAGTCAGGCTGGATAGGCAACTCGCGCCCGCCACGGTCCACCAGCACCGCCAGCTTCACGCTGGCCGGACGGCCGTAGTCAAACAACTCGTTCATGACGGCACGCAAAGTGCGCCCGGTGTAGAGGACGTCATCGACCACCAGCACATGCGCGCCGTTGATCTCAAAAGGCAGTTGTGTGCGCCCGCCGCCACCCAGGCCGCGCTGGGCAAAATCATCACGGTGCATAGCCGACGAAATCGTGCCGCAGGTGCCGGGTAAGCCCAACTCGGTTTGCAGCCGCTGCGCCAGCCAGGCACCGCCGGACGTGATGCCCACCAGGCGCGTGTCCGCCCGGCACAACATACGCACGCCCTGCAACAAGTCGGTGTACAGGGCCTGGGCGTCCAGCGTCAAATCGCTCATGGCAAGTCCTGCAGAAATTGGTTGAGGATGATGGCCGCCGCCGCGGCATCGGGGTCACGCGCGCCGCCGGCCAGCGCTTCGGTGGTGCTGTAGCGCTCATCCACCTCAAATACCGGCAGGCCAAAGCGGCCTTGCAACTGCCGCCCGAATTTGCGTGCCCGCGCTGTGTTGTCGTGCGCTGCGCCGTCGGGGTGATAAGGAACACCAACCACGATGGCATCGGGCTGCCACTCTTTGAGACGCTGCGCCACCTGGACAAATCGGGCATCGCCCTCGGCATGGATGGTGGCTTGCGGCTGCGCGCTGCGCAGCAAGCGGTTGCCCACGGCCACACCGGTGTGCTTGGTGCCGAAATCAAAAGCAATGAATGTTTGCAGCGTCGCCGGTACCACAGCAGGGCTCAGGGCGGCTGCGGCGCTCATGCGTGGCCCGCCTGGGTGGAAATCATCCAGGCCTGCAAACCCAGCAAGCCCAAAGCACGGTCGTAGCGCTCTTCCATGGGCGCGTCAAATATCAAGCCGGCGTCGGCCTCTACCGTCAGCCAGGCGTTTTCTTTGAGCTCGCTCTCCAACTGGCCTTCGCCCCAGGCCGCGTAGCCGAGCGACACCAAGACACGCTTGGGACCGCCGCCGGTGGAAATCGACTCCAGCACGTCGCGCGAGGTGGTCATATCCAAGCCGCCCGGCACCCGGATGGTGGACTGATACGGAGAAGCCTGTTCCGGTTCACCAGAGCCGAATACCGGGTCGTGCAGCACAAAACCACGGTCCTGGTGCACCGGCCCACCCTGCAAAACCGGGCTTGCAGCAAGGTCTGTGCGCGGCATGGCCAGATCGATCTTGACGAACAGCGCCTCCATCGAAATGTCCACCGCCTTGTTGATCATCAGCCCCATCGCGCCCTGGTCGTTGTGGTCCACCAGGTACACCACGCTCTTGGCAAAAAAGGCGTCTTCCATGCCCGGCATGGCAATCAAAAAATGGTTGGTGAGATTGGTGGGTGCAGAATCGCCGGACATCGACCCATTTTAGCCACCGGCATGTCCGCAACACCCCTCCCACCCAACCCACCTACACGTACCGCGCTGGTCTGGCTGCGCCGTGACCTGCGTCTGCACGACCATGCGGCGCTGCACGCGGCCCTCACATCCGCGCAGCAGGTCGTGCTGGTGTTTGTCTTTGACACGGGCATCCTCGACCCGTTGCCGCGCTGCGACCGGCGGGTAGAGTTCATCCGCGAGTCCTTGGTGGAAATTGACGCCGCACTGCGTGCCATGGCGCCCCGCGCTGGACTCATTTGCCGCCATGGGGACCCACTGGTGGAGATTCCCGCAGTGGCCCGCGCGGTGGGCGCGACGCTTGTGCTTGCCGCCCATGACGATGAGCCGCAAGCCCTGGCCCGCGATGCCGCAGTAGCCCAGGCGCTTGCGACTAACGGCACTCAGTGGCACAGCGTCAAAGACCAGGTGGTCTTTGAGCGGCGCGACATCCTGACCCAAACGGGCAAGCCCTATGGCGTCTTCACGCCCTACTTGCGCGCCTGGCTGGCCCGTCTGGAAGCCGCTGGTGGCGCTGATGTGGCGCAACGCAGCACGGCGGGACTGGCCCACAAGCTGGCTGCCCTGGACGCCACGCTGGCCTGTGGCGTGCCGTCGCTGGAACGTATGGGTTTCGAAACCAGCAACTTGCGCCAGCTCGGCATCACGCCCGGTAGCACCGGCGCGCAGGCCTTGCTGAAGGACTTTTTGCCGCGCATGGGCGCGTACGAAGAACGGCGGAATTTCCCGTCAATCAAAGGCCCGAGCTACATGGGCGTGCACCTGCGCTTTGGCACGGTGTCGATCCGCGAATTGGTCCGTGCCGCCCTGCCTGCGCAGCGCAGCGGCGATCCGGGCGCGCGGGTGTGGCTGGCCGAGCTGGTGTGGCGCGAGTTTTATGTGCAAATTCTGGCCAACTTCCCCCACGTGGCCACGCGGGCGTTCAAGCCGGACTACGACGCGATTCAGTGGGACTCCGACGCGGCGGCGCAACAGCGCTTTGCCGCATGGTGCGCCGGACGAACCGGCTATCCGCTGGTGGACGCGGCCATGTTGCAGTTGAACCAAACCGGCTATATGCACAACCGCCTGCGGATGGTGGCGGGCAGCTTTCTGGTCAAGCACCTCGGGCTGGACTGGCGCTGGGGCGAGCGTTATTTCGCGCAACAGCTCAACGACTTTGATCTGGCCTCCAACAACGGCGGCTGGCAATGGGTGGCCTCCAGTGGCTGCGACGCGCAGCCCTACTTCCGCATCTTCAACCCGATTTCGCAAAGTGAAAAATTCGACACACAGGGCCCCTTCATCCGCCGCTACCTGCCCGCCTTGGCGCAACTGGACGCCAAAAGCATCCATGCGCCCTGGCTGGCCCGGCCGCTGACGCTGGCCGCCGCCGGGGTGGTGCTCGGCGACGGGCCGGATGCCAACTACCCGCTGCCGATCGTCGACCACGCGCAAGCGCGCGCCAAGACGCTGCTGCGTTACAGCGTCATCAAAAAACCGGGGATTGGGAGCGAGGCGGTGTCGGACTGAGACACACGCCTCAGATCTGGACCATTTCGAAGTCTTCTTTGCGGGCGCCGCATTCAGGGCAAACCCAGTTCATGGGCACATCGGCCCACAAGGTTCCTGCGGCAATTCCATCATCCGGTGCGCCCAGCGTCTCGTCATAAATCCAGCCGCAAATCAAGCACATCCAGGTGGTGGTAGTCATTGGGGAGCCCAAAATCCAAAGAATAGAATGGGGCAGATTGTAGCTTTGCGGTACCGCCATGGCCCACCCCCCTCCCCCTATCCACGTCGAGGATGACGCCGCGCTGCAAGGCGATGACGATGGCCCTTCGGCCTGCGTGATGGTCTTCAATGCCAATGACGCCAGCGGCGCCGGTGGCATCGGCGCCGACATCACCGCCATGTCGTCGGTGGGCGTGCATGTGCTGCCGGTGGTGACCGGTGTATACGCCCGCGACACCACCGAAATCGTCGACCACTTTGCGCTGGACGACGAGGCGGTCACCGAACAGGCCCGCACGATTTTGGAAGACCTGCCGGTGCAGGTATTCAAGGTCGGCTTCGTGGGCACGCCGGAAAACCTCAGCGCGATCTCGGAGCTGGTCAGCGACTACGCAGAGGTACCGGTGCTGACGCACATGCCCGACCTCTCTTGGTGGCGCGAAGACGCCATCGACCAGTACCTGGATGCCTGCGCCGAATTGCTGCTGCCCCAGACCACCCTGCTGGTGGGTAATTACCAGACGCTGACCCGCTGGTTGCTGCCCGAGTGGAGCGCACAGCGCAACCCGACAGCGCGCGACATCGCCATCGCCGCACACGGGCACGGCGTGGCCTACACCCTGGTGACCGGCATCGCCCTACCCGACCAGTTTGTGGAGAACGCCCTGTGCTCACCCACCGCCGTCATCCGCACCGAGAAGTACGAGCGCCTGGAGGCGCAATTTGCCGGCGCCGGTGACACGCTGAGCGCAGCGCTGGCCGCCCTGATCGCCACCGATACCGAGTTGGGCGAAGCCACCAGCGAGGCACTGAGCTACCTGGACCGCTGCCTGGAGGGCGGTTTTCGCCCCGGCATGGGCCTGGTCCAGCCTGACCGCTTGTTTTGGGCGCACAGCGAGGACGATGACGAAGCCGATGAACCAGACGCCGCGGGGGGCTTCAGTTTTGAACTACCGCCCGGCCCCACGCGCCACTGAGCGCTTACGATATTTCCACGCGTCCGCTTTTTTACCCACAGCACCATGACCCAGCCTGACCGCAACCTCGAACTCTTCCAGCGCGCTTCGCGCGTCATCCCCGGTGGCGTCAACTCGCCCGTGCGCGCCTTCAAAGCCGTGGGCGGCACGCCGCGTTTCATCAGCCGCGCCCAAGGCGCGTACATGTGGGACGCCAACGGCCAGCGCTACGTGGACTACATCGGCTCATGGGGTCCGATGATTCTGGGCCACGGCCACCCGGAGGTGGTGGAAGCGGTGCAACAAGCGCTGCACGAAGGCTTTTCGTTTGGCGCGCCCACCGAGCGCGAAGTCGCGTTGGCCGAAGAAATCTTGAAGCTCATGCCCAGCATGGACATGGTGCGTCTGGTGAGCTCGGGCACCGAAG
This sequence comes from uncultured beta proteobacterium, assembly GCA_903861575.1. Classification (GTDB taxonomy): domain Bacteria; phylum Pseudomonadota; class Gammaproteobacteria; order Burkholderiales; family Burkholderiaceae_C; genus Allorhodoferax. The sequence continues at coordinate 8,594 of CAIOUR010000034.1, read as the reverse complement.
CCGCCATGACCGCGATACGCCTGGCGCGCGGTGCGACCGGGCGCAGCAAACTCATCAAATTCGAAGGCTGCTACCACGGCCACGCCGACGCGCTCTTGGTCAAAGCCGGTTCCGGCCTGGCCACTTTCGGCAACCCCACCAGCGCCGGCGTGCCGCCCGAAGTCGTGCAGCACACGCTGGTACTGGAATACAACAACGTGGCGCAACTGGAAGAAGCCTTTGCGCTGCACGGCAAAGAACTCGCCTGCCTGATGATCGAGCCGATTGCCGGGAACATGAATTTTGTGCGTGCCTCGATTCCCTTCATGCGCCGCGCCCGCGAACTGTGCACCGAACACGGTGCTTTGCTGGTTCTGGACGAAGTGATGACCGGTTTTCGCGTGGCGCTGGGCGGCGCGCAAAGCGTGTACGCCAGGCAGATTCCGGGCTTTGCGCCGGACATGACGGTCATGGGCAAGGTCATTGGCGGCGGCATGCCGTTGGCGGCTTTCGGCGCGAAGCGGGCGGTGATGGAACATCTGGCGCCGCTGGGCACGGTATACCAGGCCGGTACGCTGAGCGGCAACCCGGTGGCTACCGCCTGCGGTCTGGCCACGCTGCGCCTGATCAGCCGGCCCGGTTTTTATGACGCGCTCGCAGCCAAAACGCAGGCGCTGACCCATGGCCTGCTGGCTGCTGCGAAGTCAGCGGGCGTGCCTTTTAGCGTGGACAGCGAAGGCGGCATGTTCGGCTTCTTCCTCATGCCCGACCTGCCGCAAAACTACGCCACCGTGATGCAAACGGACAGCAAGCGCTTCAACCACCTGTTCCACAGCATGCTGGACGCGGGTGTGTATTTCGCCCCGGCGCTGTACGAGGCCGGTTTTGTCAGCGCCGCGCACACCGACGCGGACATCGCCCACACGGTGGACGCGGCGAAGTCGATATTTGCGTCGATGTAGAAAAACGGCGGGAGCCACCAACGATGGATGCGGTCCAAATCGAGCTTGTCATTGAGCTCGTCATCGTGCTGCTGGCCCCGCCGCTGTACCAGTACTACCTCTGGCGCCAAGGCAAAACCACCCCGGCGCAGCTACGCAAAACGATGAAGATATTTGCACCGCTGTATGTTTTGGCTTTTGGTGCTTTAGCGCTGGCATTCACGCGCTAGCGGACCCTCCGCTTTACAAGAATCGGTCCAATACCCGCTTGCTGTACACATCGAGTGCGAACTGATCCCGCACGAGGTAGTTGATTCCATGGGCGTCGGCGATCAGCAAGGCGTTGGCGCTGCCGATTCGGCGTATGTCTTCGTCTCCGCGCAACACGAAGTCCGTACGACCCCGGTCGGTGTCCACCGTCCACGTGCAGGGGGTTGAATAGCCGCTGACAGCGGCAATCCGCTGGATCACTGGCATGAATTCACGGCGGGCTAGTTCTTCCTCGATCAGGCCACGCGCAGGTTGGGGAATCCCCTCCGTATGGGAAAACCAAGCGACCTCGTGGCCCTCGGAGTCGACCAGGGAAATTCCATCCTGCGGTGCCTGGATGGGAAAGGCGCGAACCGGCACCACACCGGTAACCTGCTGGCCTTGCGAACCGGTCCACACCAGTTCGCCAAACGGGGTGCGGACCAGCCGAAAATCGGCGGTCTGTGCCTGTGGCATCTGCAGTTCCTGGCTCATAACGCGCTCCCAACGGCATCCTGCGCAGCTGCATTGCGTGCCTGCGCTTCATAGAGTTTGAAGTAGGCACCCTGCGCCGCCATGAGCGCCGAGTGGGTACCCTCCTCCACCACGCGTCCACGCTCCAGGACAACCAGACGATCTGCGCGCTGCAGGGTCGACAGGCGGTGCGCGATCGCGATGGTGGTGCGGCCTTGCACCAGGTTTTCCAGGGCTTTCTGGATTTCCTTCTCGGTTTCGGAATCGACCGACGAAGTGGCCTCGTCCAATATCAATATGCGCGGATCAATCAACAGCGCCCGCGCGATCGAGATGCGCTGGCGCTCGCCACCCGACAAGCCTTGACCCCGCTCGCCAACCATGGAGTCATAGCCGTGGGGTAAACGCAGGATGAACTCATGCGCGTGCGCGGCGCGGGCGGCGGCCACGATCTGGGCGCGGCTCGCCTCGGGTAAGCCGTAGGCAATGTTCTCCGCAATAGTGCCGAAAAACAAAAAGGGCTCTTGCAACACAAGCCCGATGTTGCGGCGGAAGTCGGCAATCGCGTAGGAGCGGATGTCCACACCGTCAACCAGAATCGCGCCCTCGGAGACGTCGTAAAAACGGCAGATCAAATTGACTAGCGTGCTTTTCCCCGAGCCGCTGTGGCCGACCAAGCCGATCATCTCGCCCGGCGCGATCTGCAAGTTGATACCCCGGTTCACAGCCCGGTTGCCGTAGCGAAAACCCACCTCGCGCAGCTCGATACGCCCCTGTACCCGGTCCACCTTCACCGGGTTTTGCGGCTCGGGCACGCTGGATACATGGTCAAGGATGTCAAAAATGCGCTTCGCCGCCGAGGCCGACTTTTGCGTTACCGACACGATGCGGCTCATGGAATCGAGCCGGCCATAGAAGCGTCCGATGTAGGCAATGGCGGCAAGCAACATGCCAACAGTGATCTGCCCGTGCGCCACCTGCCAGATACCAAAGCCCCAAACGACGAGCAGACCCATCTCCGTCAACAGCGACACGCTGGGCGAAAACAGGGACCAGATTTTGTTGATGCGGTCGTTGACCAGGAGGTTGTGGCGATTGGCCTCGCGAAAACGTTTGGCCTCGCGCTGCTCCTGCGCAAAGGCCTTAACCACACGGATACCCGGAATGGTGTCGGCCAGGACATTGGTGACTTCACCCCACACACGGTCAATCTTCTCGAAACCGGTGCGCAGCCGGTAACGCACGTAATGGATCATCCAGCCGATAAACGGCAAAGGCACCAGGGTAATCAGCGCCAGATAGGGATTCATGGAGAACAGGATCACCGCCGTCATGACAATCATCACCACGTCGCTGGCAAAGTCGGTCAGGTGCAGCGAAAGGTACACCGCAATACGGTCGCTCTCGCTGCCCACGCGCGAGAGCAAGTCGCCCGTGCGTTTGCCGCCGAAGTATTCCAGCGAGAGCCGCAACAAATGGTCATAGGTACTGGTGCGCAGGTCGGCGGCGATGCGCTCCGACGCCAAGGCCAGGATGTAGGTTTTTGCCCAGCTCAAAACCCAGGCCAAAAGACCCGAACCGAGCAGACCCGCGAGATACCAGCCAATCGTGCTGCGCGGGATTTGCTGGCCGTTTTGTAATGGAATCAAGACTTCGTCAACGAGAGGAATCGTCAAATACGGCGGCACCTGGCTGGCCGCGGTACTGAGCAGCATCAGGAGAAAACCCAGCAGCAGCTGGCCACGGTAGGGTTGTGCAAACTGCCATAGCCGCAGCAGCGTCCAGGTGGAAGGCGGGGTATGCACGACTTTGGTACAAACCGGGCACTCCTCGGCATCGGGCTCCAGCGGGGCCTTGCAACTCGGACACAGTGCCTGCGCCGCCGGCGCCAGCGGTACGCCGCGCATGGCGCTGCCGTGCTGGGCGGCAAATTGGTCCACCAATCGCAACGCTTGGAGGTTACGCCCCAGGGTGAAACGCCAGCTGTACAAAAGCCCACTGGGGTCGCACAGATGCAAATGACCTACGCCGGCATGATCATGGTGGGCCAGCGTCAAGCCGTCACGGTAATCCCAGCCCCTGCCAAAAGACTGATACGAGTCAAAGCCGATCAACCTTTGGTCGGTAGCCAGCAAGAGACCCGGGTGAAAGCGCAATTCGGCATCCAAGTCAACTTCTAGCGCGGCGCAGACGTTCTCTGCGGGACGCAGCTGCGCGGCCACCGCCTGGTGCCAGGCGGCGCCCACGTCGACGACCTGTAGGGGTGCCCCCGAAGCAGTCAGCAAATTCATATCAAACTAACCATTGAACATACACCTTGCTCTGTAACCCATTCGCCGTGCCAAGCCTCACCATCCCGAAGTATCGGACCTTACCAAGGCCCGGCGCAACGAGCCCTACTATGCCCGACGCCGCCGCCGTTGGGCATAGCGACGGGGTTCGGCGAGAATACCGACGGCATCACGAACCCTGACGGAGCGCTTGACTGTCCGTCTCATTGCATGACCAAGCATAAAAACATCGAGATTGTGCGGGTGACTCACCTGCGTGGCCCCAATATATGGACCTACCGCCCGGTCATTGAGGCCTGGGTAGACATTGGCGAGCTGGAAGACTACCCCAGCAACACCCTGCCGGGCTTCATCGACCGCCTGTGCGCCTGGTTGCCCAGCCTGGTGGAGCACGAGTGCAGCCCGGGTGTGCGGGGTGGGTTTTTGCAAAGGCTTCACGAAGGCACCTGGGCGGCGCATATTTTGGAACACGTGTGCCTGGAGTTACAAAACCTAGGCGGCATGCGAACCGGCTTTGGTAAGGCGCGCGAAACTTCGCAGCGCGGGGTGTACAAGGTGGCGTTTCGGACACGCCAGCCCGATGTGGGGCGGCGCGCGTTGCATCTGGGGCGCGAACTGGTGCTTGCTGCGATCAACGATACGGCTTTCGACCTGGGTGCGGCAGTCGCTGAACTGCAGGACATGGTGGATTCCCTGTGCCTGGGCCCCAGCACCGCACACATCGTGGACGCCGCTACGGCCCGCGGCATTCCACACTTGCGCTTGACCGCGGGCAACCTGGTTCAACTGGGCTACGGCAAGGCGCAGCGTCGCATATGGACTGCCGAGACTGACCAAACATCGGCAATCGCCGAAGAAATTGCCAGCGACAAAGACATGACCAAGCGCCTGCTGCAGGCCTGCGGCGTGCCGGTGCCGAAAGGCCTACTGGCGCAAAGCGCTGGCGAGGCATGGGAGGCGGCTCAGTCCATAGGCACGCCAGTAGCAATCAAACCTTTAGACGGTAACCACGGACGCGGTGTGTCCTTGGATTTGAGAACCCGGGAAGAAATTGAATCTGCGTTTGCCTTGGCACAGCGAAAAGGAGGCACACGGTCCGTCATCGTCGAGGCCTTCATTTCGGGAGACGAGCATCGTCTCCTGGTGGTTGGTAAAGACGTTATTGCCGTAGCCAAAGGCGAAGCAGTGTGGCTGGTAGGAGACGGGGTACACACGATTGACGAGCTGGCAAACCAGCAAATCAACACCGATCCCCGTCGCGGCGACGGCGAAGATTTCCCGCTCAACCGGGTGCGTCCCAGCGAAAGTGGAGAAATTATTCTTGAGCTGGCCCGCGTTGGCCTGGTCGCGGATTCGATTCCATCCGCTGGTCAACGGGTGCTTATCTCCCGTAACGGCAACGTGGCATTCGACGTCACCGCAACGGTTCATCCAACAGTTGCGCATGCGGCAGCGCTGGCCGCGCGCGTTGTAGGACTCGACATTGCCGGCGTGGATATGGTCCTGGAAGACTGCAGCAAATCCATGGATAGCCAACGCGCAGCGGTCATCGAAGTGAATGCCAGCCCAGGCTTGTTATCCCACATCAAACCCGCCAACGGCCCCGGCCAGCCGGTCGGCAAAGCCATCATCGGGCACCTTTTCAGTAGCACCCACAGCGGTCGCATCCCGGTAGTGGGCGTCACGGGCAGTCAGAGAACCGGACGAATCGCCCGGCTGGTAGCCTGGCTGGTGCACATCAGTGGCAAGCATGTCGGTTTGGCCTGCAGCGAAGGCCTTTACCTGGACAGCCGCCAGGTTGATGGCGGCGACAACACACACTGGGAAGCCGGTGAGCGGGTTTTGATTAACCGCTCCGTTGAGGCTGCCGTGTTCGAAAACCCGTGCACGACCATCCTAGGCCAAGGCTTGGCGTACGACAAATGTGATGTCGGCGTAGTCACCGACATCGGCTGGTCACCCGCGTTGTGCGACTTCGACGTGCTGGATGAAGAACAATGCTTCAAAGTTACCCGCACACAGATTGATGTCATCTTGCCCAGCGGTACCGCCGTAATCAACGCAGCGGCAACCCGAGCACAAGAACTGGCTGGCTTGTGTGATGGCGGAGTTATTTTCTACGCGTGTGACGGGAGCCACCCGACCTTGGTGGAACACCGCAGAGCAGGACACAAAACCGTTTTTCTGCGGGACGAATCGGTGGTGCTGGCCGGCCCGCACCAGGAAGTGGTGCTGCTGAGGCTGCACCAACTCAAACCAGCCAAAGCGGAACAACCGGAGATGGTGATGGCCGCTGTGGCTGCTGCCTGGGCCTTGGGCATCACCCCTGAGCTGATTGCGGCCGGGTTGCGCACCTTTGAATCGAATCCGCAAAAAGCACCTTACTGACCTTCTAGTGAATACCTCATGATTCGGACGATATACCCATGGAAGTGACCCGTATCCGCGCACTGCGCGGCCCCAATCTCTGGAGCCACCACACAGCGGTGCAGGCCGTAGTGACCTGCACCGCCGATGAGCGCGATGTGGCTGTCATGGGAGGATTTGAAACCCGCGTTCGAGCACGGTTTCCCGAAATCGGCCCCTTTCAAACGATAGGGAACCAGGGCCAAGTGCCGCTGGCGCGGGTACTGGAACTGGCTGCGTTGGGTTTGCAAGCGCAAGCCGGGTGCCCGGTGACATTCAGTTGCACCAAGCCGACCATGGAAGATGGCGTATTCCAGGTGGTAGTGGAATACAGCGAAGAAGTGGTCGGACGTCTCGCGCTGGACCTGGCGGCAGCGCTATGCGAGAGCGCACGCCAAGACACGCCCTTTGATCTTGAAGCTGCTCTCCAACAGCTGCGCGAGCTCGACGAAGATGTTCGCCTCGGGCCCAGCACGGCATCGGTGGTGAGTGCTGCGCTAGCGCGCCATATTCCCTACAGCCGGATGACAGAAGGCAGCATGGTGCGATTCGGCTGGGGGCGCAAACAACGACGCATTCAGGCCGCCGAAATTGACGCTACCAGCGCCATTGCTGAAGCCATCGCCCAGGATAAAGAACTGACCAAAAAGCTCCTGCATGCAGCCGGCGTTCCGGTTCCCGGCGGACGCGCGGTGCGCGATGCCGACGACGCGTGGCAGGCAGCGCTGGAAATCGGATTGCCGGTGGTGGTCAAGCCGCTGGACGGCAACCAGGGCAAGGGGGTGACGGTCAATATCCAGGACGAAGCCGCTTTGCGCGACGCCTATGCGGTAGCAGCGGGCTTTCGGGACCAGGTGCTGGTCGAACGGTTTATGCCAGGTAACGATTTCCGTTTGCTGGTGGTGGGTGACCGCCTGGCGGCGGCGGCCCGGCGCGACCCCCCCACAGTCGCTGGCGACGGCGTGCACACGGTGGCGCAATTGGTCGAGCGGGTCAACCAAGATCCGCGCCGTGGGGACGGCCATGCCACGTCGCTGACCAAAATTCGGTTCGATGACGTAGCGCTGGCGTGTTTGCGCAAGCAGGGGCTGGATGCGGAATCGATCCCCGAAAAAGGCCGTCGTGTGAACCTGCGCAACAACGCTAACCTGTCTACGGGCGGTTCCGCAACGGACGTCACCGACGATGTACATCCCGAGGTGGCAGCTCGCGCCGTGGCCGCAGCCCAGATGGTGGGGCTGCACATTTGCGGTGTCGACATGGTTTGCGAAACCATTTTGCGCCCCCTGGAAGAACAAGGTGGTGGCGTAGTCGAAGTCAACGCGGCACCAGGGCTGCGCATGCATTTAAACCCGTCTTTCGGTAAAGGTCGCCAAGTTGGTGAGGCCATCATCTCCAGCCTCTTTAAAGCAGGCAGCAACGGGCGTATCCCTGTGGTGGCCGTGACCGGGACCAATGGAAAAACCACCACGGTTCGATTGATCGCCCATCTGCTGGCGCAGCAAGGTTGGTGCGTTGGCATGACCAACACGGATGGCGTGTATGTCGGCGGATATTGCATCGACACGGGCGACTGCAGTGGCCCCAAGAGCGCACGCAGCGTGCTCCACCATCCGGATGTTGACGCGGCAGTTTTAGAGACCGCCCGCGGAGGCGTCCTGCGAGAAGGGCTGGCCTTCGACTACTGCGATGTCGCGGTGGTGACCAACGTCGGCAGTGGCGACCATCTGGGCTTGAACTACATCACCACCGTGGATGAGCTAGCCGTGCTCAAACGGGTGATCGTTCAAAACGTCGCACCCAAAGGCATGGCTGTGCTCAATGCTGCAGACCCGGTGGTAGCCGCTATGGCTGCCCAGTGCAAGGGCGATGTGACCTTCTTTGCGATCGACCAGTTCAACCCGATTATGGCCACCCACCGAGCGCAGGGTCGTCCCGTGGTCTATGTGGACAACGGACAAATCGTCGCCGCTAAGGGGCCGCATAAGCACTTTCTGAATTTGGCGGAAATACCACTAACTCACGGCGGCAAAATCGAATTCCAAGTTGAAAACGTGATGGCCAGCGTTGCCGCAGTCTGGGCCTTGGGCTTGGACTGGGCTACTTTGCGCGCCGGCCTGGCCGGTTTTCGCGCCGACCAGGATAACGCCGCGGGACGCTTCAATGTTTTCGATTACCGGGGTGCCACCGTGATTGCTGACTACGGGCACAACCCCGACGCGATGATGGCGCTGGTGCACGCGGTCAAGGCCAT
>CAIOUR010000033.1 GCA_903861575.1 uncultured beta proteobacterium | reverse complement strand
GTCGGATGCAGCGATACGCCGCGATTGTCTACAAGCCTTTCGACGGCCATGCAGCCAGATTGAAGGCGCGGTATGTCAATGTGCGTTTTCAGCTTCCGCCAATCAAGCCCGGTACCTTTGCGAAACGCCCAACAATATTCGGTCTGAAACTGCGGGGCCATCGCTGCGCTTGGGGCGGCGTTGCGCTGGTACCACGAAATTAAGGCCGTCGGCTTTGAGGGAACGGCCATCCGTAGATCGGCCACGAAATGAAACGAGCAAAACGAAAAGAATGCGCGCTCCGCAAGATTCCATGCTGGCAACACCCATTCAAGCGTTGCCTTCCAAGGGTCCGCCACGGTCACGCTGGCGTTATGCCGCGCTCCGACGCCAGAATCAAAAGTGAGTGCGGTACCGCCTTCCATGTTCAGATACGGCGGATCAGTAATCACCGCATCCACCTTGCCCAACGTCGGCAGGATTTCGAGGCAGTCGCCCAAGTAGAGCGTCGCATCGCCAATAATCACAGGGGCGGTCATCTACTTCGGGCCGGGTGGGGGAGGGAGCGGTTGCCAATGCGTAGGACCAGCCAACGTAGGCCAGGTATCTCCGCTGGTAGCAGACCTCCACTCGCCTCGATAGCAATATCCAACGAAAGGCGCATCCGTCACGGCAGGCCACCACAGCAGCACCCATTTGCCGCGATAAGGCGCAGTCTCAATCGGTTGCCACTCGCTCATCACTTCCCCTTCTCGGGCTGCGTTTGCGGTAGCTGCTTCATTACCGTTTGTTGCGCAGACGATTGCGAGCTTTGCGTGCGTCACGTTTATCCTGCGCAACGGTGCGGCCAGAATGACGCACGACGTGATTGCGGTCGTTGCCGTCTGTTCCATCACGCGGCTGCATGCCAAGATTGAACGCGGCAACAGCGGCCTTCTGCGCCATCAATGCGCCGATAACTGCCGCCATCTTCAGTGCTACGAATGGGTTTCTCATTTCGCCTTCTCCGGTAGCTGCGGCCAAGCCTTCAGAAGTGCCATCGCGTCTATTTGGGCGCGATCCCCTTCGTAAGCGTATCCCCGAGCGTCTTGTATGAATTGGTCAAGCGCGAGGCCGAAGTCTCGAAACGCGGCGTTATAGGTGGGCGAGTCGAAACAGATTTTGCTACTTCCAACGGGGGCGACGGGATTGTTACCTGAGGGACGGCTACGGGTATTGGCTGCGGCTTGAGCAACTGACAGCCTGTTGAGAGCATCAGAACGATCAGCATTGGCAGCAGCGATATTGTCCGCATACAGTTTTTCCTTTTCAAGTTTGTCCGCTCTGGCTTGCTCGCCCAAGGCAGCGGTTTTATCCTTGAACGACTCGAACTGCGCGGTAATAACAAGCACTTCGGCGCGGTAGTGATGTATCGCTCCCGCCATTGCTGCGAACACCAGCACCAGGACGAGCAGCGCGATTCCCTCGAATTCCAGTTTGTTAGGCATTTCACTCTCCTTTTAAAGGTCACTCACGCGCTCGCTGGCGGGGTGGTCATTTTTTTCGCCCGTTGAATCACTACTTTTCTGCGATGTGCGCCGAATAGCAAACCGTTTCCCTGTTCATGGTAATAATCT
>CAIOUR010000032.1 GCA_903861575.1 uncultured beta proteobacterium | reverse complement strand
GAGAAGGGGTGTTGCGTTGCTCTTGCCCCGACCGCGCGTCAATTCAGAGGCCACTACCCAGGTCTGGTGTAGTGCGCTCCAGACCAATCGATAGATGCGGTTGAGTGAGGCGTGTGCGTGCATAGGAGACTCTCTAACAGGTTGACTAGCGGGGGGCACCGTCCCTTGTTAGGGCAGGTGCTGTCACCGACAGGTCATTTTTTAGGAGCCGCTCTCTGCGGATATCCCCCGTTCGGGGGGGAAGTTGGAATTTTTTAGCCGCAAATATGAAAAAAGCCCGGTGAAAACCGGGCTTTTGCAGGGTGATGCGCCAGTTGGCGCTGCGGGCGGAGCTTTATTCGATGCGGGCCTTTGCACGCAGCTCTTCGATATATGCGCTGCTTTTTTGTTGCATCAACTGCTGCACGATTTGCGGCTTGACCTCTTCGATCTTGGGTAGCTGGGCGTCGCGCACGTCATCCACGCGGATGATGTGAAAGCCAAATTGGGACTTGACCGGAGCATCACTGGTCTTGCCCTTACCCAAAGCGACCATGGCTTCGGAGAATTCTTTGACATACGAGGCTGGAGATGCCCAATCCAATTCACCGCCTTTGGCGCCCGACCCGGTGTCTTTGGAAGACTTCTTCGCGATGTCTTCAAACTTGCCGCCTTTCTTTAGCTGGGCAATGATCTTCTTGGCATCGTCTTCTTTTTCCACCAGGATGTGGTGCGCTTTGTACTCCTTGCCGCCATTGGTGGCGACGAACTTGTCATATTCGGCTTGAACCTCTGCATCGGTTGGCGTGTGCGTCTTTTGGAACTCGGCCATGACGTCGTTAACCAGCAGGTTTTGGCGTAGCAGTTCCACCTGTGCTCGGAATTCATCGGTTCCATCAAGTCCGCGCTTTTGGCCTTCCTGGCTGATGATTTCAAACAGCACCAAGCGATCCTTGATCTGCGCAGCGGCGTCTGGTGGTGCCGGGCGTCCTGCGCGCTCCATTTGGCGCAACATCGCTTCCAGGCGGCTGGAGGGGACGGCTTTCCCGTTAACGATGGCGATGTTTTGTGCCATGCCGCTGATGCAGCTTGCAGCGAGTAGCGCGGCCACAGCGGAGCGGGTGAAGTACGTAGTCATGCAAATTCCTTAGAAGGTTGGAAGAAAAAACGGGAGGGTTGGAGTTGAAGTCGGGCAGGCCGGTCAGGCAAGAATTTCAATTGCCAGTGCGTGCAGGCCACGCTCCGGAAAACCATCCAAAGCATCATACACAAGGCGGTGGCGCGCCACGCGCGACAAGCCGGTAAACAACGGTGAAGCAATCCGCACCCGGAAATGCGTGCCAATGCCGCTGGCGTCTGCCCCGGCGTGGCCGGCGTGCTGGGCGCTTTCATCCAACACCTCCAGCGCGGTGGGTGCGCAGTGTTCGAGCAAGCGGGACTCAATATCTGTGGCGCGGATTTCGCTCATGGTGCGGCCTCTTCATCGCTGGGCGTTTGCATGTGGCGGGCGATGTAAATGCCCTGGCCCAGGATGAACGCTACCGGGAACACATAACCCCACAGTTTGAAGTTGACCCATTCTTCGGTGCTGAAATACTGCGCCACATAGGCATTGGCCAGCGCCATAAAAGCGCAGTAAAAAACCCAGGCCACATTCAGCCGCGCCCATACCGCGTCAGGCAGTTCGAGCTGGCTGCCCAGCAGGCCCTTGATCGGCGATTTTTTCAGCCCCCACGTCGCGAATGCCAAGCCCAGCGACATGGCGCTGTACAAGACCGTAGGCTTCCATTTGATGAAGCGCTCATCGTGCAAGCCCAGAGTGAGCGCGCCAAAACCGAGCACCAGCACCAGCGTGATTTTGTGCATGGTCTGCAGGCTGCGCTCGCGCAAATAAATCACCGCCATTTGCACCGTTGTGGCCGCCATCAGGACCGCCGTTGCGGTGTAAATATCGCTGAGCTTGTAGCTGACAAAAAACAGCAGGATGGGAAAGAAGTCGAGTAGCAGTTTCATTTTTGGGTTTCAGTGCCGGGCGTGGCCGTTTCAGCTTCAAATTGCAGTGACGCCGAATTCATGCAGTAGCGCAGACCGGTGGGTGCCGGGCCGTCGTTGAACACATGGCCCAGGTGTGCGCCGCATTGGGTGCACACCGTTTCAATCCGCACCATGCCCAGCGTGGTATCGCGGTGCTCGGTAATGGCTGCCGGGTCGGCGGGTGTATGGAAGCTGGGCCAGCCGCATCCGGCATCAAATTTGGTGTCGGATTCAAACAGCTTGGCTTCGCAACAGATGCAACGGTATACGCCGCTGGCCCACTGGGTTTCATAACGGCCGGTGAAAGGGCGCTCCGTGGCCGCGTGGCGGGTCACCTCAAAAGCAACGGGCTCGGCCCCTTTGGTGGCAAGCAGTTCACGCCATTGGGCGTCGGTTTTTTGGATGGAAGGTGGCATAGCGAAATATCCCAGCAGTTAAGAAAAATAGGGTTTCAGGAACTGCAGCTGATTTCAATGCCTTGTGCCCAGTCGGGTGGCAGGGCAGTGAAATGCGGATGCGTAAGCGGCTCATCAAAGGGCGTATCCAGCGCGCTCTGCAGTTGCGCAAGCGGCGCGAAGTCGCCACCTTGCGCCGCGCGTATGGCCAGTTCGCCCAGGTGGTTGCGTAAGACCAGGGCAGGGTTGGTGCGCAGCATCTGCGGGGCTTGCGACAGCGCGGGCAGTTGTGCATGCGCGCGGTCAAAGTCGTCCAGCCAGGCCAGCGCAGCGCCGGGGTCGATAAACAAATCCTGCACGCGCTGTGTGCTGTCCTCCATGCCATTAGCACGCACGCTCAGGCGACGCCAGAACAAGGTGAAGTCGACGCGCTGCGCAGCCAGCAACTCCAGCGCGCTGGTATGCAGCGGCGTGAGCGCGGGGTCGGCTGCTGCAAACCCGAGCTTGCGCGCCATGGCCCGATCGAAGGCCCGCGCATAAGCAGGCTTGAAGGTTTCCAACACCGCCACCGTGGCGTCGTGGTCATCGATGAGCGGCAGCAGCGCCTGGCCCAAGCAAAACAGGTTCCAGTACACCACGCCGGGTTGGCGGTTGAATGCGTAGCGGCCTTGGGTGTCGGAGTGGTTGCAGATGTGCGCTGGATCAAATGCGTCCAGAAATTGAAACGGGCCGTAGTCCAGCGTCAGCCCCAGAATGCTCATGTTGTCGGTATTCAAAACCCCGTGGCAAAAGCCCACCGACTGCCACAGCGCCACCAGCTCCGCGCTGCGCTGCGTCACCGCGCGCAGCAACGCCAGATAGGGCGACTCCGAAGCTTCTGAGCACGCGGGGTAATAGTTGGCGATGACGAAATCGGCGAGTTGCTGCAGCGATGCGGTGTCGCGCTTGGCCGCGAAATGCTCAAAGTGGCCAAACCGGATAAAGCTGGGTGCAACGCGGGTCACCACCGCAGCGGTTTCCGCCTGCTCGCGCCAGACGGTGGATGGCGAGCCGGTCAGACACAGCGCGCTGGTGGTGGGGATGCCGAGGCCGCGCATGGCCTGGCTAGCCAGAAATTCGCGCACTGAGCTGCGCAAGACCGCGCGGCCATCGGCCCGGCGTGAAAACGGCGTGGGGCCCGCACCTTTGAGTTGCACTTCCAGGCCGCCGCGTTCGCCCACGATGATGGCGCGCCCGTCGCCGAGCTGCCCGGCCCAGACGCCGAACTGGTGACCGCTGTAGACGGTGGCCAAAGGCTGTATCGGCAGGCCAGGGTTACCGGAAAGCGTATGCAGCCAGATATCGCCCTGATGCCAGCCAGCAGGCAGTTGCAGTGCTTGCGCGGTGCGGTGGTCGTGGGCGATCCAGTGGGGTTCGGCCAGGGGCGTGGGATTCAGGTCGGCAAAAAATGCCTCACCCAGTTGGCGGATGCGGGGTGCTGCAAACGGTGACGCGGCTGCGGCCTGCGCAGCATCGGCTGTGGCAAGAGCGGGCGCGTAGTTTTCGGCAACAAGCATGGCGATGATTGTCGGCGAATCCGCCAAAGCGGGCATGGAGGGGTTCTGAATTACCATGCGAGCGCATTTTTCTGCAATGGCCCTGGGCCTTCTTTGGAGTTGTTGTGATGCTCGGACTCATGCAAGACCAGCCTTTGTTGATTTCAACGCTGATTGATTTTGCGCAGCGCCATCACGGCGACGCCGAGATTGTTTCGCGCCGGGTGGAGGGTGACATACACCGCACGAATTACGCGCAGGTCGCGCAGCGCGCGCGCCAGGTCGCCAACGCGCTGGACGCACTGGGCCTGCAGTTCGGCGACCGCGTGGCAACGCTGGCCTGGAACGGTTACCGGCATCTAGAGGCTTACTTTGGTGTCAGCGGTTCGGGGCGGGTTTTGCATACGCTCAACCCTCGACTGCACCCGGACCAGATTGTGTG
>CAIOUR010000031.1 GCA_903861575.1 uncultured beta proteobacterium | reverse complement strand
GTTTTTCGAGAAGGGTCGCTGGAATAGATTTGCCCCGATCATGCATTGCTACATAAATGCGTCTCTCAGAAATCGTCGCAAAAATCCACCAACTCCCTCCGCCGGTGTTTGTGTACGCATGCTGACGGACGTTTGTCATCGCTTCGTTGACGCAATCCGCAAGCCCCATTTGTGCTTCTTCGCCAACAACAGCGCGTACTCGCTGCATGAACGGTTCAACCGGCGTCACGTCCACATTCATGCCAGTGAAGTAGTGCCATCTAGTCACGTCATCGTGTGAGACTTCTTTCCGAGGTGAAAGCCCAAGTTTCTGTAAAACGTCAACGTGTTGCAGCATTTGCTCCACTAAGTCATCTGTCGGATAGTTGGCGGATAGCTGGTTGGGAAACCTTTCAACCCAGTCGTCGACCACACCCATGACGATTAGAACGCCGCATGGAAACAATCGCTTCGTTTTACCGAAGTCCAAAACAACCTTCCTGCCTAAAAGAAGGTAATGCTCAACGCGCTCCAAGAATTGCCCGAAATCTTCTCGTTGTTCCTTGTCCGCGTAGTAACGTAGATGTACCGGCGCATCAATGATTTCCAATGGAAGTTTCAAGCTGACAGGCCGGGCAATTCTTTTCCGACCCTTTCGTCGGGCAGCTGTCGCCCTTGCACGTAAACGCATGGTTTTTTTTCCTCGCCGAACGGAAAACCATTTTTGCTTGGAACTTAACTTTTTCATTTTTGGACCAATTTTGAAAGGGCCGCTTGCCTCATTGCTCGGGCGGAATGGAGGTTTTTGTGGGCCTGGACTGAAACTTGAAAGCGAAGGACCGGTGGCGGTCAACCGAGCCGAACGACAGAGCGAGTAAATCGCAATAATTTATGCAAATAGTATTGTGATTGAGTATCGCATCATGAACTCGCCTTCAATCCAAATGGAAACAGCGGCTTGCAATCCAATCTGCCAGTGTCGTTACCGGCGATCGACTTTATGATCTTGGTGTGCAGTGCAGGACATGCAGTGGATGCAGGTTTACTTGCCAAATTCCGGTAACCCCCCCAATATCCATCTGCCATAAAAGCAGAAAGTTCATCCTGCTTTGGTCTGGTGTTGCATTGGAGCGAAATTTCGATTCCCCAGACCCGTCCCACCCTAATGACCGCAACTGGCCAAGCTAGCACCACTCATTTCGCAACCTCACGCACCTCAAAATTGACTTGAAACCGATCCCGAATAGCCCGACAAATCGCTGCCAGCTTGCCCATGAACACCGTGGGCCAAGGGGTGAGAGAAGTTCGGATTCGAGATGCCTCAGGCGCATTCAGAATCATTCACATCGCTAAGTTTGCCGACGCGCTTTATGTGCTGCACTGTTTTCAGAAAATGACGGAGAAGACCAGCAAGGCAGATATGGACTTGGCAGCGACGCGATACCGTGATTCGTTAAAGGGTTGGGCTGATGAGCAATCAACGATTTGCTAGTGGCTGGGACGCCATCGAAGACACGCCGCAGGAGGCAGAAAATATGAAACTGCGCTCCGCCTTAATGACTGCGCTGAAGAGTCACCTTGCCCAAACCAAAATGAGCCAGGCACAAGCCGCGCAGCTTCTCGGGGTCATACTGCCACGCATTTCAGATTTTGATGCGCGGCAAGATCAATCTGTTCGGCCTAGACGCTTCGGTGAACATGGCTAGTGCTGCTGGGCTTCACGTTGACATGCGCATTCGCCAAGCGGCCTAAGATGGTTTCGGGCGCAGAGTGACCCCGACCATTTTTATACGCAAATACTGTGAGGCTTCGTCCCTGACGATGTACCAATGACAACTCCCTCCCCCGACCAACTAGCCCAAGCCCGCGCCCAATGGCGCTGGCGCGGCGCAGACCGCCCATCGTTTGCCCAGACGCCCGCGCCAGGACAAATCTCTGTGTGGGATTTCCCGCGCCCGCCGGAATTGGTGCGCGAGGCGCGCGAGATCGTCGTGCGTTGGGGCGCGCTGGAAGTGGCGCGAACGCGTGCGGCTTGGGCGGTACGCGAGACCGCGCACCCGCCCACGTTCTACCTGCCGCTGGCCGATGTGGACCATTCGCTGTTGCGCCCGGCAGGCGGTGGCTCGTTCTGCGAGTGGAAGGGCCCTGCTAGGTATTGGGATGTGGTCGATGGCGCGCGTTGCTTAGCGCAAGTCGCGTGGAGTTATCCGCAGCCTTTGGCAGGCGCAGAGCCGCTGGCGGACTGCATTGCTTTTTACGCCCACGACCTTGATTGCACCGTGGGCGGCGCGCAGGTCACGGCGCAACCCGGCGGGTTTTATGGCGGGTGGGTCACGCCCGATCTGGCGGGGCCGTTTAAGGGGGAAGCTGGTAGCGGGGGGTGGTAGCGCTGTTGGTGCTAACGCGCCTGCGCAGCGCTGGCCTTCGGTAACGCAGTTTTGCGGGTGGTGATCTTGTGTGGCAGCAGTGCCTTCTGCCGCTCAGCCTCGGCTTTGGCGGCCAGCTCCGCTTGGGCTTTTGCTTCTTTGGCCAGGTCCGCGTTTTGCGCAAGCTGAGCTTTGTGCGCAGCCTGTTGTTGCTTGGCCCATTGGGCTTCCTGCTGCACGCGTTGCTTTCGTAGCGCGTCGGCCAAGTCGGCATCTTTTTGCACGGCGCGTGCTGCTTCTGCTTTTTGCTGCGGTGAGCGGGGGTCGTCAGCCTGGATGGTGCTGCCGCCCGCGCAGGGCGTGTCTTGGTAGCTTGAACCGCAGCGGTAGACGGCAGCGTGCGCGGTGAGCGTGAAGGTGGACGCAACAAATACAAAAAGCAGCTGTGCTGCGTGGGTTCTGTAGCCCATCGAATTTCACTCCCTTATCTGCACCTGCCTTTCCGGTTTGGGACGCGGTGCTTTGCTTGTATGAACGGTCAGCATGGCCCGTGGCATGTCGCCGCTCAGAAAATCGGGCACGGCGCGCAGGCTGCGGTCTATGGCTTGCTCGATGCCGATTTTGTGGTCCAGCGACGGGATTTGCAAGACCCAATGCACGACTTCCTCTTTGGATCCGGGGTGGCCAATGCCCAGGCGCAAGCGCCAGTAGGCGGCGCTGCCGAGTTGGGCGTGGATGTCGCGCAGCCCGTTGTGCCCGGCATGGCTGCCGTCGAACTTGAGCTTGGCTTCGCCAGGGGCGATGTCCAGTTCGTCGTGCGCGACCAAAATTTCTTCGGGGGCGATTTTGTAAAAGCGCGCAAGTGCGGCCACCGACTTGCCCGAAAGGTTCATGAAGGTTTGCGGTTGCAACAGCCAAACGGTGTGACCATCTACCGAGCAACGGCCCGCGTAGCCATGGAAGTTGCGGTCCATCGCCAGCGTGAGTTTGAGCGAAGCGGCCAGCGCGTCAATGAACCAAAACCCGGCGTTGTGGCGGGTGTCGCGGTATTGCGGCCCCGGGTTGCCCAGGCCGACGAACAGTTTGATCATGCGGGGATTCTAGGAGCCGCCTTGTATGCGGGTGTCCAGCGCTGCGGGCACAAAAAAGCCCGCGCGAGCGGGCTTTTTTGATGCAAGCCGAAGCAGCTTACTTCTTGGCCTTGGCAGCCTTGCCTTTGGCGTCTTTGGCCGGGGCTGCAGCGGCAGCTTCGACAACCTCTTCCACCGGCGCTGTCACCGAGACGATGACGGGGTTCTCCCTGCCACGGGTGACGGCTTTGACGCCTGCGGGCAGAGGGATGTCATTGACGTGCAGCGAAGTACCTTTCTTCAGTCCGCTCAGGTCCACCGCGATGAACTCGGGCAGGTTGGCGGGAAGGCAGGCGATTTCCAGCTCGTTGGCAACGTGGTTGATCAGGCAGGAGTCCAGCTTGACGGCGGGCGACACATCTTCGCCGCTGAAGTGCAGTGGCACCTTCATGTGCAGCATGGTGTTGGCTTCTACACGCTGGAAGTCAGCGTGCAGGATCAGTTGCTTGAAGGGGTGCATTTGCAGATCCCGCAGCAGCACTTTGCTGGTGTTGCCGTTCAGCTCCATATCCAGAATCGAGGCGTGGAAAGCCTCTTTCTTGATGGCGTGCCACAAGGCGTTGTGGTCCAGCTCGATCGGCATGGGTTCGCCGGTTCCGCCGTAGACGATGCCGGGCGTGCGCCCCGTGATGCGGAGACGGCGGCTCGCACCCGTACCCTGCTTGCTGCGCTCAAAAGCGACAAATTTCATAACTACTCCTGTAAGAGCCCACCGCGACCAGTGCGGCTCCGGTTGAAAAAGACCCGGTGCGAATGCGCCGGGCCGGCTTTTGTCTCGTCAAAACAAATTGTCTTGGTCCGAGAACAAACTCATCACCGACTCACCCTTGGAAATCCGCAAAATCGTCTCAGCGATCAGCGGGGCCACGGAGAGTTGGCGGATTTTGGGGCACACCGACGCTTCGCGGCTCAGCGGAATCGTGTCGGTCACCACGACTTCGTCGAGGGCGTCGCCGCGCTCGATGCGTTCGATGGCGGGACCCGAAAAAATCGGGTGGGTGCAATAGGCATAGACTTTTTTTGCGCCGCGCTGTTTGAGCACTTCGGCGGCCTTCAACAGCGTTCCCGCTGTGTCAATCATGTCGTCCATGATCACGCAGTTGCGGCCTTCAATTTCGCCGATGACGTGCATCACTTCGCTGACATTGGCGCGCGGGCGGCGCTTGTCGATGATGGCCAGGTCGCAATCGAGTTGCTTGGCGATCGCGCGGGCCCGGACCACGCCACCGACGTCTGGCGACACCACGATCAGGTCGTCGTAGTTTTTCAGCTGCAAATCACCCAGCAAAACGGGTGATGCGTAAATGTTGTCGACGGGGATGTCAAAAAAACCTTGGATCTGGTCGGCATGCAAGTCCATGGTCAGCAGCCGCGACACGCCGGCGGTTTGCAGCATGTTGGCCACCACCTTGGCCGTGATGGGAACGCGGGTGGA
Source organism: uncultured beta proteobacterium (assembly GCA_903861575.1). Classification (GTDB taxonomy): domain Bacteria; phylum Pseudomonadota; class Gammaproteobacteria; order Burkholderiales; family Burkholderiaceae_C; genus Allorhodoferax. The sequence goes on along the minus strand of CAIOUR010000031.1, from coordinate 31,872 downwards.
GCGCGGGCGGCGATCTTGACGCGCGTAGCCGAAGTAGGGGATGACGGCGGTGATCCGCTCAGCAGAGGCGCGTTTGAGCGCGTCCACCATGATGAGCAGCTCCATCAGGTTTTCGTTGGTGGGGGCGCAGGTGCTTTGGACCACAAAGACGTCGCGGGCGCGTACGTTCTGGTTGATCTCTACGGTGACTTCGCCGTCCGAGAAGCGTCCCACCGTGGCCGAACCCAGGCTGATGCCCAGGTTCTTCGCAATGTCCGCAGCCATGTCCGGATTGGCATTTCCGGTGAAGATCATGAAATCGGATTGAAGACTAGGTGCCTGCATAGTCGCTCCTGAGAGCTGTTTGAATGAACGGACCGAAACACACTTTGGCAGGGGAAGAAGGATTCGAACCTTCGCATGCTGGAATCAAAATCCAGTGCCTTAACCAACTTGGCGATTCCCCTACACGGGCTGGCACCGGAAAACCGGAACCAGCCGAAAAACATTTCACCCTTCTGCCCAGCTCCGCAACGGATGCTCAGCCAGCGTGCTGCAGGTATGCAGCAAAAGACCTTCAGGCGCCGCGCCCAAATCCAGGGCCTTTGTCAGTGGCGCGAATACCGCGCTACCGGAGCCGGTCATTCGGGCCTCCAGACCCTGCGATGCCAGCCACCGGACAGCATCTTCTATGGGCGGACAGAGTATTTGCGCCACCGGCTGCAAGTCGTTGTGCCCGAAACCCAACCCGGCTTCCAGAAAGCCCGCGAGTATAGCAAGGCCGGTATTGCGGCATAGGCGCGGGTCCGTAAACAAGGCCGCCGTCGACACGCCCGCCGCCGGTTTGGCCACTACCAGCGGGGTCGGGGGCAGGTCAATGGCGGTGAGCTGCTCGCCTACGCCCTCCACCCAGGCGTTGCGCCCGAACAAGAAAAACGGCACGTCCGCGCCCAGCCGAAGCCCGATGGCAGACAGCTGCGTCCGCGTCAAACCCAGCTTCCACAAGCGGTTCAGGGCCAGCAAGGTGCTGGCGCAATCGGACGAGCCGCCGCCCAGGCCGGCCTCAGCGGGCAGAACTTTGGCCACGGATATGTGCGCGCCCTGGGTGCAGCCGGACGCTTCTTGCAGCGCGCGGGCTGCGCGCAGGCATAAATCGTCTGCAGGCAGGGGTGCGAGCAAGTCTTCACGGCTGACTTGCGGGCCGCTGCGTAGCTCAAAGTGCAGGGTGTCGCACCAGTCCAGCAGCGCAAACACCGACTGCAACAGGTGGTAGCCATCGGGTCGGCGTCCGACGATGTGCAAAAAGGTGTTGATCTTCGCCGGGGCCGGGACGTCGTACAAGGCTTTCATGGTGCGTCCCATACCAACACCACCTCCAGCCCGCCCTGGCCTATGCCGGATTCGGACGATGCATTTGTGGTTTTTAGCGCCCGCAGGCGGCGTTCTGCATAGCGCGACCGATCCACGTCCCAGCCGGGTACGCTGACGTTTTCGCCGTTGAGCCAGTCGAACACGGCGGCCAGTGGGATGCTGTGGCCCAGGCTTGCGGACAGCATAGCGTCAGTGGACTTGTAGGAGTGGGTTTCGCCGTTGCTTTGCAGCTCCGCAAAGCCCTCGCTCCAACGCATGCTGGCTAGCGTCAGCCCGAGCATATTGAAAAGGCCCAAGCTACCCGAGCTGGCGTTGCCCTGCAACTCAAAGCTGGCGCTCATATTGTTTTGCGGATCACGTGGGTCTTTGATGGCGATGCGGCCCTGCCAGAACGCGGTCTTGCTTGGGGGACGAAGCCATGCGCAGCCCGCCATCAGCCCAGCCGCGGCGATTGCTGCGGCGCAGGCCCGGCGCTTCATGGCGTATGGGTCAATCGCCGCACTGTATCGCGCAGGGTCTCGTTATCCGGGTTGAGTTGTAGCCCGCGTTCCCAGGTCCTTTGTGCTGCATCACGTTGGCCCATGGCCCACAAAACTTCGCCCCAGTGGGCGGCAATTTCCGCATCCGGCTTCGACTCGAAAGCGCTGCGCAACAAATTGTCAGCAGCGCTTAGATTGCCGCTGCGAAACTCCACCCAGCCCAGGCTGTCCATGATGTAAGGGTCTTGTGGCGCAAAGCTGAGCGCCTTTTGAATCAGGGCTCTGGCTTCCTGCAGTTGGACGTTGCGATCGGCCAGTGAATAGCCCAGCGCGTTCATCGATTGGTAGTGATCCGGGTGGCTGGCAATCAGCTTGCGCAAAATCTGTTCCATCACCACGAAGTCTTTGAGCTTGTCGGCGGACATCGCTGCTTCGTAGGCCAGCTCAGGATCCTTCGGGAAACGCGCCATGGCCTCGGTAAGCAGGCGGTAGGCGCTGGCTTCGTCTTTGCGTGCACGCAGCAATTCGACTTCAGCGCTGATCTTGGCGCGCGCTTCATCCTCACCCTCTGCGGGCATCGCTTCCACCAGCGCTTGCGCCGTATCCAAATCACCTTGGGCCAGCAACATTTGCACCCGGCGCTGGCCGACGCGGCGTTGGTCCTCTGGGCTGGTCAAGCGGTCCAGATAGGCATTAGCCAGCGCGTAGTCTTTGTCGTTTTCCGCCAGAACCGCCAACAGGAAATAAGCTTGTGCGGCGACCCGGCCGCCGGCCATAGCGTCTTGGGCTGCGGCATCATCTTTCTCCAAAAGCTCAGCGCATCGCGCCAGCGCAATACGAGTGGCTTCGAGGTCCTTTTTCTGAAATGCGATCGAGCCGCGCACCAGCCAGGCTTCGGCAGAGCCAGGCCACAGCGTTGCCAGGGTTTGTGATGTGGCGTAAGCCTCTTCGACACGCGCCAGCTCAACCAGGCGGCGCACGTAAGCCAGGCCGCCATCCACCGCGCCAGAGGCCCGGATGAAGCCGTCCAGTATGTCATCAGCTTGCGACTTTTCGGCCTGTACCAGATAAAGGGCCAGGGTCGCGATCTGGCGGTTACTGGGCTCGACACGCGCACCATTGAGGGCGGACTTGAGTGCCGCAGCTGGGTCTGAGGCCATCAGCTGCGTGGTTCCAACGGCCGCCCAGACGTGGGCGGCGAGCTTGCCGCGCATTAACTCGGGCGCCAGTGCCGACTGCACCACCGCCGCTGCGCGCTTTTTATCGGCAACCCGTGCGAAGTAGCGCGGCACTTCGCCGATCGCCGCGCCGCGTTCGGATAAAGGGTAAGCCGCCAGATCGGCGCGCAGGGGTTCTATGGCTTCTTCAAGCTTATTCAAGCCCACCAGAATTTGGATCACATAGCGGGCCGCGTCGTGCGAGCCTGGAAACGCCTTGAGCCAGCTACGGGCGGTCAACAGCGCCGTGTCGCCATCGCGCGAACGCAAGGCGAAATCGGTGGCGCGTTCGTAGGCCTGCGGGTCGTTACTCATGCGCGCCAGGTTGAGCATCAGCGCATGGGCTTGTACAAAGTCTTCGGCCAAACTGCTCATTTCGGCCAGCAAGCCCTGGTAGAAGGCCTGTGCTGTTTCTCCGGGTTTGGCTTGGTAAGTGGCTTCCGGCGTGGCCGCGCAGCCGGCGCTTGCCATGATCAGCGCCGCCATGGATGCCGAGGCCGCGGTTTTCAATGCAAGGCGCACAGGAGGGATGAAGGAAGGCTTGGAACGCATCGCCCCATCATAATCTGCGGCACCCTTTGCGACCGCCCTCTATGCCCGAATTACCCGAAGTTGAAGTGACCCGCCTGGGCTTTGCGGCCGCGATTGCCGGCGCGCGGATTGTGGCGGTGCGCTTGGGCAAGCCCTTGCGCTGGCCTTTGGGCTGTGAAGCTGCCAACTTGGTAGGACAGCGGGTGCACGAAGTACGCCGCCGGGGCAAATACCTGTTGCTGGATCTCGATAAAGGTCTGTTACTGCTGCATTTGGGCATGTCGGGTAGTTTGACCTTTGCCCCCGCTGCGGGCGAACCGGGCAAACATGACCACTTCGATTTATACACCAGCGCGGGTGTTTTGCGTTTGAATGACCCGCGCCGGTTTGGTGCGGTTGTTTTTGCCCCTTCCGAAGACAGCTCCGTAGCCCGCAAGTTGTTGGGCAAGCTGGGCGTCGAGCCCTTGGGCGAGGGCTTTGATCTCGCCGCTTTTTCGGCTGCGATGCGCGCCAGAACCGCGCCGGTGAAACAGGTCTTGCTGGCGGGTGAGGTGGTGGTGGGTGTGGGCAATATTTATGCATCCGAGGCGCTGTTCCAGGCCGGCATCCGCCCCACGACCCGCGCCGCGCGCCTGAGCCGGCCCCGGCTGGCGCGGCTGCACCACGCGGTACGCGATGTGCTGACCCGCGCCGTAGCCAAGGGTGGAAGTACCTTGCGCGATTTCTCCAATACGCAGGGCGAATCCGGCTATTTCCAGTTAGAGGCCATGGTCTACGGCCGCGCCGCACAGCCGTGCAAGGTGTGCGCCACGCCGATCCGCAGCATCCGCCAAGGCCAGCGCGCCACGTTTTTCTGTCCCCGGTGCCAAAAGGCGTGAACTCGCAACGCTTTACGATTGCACAGCGCGTATCCGACTGGCAAGCGCTGCATGGTCGCCACGATCTCCCTTGGCAAAACACCACGGACCCTTACCGCGTCTGGGTCTCTGAGATCATGTTGCAGCAAACCCAGGTGTCCACCGTGATTGGATACTTTGACCGCTTCATGGCGCGGTTTCCTACGGTGAGCGCACTGGCTGCTGCGACGCAGGACGAGGTTTTGGGTTTGTGGAGCGGCTTGGGGTATTACAGCCGCGCCCGCAATTTGCACGCGTGCGCGCAAGTGGTGGTGCAGGTTCATGGCGGTACGTTTCCGCGCAGCGCCGCGCAGCTGGCTGAATTGCAGGGTATTGGGCGCTCCACCGCAGCGGCGATTGCGTCTTTGTGTTTTGGTGAGCGGGTGGCGATTCTGGACGCCAATGTGCGCCGCGTGCTCAGCCGCGCATTGGGCTTTGGCGGCGATCTCGCCCAGGCCGCGCAAGCCCGCGCGCTGTGGGACGCCGCCCAAGCGTTGTTGCCCCAAGAAGACAGCGATGCACCCGCAGCTTTTTCCATGCAACGCTATACCCAGGGCGTGATGGATCTGGGTGCCACGCTGTGTCTGCCGCGCCAGCCCCGCTGCGGCAGTTGCCCGTTGGCTGACATCTGCGTGGCGCGCGCCCAGGACCGCGTGCAGGACTACCCGCTGCGCACCCGCAAGCTCCAACGCAGCGCGCAGCAGCTCTGGCTTCTGTGGCTGCAAGACGCCCATGGCGCGGTCTGGCTGGACAAGCGGCCCACGCCCGGCGTGTGGGCGGGTTTGTATTGCCTGCCTTTGTTTGACAGCGAGGCTGCGCTGCTGGCTGCGGCGGCGCGGTGGAGCCAAGGCGCAAGACCCCAAGCACTACCCGCTTTTGTGCATGTGCTGACCCACAAGGACCTGCATTTGCATCCTTGGGTCCTCAAGCTTTATGACGCGCCGCCGCCTGACGATGGAGATGCCCCACAGCAGGGGCAGTGGTTTTCAGCTGCCGCGTGGCCGGCGCTGGGCTTGCCGGCGCCCGTGCGCCGTTTGTTGCAGGCTGCTTAGGTCCGTCGGCGCGGTGCGCAGCCGTTCAGACGTCGAGTTCGCGGTGGCGTTTGAGCGTGACCCAGGGCGCGTCTTTGCGTGCACTGAACACGCGTGTGAGTTGTTCCACCAGAAAAACAGAACGGTGTTGCCCGCCGGTGCAGCCGATGGCCACGGTCACGTAGCTGCGCTGGTCCCGCGCCATGGGCTCCAGCCAGTGCTCGAGAAACTGCGTAATGCCCTGTTGCATGGCCTGCACCTCGGCTTGCGCGGTCAAGAACTCGGCCACCGGCGCGTCGCGCCCGGTCAGCTCCCGCAGAGCGGGCTCGTAATGCGGGTTGGGCAGCATGCGCACATCGAACACATAGTCGGCGTCTACCGGGACGCCGCGCTTAAAGGCGAAGGATTCGAACACCAGCGTCATTTGCGTATTGGATGTGCGGGTGAGTTCTTTGATGTAGGCCTGCAGCCGGACCGAGCGGATCGCGCTGGTATCCACGATGTGAGATTCGGCGCGGATGTTGTGCAGCAGTTCGCGTTCGAGTTCAATGGACTGCACCAGATCACGGCGCAGCTCTTCGCCGTCTAAGCTGGTCTCGCTCGAGCGGGTTTGCGCCAGCGGGTGTTTGCGCCGGGTCTCGGAATAGCGGCGCACCAGCGTGGTGGTCGATGCGTCCAAAAATATCGCCCGCACGCTATGGCCTTGGGCGCGCAGGGCTTGCAATTGTTCGGTCACCAGCTGCAGCGAAGCCCCGCTGCGCGCATCGGTGGCAATGGCCACATGGGAGGCCTGTTGCTTGTGTTCCAGCGCGACGAAGTCTTGCAGCAACTCCGGCGGCAGGTTGTCCACGCAGTAGTAACCGATGTCTTCCAGCGCGTGCAGGGCTACCGATTTTCCCGAGCCCGACATGCCGGTGATGATCACAATGTTCATAGCGATTCTTAGCTCGTTGCGCGCAACATTTCACGGGCATGCGCCAGCGTGGTGGGGGTTTGTTTTTCGCCGCCCAGCATGCGGGCGATTTCCTGGACCCGCGCATCATCCACGACCGGCGTGACACTGCTGTGCGCATGCAGCCCGTCGGTGTTCTTGGCGACCACCAGATGCTGGTTGGCGCAGGCGGCGACCTGGGGCAGATGGGTTACCGCCAGCACCTGGCGGTCTGCGCCGAGTTTTTGCATCAGCCGTCCCACCGTATGCGCCACCGCGCCGCCGATGCCGGAGTCGACCTCGTCAAACACCAGGGTGGGCGCGCTGCCGAGTTGGCTGGTGGTGACGGCGATGGCCAATGCGATGCGTGAGAGTTCGCCGCCTGAGGCCACTTTGCCCACCGGGCGCGGCGTGCTGCCCGCGTGACCGGCCACCAGAAACTGCACCTCTTCCCAACCGCTTTCCATGGCCTGGGCGGCACGCTCCAGCGCGACCACAAACTGGCCGCCGCCCATGCCCAGGTCTTGCATGGCGCTGGTGATGGCCTGTGCCAGCAGCGGCGCGGCTTTGGCGCGGGCCTTGGATACCTTGCGGGCTTCGGTCTCATAGGTCGCGCCCGCCGCGTCAACAGCGGTTTGCAAGGCATCCAGATCGCTGGCGGCTTCGAGTTGCGCGAGTTGCTGCTTCCATTGCTGCCAGGTGGCGAAGAGTTGCGCCGGTGTTTGTTTGTAGCGGCGCGCCAGCGAGACCCACAAGGCCATGCGGGTGTCCAGCTCCTGCAGCCGCGCGGGGTCCAGATCCACATGGCGCAAATAGGCGCGCAGGGTGCGCACGGTTTCTTCAGTTTGCGCCAGGGCCGCGTTGAGCATCTGCGCCGGCTCGCCGAAGCGCGATTCGATGCTTTGCTGCGACTCCACGGCCGCGCATGCGGTATGGAGCCGGGCAAGCGCGCCGCCATCGTCACCATCCAGCGCATCGAGCGCGCTTTGGGCCGCGTCCAAAAGCGTCTGGCCGTTGGACAGGCGGCCGTGTTCGGTGTTCAGGCTGTTCCACTCGTCGGCCTGGGGCTGCAGTTTGTCGACTTCGCTGATTTGCCACAGTAGTTTGTCGCGCTGGTCTTGCAAGTTGCTTTGCGCAGCCAGTGCGTCGGCGTGCGCGTTGCGAGCCGCTTGCCAGGTGTGCCAGTGGCGCGCCAAGGCGGTAGTCGAGACTTGCGCGTAAGCGTCCAGCAGCGCACGCACGGCCGCAGCGCGGGTCAGGCTTTGCCAAGCGTGCTGGCCGTGGATGTCCAGGAGCAACTCGCCCACCGCGCGCAACTGCTGCGCCGTGGCAGGGCTGCCGTTGACCCAGGCCCGGCTTTTGCCAGCCACATCCACGCTGCGCCGCAGCAACAGGCTGTCATCTGCGGCAAATCCCTGCTCGGCAAGGAGCGCATCGACGGCTTCCGTGTTCTCAAACTCGGCGCTGACTTCGGTGCGCTGTGCCCCCTCGCGGATTAGGCCGGCATCGGCGCGCGCGCCGGTGACCAGTTGCAAAGCGTCAATCAGGATGGACTTGCCCGCGCCGGTCTCGCCGGTGAGTGCGGTGTAGCCGGCATGCAATTCCAACTCGAGTTCGGTCACGATGACGAAGTCGCGCAGCACCATGCGTCGCAAAGCCATGGTTAGACCACCCCTTCGTTCCAGTGCAGTTTGTTGCGCAAGGTATCAAAAAAGGTCCAGCCGCGCGGGTGCAAAAAGCGCACCGCGTAGCGCGAGCGGCTCACCTCAATGCGGTCGCCGTGCAGCAGAGCGGCCAGCGATTGCATATCAAAGTTGGCGCTGGCGTCGCGCCCGGCCACCAGTTCGATCACGATCTCGGCGCTGTCATCCAGTACCAAGGGCCGGTTGGACAGGGTGTGCGGCGCAATCGGCACCAGCACCCAGGCGCGGGTTGCCGGGTGGATCATGGGGCCGCCCGCCGACAAGGCATAGGCGGTGGAACCGGTGGGCGTGGCGATGATCAGTCCGTCGGCACGCTGCTTCGCAACAAAATGGCCGTTGACCTCGATGCGCAGTTCGACCATGCCGGAGGTCGCGCCCCGGTTCACCACCACGTCGTTCATCGCCAGAGCGGAGAACACGCAGACTTTCTCGCGCATAACGCGGGCCTGGATCAGGCTGCGCTGTTCTTCGACGTAGTCGCCGGCCAACATGGGCGCCAGGGTGGTTTTGAAGTGGTCCAACGCGATATCGGTGATAAAGCCCAGGCGGCCCTGGTTGATGCCAATCAGCGGTACGCCGAATTCGGCCATGCGCCGCCCCATGCCCAACATGGTTCCGTCGCCACCGAGCACCACGCAGACATCGCAGGCCGCGCCCAGCGCGTCCACGCTCAGCGCCGGGTAGTCCGGGTGGTCGAGGTTGTGCGCCGTGGATTCCTCCAGAAAAACTTCGCAGCCGCAATCCCCCAAAAATCCGGCCACGTCGGCCAGCAACGCGCGGGACTCGCGTTGGGCGGCCAAGCCCGTATTCGGGAACTTGCCAACCAGTGCGGCGCGCCGGAACGGAGGGTTTGGATGCGGGGACATGCTGAAATTACATCACTAAAATGATTTCATGCTTGATGACCGCTCCAAGATGCTGCTCAAAGCGCTCGTCGAGCGCTACATCGCTGACGGACAACCGGTGGGCAGTCGAACCCTGTCGAAGTCGACAGGCCTGGAGTTGTCGCCCGCCACCATCCGCAACGTGATGGCCGATCTGGAGGAGCTGGGCCTGATCGTCAGCCCCCACACCTCGGCCGGACGCATCCCCACGGCGCGGGGCTATCGGCTGTTTGTGGACACCATGCTGACGGTGCAGCCGCAGCGCTTCGGTCAGCAAACGCTGGCGCCCGACCAGCCGCAAAAAGTGCTTTCCAACGCCGCCAATCTGTTGTCGAATCTGTCGCAGTTTGTCGGCGTGGTGATGACACCGCGGCGCAGTTCGGTGTTCCGGCACATCGAGTTTTTGCGCTTATCCGAGAAGCGGGTGTTGGTCATCATTGTGACCCCCGAGGGCGATGTGCAAAACCGGGTGCTGTTCACCAGCGTGGACCATACCCAGGCCCAGTTGGCGGAAGCGGCCAACTTTTTGAACAGCCATTACATGGGCATGGACATGGACCAGGTGCGCGAGATGCTCAAGCACGAGGTCGAAACCTTGCGAACCGAGATCGCTGCGCTCATGCAGGCAGCCGTACACGCCAGTTCGGAGGCTATCGCGGAGTCACAAGATGAAATCGTCATCGCCGGCGAGCGCAATTTGCTGTCGGTGGCTGATTTCTCCAGCAACATGGGCCAACTTCGTCGCGCGTTTGATCTGTTTGAGCAAAAGGCTCAAATCATGCGGCTGCTCGATACAGCCGGCAAGGCTGAGGGTGTGCGTATTTTCATTGGCGGGGAGAGCCAGACGGTTCCCTTTGAAGAGTTATCCGTGGTCAGCGCGCCCTATGAAGTCGATGGCCGGGTGGTCGGAACCCTGGGCGTGATCGGCCCGACCCGCATGCCTTATGACCGCATGATCCAGATCGTGGACATCACATCTCGGCTGGTCACGAATGCGTTAAGCCAGTCCAAGTAACTCCCACCTCTGCGAGACTCGGGGCCGGCACGTGCGGTGACCTTATTGCGAATCGCATATCATTTTCGCCAATCGTTGGAACAGGATCAGCCGTCTCGCACAAGTGGGGACGGCGTGAATCTTGAACATTATTTTTAGAAAGGACTCGCATGAACCCCTCATCCCATGGTCATTCGTCTCATCATGCGCACGGGCAGGCCCCGGGCGTGATGCGTGCCATGTTCACTGTGCCCCACTCCAAGGCGTTCCATCGCTGGGTCCAGGCGGTGAATTTCTGGATTTTTGTGTCCTGCCTTTCTTTGGCCCTTGAAACCGTTGAGCCGTGGGCGACGGAATACGCACATATTTTCCATATCGTCGAGCTCGCCGCCGTGGCGTTTTTTACGGTGGACTATGTGGCCAATGTGTACTTTGCTGAAAGCCGGATCAAGTACATCTTCAGTTTCTGGGGCCTGGTGGATTTGATATCCATCCTGCCGAGCTATTTGATGTTGCTGAACCTGTCCGCCTTGAAGGGTGGAAAAGCTTTGCGCGTAGTGCGGGTGGTGCGGGTGCTACGGGTGCTCAAAATGGTCAAGATGGCGGCACAAAGTTTGGCATTGGGTGATGTTGCCAAACGCAACTCCATAGCCACCAACCTCCGTATTTACTTCATTGCCTTGTTTTCGGTGGTCATGATTTCCAGTTCGCTGATGTATTACACCGAAGGCGTTTTGTATTCCCCCGAGCATGTTGCAGAAGGCCAGGCCGCGCTGGATGAAAAGCTCAAAGTGGAACCGCTGCCAGCAGACGCTCCGCCCGAAGCGGCCAAGTTTTTGCCGGTGGATCCGATTAGCGGAAATACCATCGGCGAAGACAAGCGATTCTTTACCTCGATTCCTGCGGCGATGTGGTGGTCGGTGGTAACGCTGACAACCACGGGTTACGGCGATATGTATCCGGTGACCTTTTGGGGCCGGGTGATCGCGGGCGGGACCATGTTCTGCGGATTGGTTCTGTTTGGTTTGCTGATGAATATTGTTGGTAAAACTTTGATGGTCGCCCTATTCGGCGAAACCCAGGATGACGCCAGCCACCATGCGGCGCCGGTGGCATCGCGCGACCATCTGGTGAACACGATGCTGGAGTTGAAGCTGGTTACAGCAGACCAAGCGGCTCACATGCGCGCGCTGGGCGAGCACGAATTCAACAGCCTGATGGCACGCTTAAAACAATAAAGCGGGTGCGATGCGCCCCAGAGCGCAGCACCGAAAAAAGGGCAGCTCAGGCTGCCTTTTTTTCGGCCTGGACTTGCGCTGCAATCGATTCGACTTGTTCGTCGGTGATGCCGTAGCGCAGTTGGAGTGATTTGAGTTTGAGCTGCTCTTCTTCCGTGACGACGCCGTCGGCGAGGACCTCGCGCACCTCCATCTCATACAAGGCCTCACGCCGTTGCACTTGCGCGGTGTACGCCGTTGCCACGACACCAGTCAAGATAGCTGCCAGGGCAATTGCCAGAATTTGGGTGACAACCACTAAAACTACGCCAACCAATGACACCGGATCGACATTTCCCCAGCCCGAAATAATGGTCAAGATAAACCAGTGCATGGCCGCCGGGATGGACGGAAACACCTCCGGTTGGTCCGGTCCTTCGATGATGTAAATCAGGCTGGAGAAAAGCAGGCAGCTGATAAACAGCAAAAAGAAAGCCGATGAAAACGAGTCTTTTTCTGAGCGGATCGCCTCGAACATGTCGTCCATCGCGCTGTTGTAGCGCGACAGTTTGAAAATCCGCAGCAGGCGGAACATCCGCAGCACACGCAGGTCTGCGCCGGGCAGTATGAGTTGGAGGTAAAACGGTACGGTGCTAAAAAAGTCCACAAGACCAAAGGGACTGAAGACATATTCCTTGCGCCCTTGCCATGCGCTACCGGGCGCGGGATCGTGCTTCATGCCGCAAGACCACACCCGCAGCACAAACTCTACGCTGAACACCATCACGCTGACCAAGTCGAAATAGTGGAAGTAGCGCTCGTAGGCCTCGTGCAACTCATGCACAGACTCCAAAATAATGGCTAGCACGTTTGCCACCACCAAGACCGCGATGAAAATTTCACATGCTTGGCTTTTGCTGTCGGCAACTGCGCCGTCCAGGATTTCGTAGGTGCGGCGCTGCAGGCGCTGAAGCGGCGTGAGTGGAAGGGCTGTCATGTTTAGTTACTTGCTCATGCCAATTTTGGCGTCGTCCATGGCGGCTTGCACCTGGGCATCGGATAGCCGGTATTTCATTTGCAGGACCCGCAGGGACTCGCGTTCTGCGTCGCTGACGACGCCGTCAGCCAGCACCTGCCGCAGTTGGCTTTGGTATGCGGCCTTTTTGCGCGACAACTGGTTGGAAAACGCAGACGCCACGATACCGGTCATGATCGCCGCCATACAAACGCCCAGAAAACCCGTCAGCAAGGCGATAACCTCGCCTGCCTTTGTAACGGGTTCTACGTTGCCGTAGCCCGAGGTGATGGTCACGATAGACCAATAAATTGAATGGGGAATGGATCCGAAAAATTCAGGCTGCTCGTGGCCCTCGGCAAAATGCATGAGCGACGCCGACACAATGGTTGCGATCAACAGCAAAAAGGCCGCAGAACCAAAGGCGCGGCGTTCAGAATGAACCGCGTGGAAAAGGTCTTGTAGCGCCGTGTTGTATTTGGACAGTTTGAGAATCCGCAACAAGCGCAGAACGCGCAAAATACGCAGGTCCAAGGTCGGGAAAAACATGTGCAGGTAATGCGGCATGGTGGCGAAAAAATCAACCAGACCAAAAGCGCTGAACATGTACTGGCGGCGGCCTTTCCAAGAGCCGCCCTCACCGGCACCATATTTGGCCCCCAGCGACCAGACGCGCAGCACGTACTCGATCGTGAAAAACATCACGCTCCAGAATTCCAGCTCGTGAAAAAACGCATGGAACTGCGCGTGGATTTCAGGTACCGAGTCCAGAATCACTGCCGCGCAGTTGGTTAAGACCACGACCGTGATCAGCAGTTCGACGTAGTGACTGCTTTTGTATGCAGGAGATCCATCAAGGATCTCCATGACGGTTTTTTTCAACGTATTCATGACAACGAAAGGTGCGCGGTGAAGCTTCGACGACAGGCCTTAAGCCCTGCGGTGCGAAGCTGAGCCGGGTTAGGGAATTAGCTGCTTAGCCCCGGATTTGTTGCCAAAGCGCCAGTTCTTCCGGGGTCAAGCGTTGGCTACTACCGCGTAAACGTTCGAATTCGGCGGGTTCCATCAACATCCCAAGTTGGCGGATTGTGCTGAGCAGGGACTTGTAATGTTCCACCGCCAGATCGGGTTTGGCTGCAATCTGGTGAATCGGCATGTCGGCAAAACTGGCTTCGCGCTCCAATTCTTGCTGAATTTGTCGCACCAATGCGCTGACCTCTTCTTCGCTCAGGTGCAAGCGCTTGGCTTCGGCGCGGATGAAGTCGAGTTCAGTGTGGCTGATTTTTCCGTCCTTCATGATTTCGTACAAATCCGCCTTCAGCACTTCGCGTTCTTTCACTAGCTCGTCGCTGAATGCAGAAGCCAAAATAGCTGCGGGGATTGCGAAGATACCGATGCCCGCAAACGCCATCACCACAGTCATAGAGCGCCCCAGCGCGGTGACGGGTGAGAGGTCGCCATATCCGATGGACGCGAGGGTAATCACTGCCCAATAAATGGTTTGTGGGATATTTTCAAACTTGTCGGGTTGGGCTTCGTGCTCAAACAAGAACCCCAGGGATGCAGTCATGATCACCAACAAAATCATGATAAAGGCCGACGCGCTGATGATCGGCCATTCCCGGGAAATCACTTTAACCAGAGTTTTGGTTGCATCATTACCCCGTGTGAGTTTCAGCAGTCGGGTTAATCGGAAAACCCGCAAAAATCTCAAATCCAGTACGTGATGTAAAAACCCTTCTAAAAAGAATGGAAGGATCGCAAGAAAATCGATGAAGGTGGAGGACGATGTAGCTTGCTTGAATCGACCGGAAACCGCACCTTTAAAGCCGGGCTCTTCAACGCACGAATACAAGCGCATCACATATTCAATGGTGAATATACCCACCATCACTGCGTCCAGTATCACAAACTCGATGTTTAAGATGTAGCTGACGCTTTGCACCGACTCCATGATGACAGCGAATACCGACAACAGAACGCACAAGGCAATGAAGGCATCGAATAGCTCTTGCAGGTGTCCGCCAAATTGACCGGGGAAAACCAGAGCATGAATTCTTTGCCGCAGTGTCCGGCCTTCGTTGGCTTTTTTGAAATCGTGGTACGCGGGGATGATGACGCGAAACAGTTTCAGAATACGCAGCAAGCGCAGGAACCGTAGAGCCCGCAAGTCAAGAGGAATACCCAAAAACTGGAGGTAAAACGGTCCAACCGCTAGGAAGTCGATGATGGCAAACGGACTGAAAACATAGGCCGTACGCGAATTTTTCTTTGCCGCGAATTCCGGGTCTTCAGGGGCAACATATAGACGCAGTAAGTACTCAACGGTGAAGACAATAACCGAGAAAATATCGAAATTATGAAACCAGGCCTCGTTTGGTTCGAATACTGCCGGCACATGCTCAAACAACAGGACGAACAAATTGACAACAATGAGGAGACTGATCCATTTGTCCAGGCACAGTTGATAGTTTCCGGGAATATGCGTATCAAATAGCCAAGAGAACAGCCATTTTCTAAATGGCAAATTACTCGGTATATCCGCTTCGACATCGTGTGTGCCGACGATATTTTTGACATCCAGCTCGTGGATGGAAAGGTATTTTTGTTCTTCCATGGCGAAACCTCAAAATTCGAATTCAGCAACGCGAATGGGGTAAGCGCCCTTGTCGCACACAGATAACTTCAGCTGAAGTTTGGTATCGATGGCATCACTCGGGATAAGCGGTGACACAGTCGTTGGAACCGCAGAACCCACGGGAGTTGCCACGCTTTTTTCGATCGCGATCGATCCGTGCAATAGGTGATCGGCCGGGTCGCATTTCTCGACGAGCTGCGGGGCCTCACCCGTAAAAGGATTCACCATTTTCTTGAATTCGGGTAACTCCATCAGTTTCGCTACGCAACCTCCCCAAGAATTCGGTGTGGGTGCGGCCGGTTTGGGGGCTTCAGTCTTAGAGGCTTCCACACCCTCTTCCTCAGTGACCGAGTCCTCCACCGGTACTTCAGTAGCCGGTGCCAGAGAGATTGTTGGTTCTGCTTGCCGCGAGCCGGCGGCACATTCGGCTAGCTCGTAACCAGCTTCAAATCGCTTGGTGCCGGCCTGGGTGAGCCAAGCCACCCAGGCTTCGCCATTCCGCTTGGAGTCTTCGGTTTTCATGCCTTCTTCGAACGACATCACCCCGACCCACACCACTAACATCACCACGACCGCCATCAAGATGAAAAATCCGTAATCCGCAACGGATAGGCGCAAACTGACTGGGGTGTCTCCTATCGGAGGCGTAGAAGGTGTTTCCATACGAAGTTCCTTGCTTTTTGGCCGCACATAGTGAACAAAAGTGTGCGGCGATACCGGTTTATGCGGCGATGATATTCTGAAAAGTGTCTATGGTCTGTGGATCGGGTGCGTGATTACAAGCAAGCGACAAGGCCCCATGTCAGTGCACAGCTTGCCAAATTGCCTCACCTAGAGGACAATCACGCTTTCGTCCCGAATAGCCTTCTAAAACCGGGCGATTTTTGGAGTTTCTTGTGGATGGGCGGTATGCTGAAAGCGCCGTGACCAGTGCATAGCAGATTACTTTTTGTTGTTTGAAAGCGAAATGGGGATGGACTTACCTCTGAAAAATATACGGCCTAATATCGTTCAGTCGATCAGGGCGTTCAGCGTGACTGAATTGCAGGCAGCTGCAGACCAATTGGGCCACCACTTTCTGTATGCCAAATTGTCCAGCGCTTTGACAAAGCAAGATGTTTTAGATCTGCTGGTTCAGCAATTTAAGTTGGCTACGACGGGTGGGAAAAACTTCGATTCGCTGTATGACAGTATGACTGATACGGTATACAAATCAGGTCCGCAGACTGGATTCGTGGTGGTTTTGGAGCAAGTCCCGGCCAATGCGAAATTTGACAAAGAAGGCCGCGAACAGTTACTCGATATTTTCCGTGACACGGCGGACTACTGGGGGGATAGAAAAATACCGTTCAGGTGCTTCTATTCTTTTCTGTAGCCCGTTCTGCACAAACCAGCCAAGCAGAACGGGCGAACCAGGCAAACAGCGAAGCGGTGCGGGCACAGTCGCAGCAAGATGGCTCTGAGCCCATGCCCACCGACAAATTATTGGACGTCTCGCCTATGGCTTTGCGTATGAGTAGCCCCTTTAACGCAAGCTACTGGCTTACCGCGGCTTAAGGTCGCCGGTGGTGTCGAGCTGGCCCGCCAGCCCGACGTATTCTGCAACGCTCACCTCTTGTGCGCGCCGTTGCAGGTCAAACGTGCCGCTAAAACCTTCTTGGTCCAGCCAGGGCCCCAGCGTGTTGCGCATCAGCTTGCGGCGCTGGCTGAAGGCGACTTGCACCAGTTCGGATAGCCGCTTCGGGTTCACGTCGGGCGCTGCTGTGAGCGGTGTCATGCGCACTACGGCGCTGTTCACCCTGGGTGCCGGGTCAAAGCACTCGGGTCCTACATCGAGCACATACTCCATGGCGTAACGCCATTGCAGCATCACACTCAGACGGCTAAATTCCGAGCTGCCTGCCGAGGCCACCATGCGTTGTACCACCTCTTTTTGTAGCATGAAGTGCTGATCGCGCACGCGGTGAGCGAATCCCAGCAGGTGAAACAGAATCGGTGTTGAGACGTTGTAGGGCAAGTTACCAACGATTCGCAAACCGTTTATGGCGCCCATATCTTCAGACAGCTGCTCAAAGTCTACGCGCAGCACATCCGACTCGATGACCTGCAATTGCGGATCATTGCGCAGTCGGGCAGCAAGATCGCGGTCAATTTCCACCACCGTCACCCGCCCAAGCTGCTCGCACAACGGCCGCGTTAAAGCGCCTAAACCCGGGCCAATTTCCACCAGCGCATCTCCGGGCTTTGGCGCTATGGCGTCCACAATGGCTGCGATTGCAGACGCATCATGCAAAAAGTTTTGGCCGAAGCGCTTGCGCGCAATGTGTTTCATGAAACAGTTCGGGGCTAGGGCTCGCGAATTTCAATGAACGCGCGGGCGCGCAGCTCCGCCAACCAGGCAGCGTAGCGCTCCTCGATTTTCTGGGCGCGTAGCTGCTTGCGCAGCTGCTCTCGCTGCTGTTCAAGCGAGAGCTCAACCCGCCGCCGCTCCAGCACCTGGATCAGATGTACACCGAAGCGGGACAGTATGGGCGCACTGATTTCGCCATCGCGCAGCCGGTCCATCACCTGCTCGAATTCTGGAACAAACATGCCCGGGCTGGCCCAGCCTAGCTCGCCGCCTTGCGCAGCACTGCCGTCCTGCGAGTTGGTGCGTGCAGCTTCCTCGAAACTGGTCTTTTGGGAGACGATGGCATCTCGCAGCTGTTGCAAGCGTTCCTGGGCCTGTGCGGCATTGCGTTCTGGATTCAGCACCAAAAGAATGTGACGCGCGTGGGTTTGGGTGAGGGTGGCCGCTTTGCGAATCGTTTGCCGGTCAATGAGTTTGAGTATGTGCAGCCCAGCACCCGAGCGCACGGGCTCGCTTACTCCCCCTACGGAAAGATCGTGGACAGCAGCGGCAAAAAGGTCAGGGTAACGGTCCGCCCGGCGCAATCCGAGTTGCCCTCCATTTTTGCGGTCTCCATCCGACAACTCGGACACCAAAGCCTCAAAAGTTTCCCCGATTCGTATGCGTTGCATGACAGCTTGGGCCTTTTGCTGTGCCGCCGTCAATTGTGACGGGCTGGGGTTTTCTGGCAATGCAATCAGCAACTGTGCAATATTGATATTCTGGTTAGCGAGTTGCGCGTTCGTTGCCTCTTGCGCAGCCAAGGCGCTATCTACATCGGACTCCAACACCTTCACGCGTGAATCGACTTCCCGCTCGCGCAGGCGACTCAACACAAGTTGTTGCTTTAATTGGCCTCTGAAAATTGCCGTTGACATGCCCTCTTTTTCAAGGTTTTGCCGCAAGCTGTCGACGCTGAGTTGGTTTTGCGCTGCTATATTTTTTTCGGCCTGATCGATAGCCGCGTCGTCCGTGCGAACGCCCAATTGTTCAGCCATCTGCAATTGGATGCGCTCCGTTACAAGGCGCTCCAACGCGGCTTCGCGCACCGACACAGCGTTGATGCTGGAGCGTCCTTGTTCGCGGAGTTGTTGTTCTACGATACGGATTTGCATGCGCAGGTCGCTGTCTGTGATTGGTTCCGAATTAACCAACGCGACCACGTAATCTGCCGTCACAGCTGCATCCGTAACGCCACTTTGCCCCCAGGCAGAAGCGGTGAGGCTCAACAATGTTGCAAAAACCCGGTAGCGAAATCGCATGTAAAACAATCGTAATGGCGGAGGTGGTTGGAGATTCAAGGGGTTCCGCGCAAAGCCTGATAGCGCGGAATACTGTTAGCAAGCGCTTTGTCAGGACTTATTCCCAGCTTGCTGAATCCCACAAACTCCAACTGAAAAAACACGCTTTGGACTGCAGAGTTGATGTCCAACTGGGAGCGTTGAAGAACAACGCGCCCAAGCCAGCAACCCGCATCGTATTCCAAGCCTAGCAGGGTGTCGACCATCCGGCCGTCGTACAGGCTGTAGTTCGCGCGGGCCAGCCCATAGTACTTCCCTGTGACGGGTCCTTGATCCTCGGTTTGTCCTGGCCATACATTGCTCAGCGGCCACTGCACACTGGTGTCAATTTGTTCGCTGGTATCCCGCGTGAGTCGGTAAGCCAGGTTCAGCACCCGGTAAGGCCCGGGGCTGTAACGCGCTCCCGCCGTGGAGCGCACCGATTGATTGGTCAACGGGTTGTACTGCAACAGAGAGTCAAATACCCAGCGCTCATTGATATTGATGGCACCGCCGACCAGGAAATCGCTCACACCTGCCGCGGCGGGACTGCTACTGCTGTTGATACCAACATTTTGGTCCTCAAAGCGCAGACGTTGCGCAAAGCCAAAGCGGGCGAACTGTGCCCCTGTTTCTCGGTCCAGGTAGCGACTGGTCAGACCCAGCGTCAGCAAATTGTTGTCAGAAACCTTGTCGTGCCCGGAAAACGCGTTTTCCATGTAAATCGACGCAAAGTTAAAGTCGTTGGCGCCTGTATCGTAGTTTGGCAATTGGTATTGCTGATGGTAGGGGGTGTAAACATAAAAAGCCCGTGGCTCCAGTGTTTGGACGATGGCTTGATTGCCCCACTGCGACTCCTTCTCGAAAACCAACCCGCTGTCCAAACTAAATGTTGGAACCGTGCTGTTGGCATCTCTGCTCCCGTAATAACTGAGGTTTTCGTACTGGTAAGCAACGGCATGAAATTGCATTTTGGGCGTGATGTAGCCTTGTGGTGCGAGCCAGGGCCGACTGACTTGACCCCACACAACACCGCGATCTGCATTGGGTTGGCCGGTTAGCTCTGCATAAGAAGAAAACCGTGTGAAATCACCGTCAAACGACCAGTCCCAGCCGTTGTCGTTGATCCTTGCATAGCGCCCGGTGATTTGCGGTAGGCGTTCATAGGGTTTCACAATGTAAGAGCTTGCATCCTGCAACACTTGCCATTTCTGAATCATGATGCTGGAAGAAAAATAACCGCTACCCCAGCCCGCATTCAGCTGCGAAGGGAGCAATCGCAAAGCCCCTGCCGAGGGGTCTGCAAATGCACTCGCGGTTTGCCCGGCTGCTGAGAGCGCCTGGGCCGCTCCGATTGCACCGGCGGGCCCCGTGATAGTTTGGCCCGTATAAGCCAGCGAACTGAAGTCCCGCCAATAATTGTCGTCGCTGACACGGTTGATGTTCAGGCCCCAACCGACGCCACCAACTGGTGTATCAAGTTTCGCTTGGTTCTTAAATGCCAGCCCCCAGCGGTCCGATCCACGCAGCTGATCGTTTGGCAAAACGCTCGTCTTGAGTACGCCTAAATAGTTAGGCTCCAGATACCGGTATTCACTCGTCAGGTTTATTCCCCGAGCGGCCATCAACGTGGGGGAAATAGTCGCATCACGGTTAGGGGCGATGTTCCAGTAATAAGGGGCCGTGACTTCCAGGCCGTTGGTATTGTCCAGCCCCAAGGTTGGCGGCAGAAATCCGGACTTGCGTTTTTCCGACAACGGGAAGCCCAGAGGTGGAATCGGCAAGATGGGTACGCCCTTGAATTCCAGGTACGCACTTTGGGCGGTGGCGATGTCCTCATCGTTGTCGATATCGAGTTGCCCCGCTCGAACAATCCAGGCAGGCGCCCAATCGGCCGTCGCATTGCGCCGGCAGGTGGTGTAAGTGGTTTGAAACAGCGTGCTGTGCGTCTCGTCTGCAAAATCGGCGCGATGGGCTTCGCCATGGCTTCCATTTTGCTCGAACGCGTAACGCATGTCATCCATGTACCCTTCCATGGAGTCAACGCTTATCTCGCCCAGAGTGCCTTCGTAACGGCTTCCTTCGCGGTGGATGCGAACATGTCCGGTCGCCTTGGCTCGGTCGTTGAGCTGGTCGTATTCCAGCCGATCCGCTTGGATCAGCAGACCCGGCTTGCGTAGCTCAGCCTCACCATCCAAAACCGTCTCAGCCCCGCTGTGCCCGCTGATGCGATCAGCCTGCAGAAATGTGGGCCTCACTTCCTGCGACTGTGCCCCTACCAACACGTGGAAAAAGAGCAAGCTCGGGGCCAGCCACAGGGCTAGTGCGGAATGTTGGCGGAGGGAGAAAGGCGGTATCAAGGGAGACAAACGTTGGCAAAGTGGATTATCCATGCCCCTAGCTAGTGCCGTCGGCTATTGCTATCAATTGGTCACATACCCCATGGTGTGCGGCAACCACAGCACAATTTGTGGAAACAGGGTCATCGCCAGCAGTAGGGCCAGCAGCATCAGCAAAAAAGGCCAGCCCTCGCGCATCATTTCGCCAATCGGAATGCCGGTAAGTGCTTTGGTGACGAACAGCAGCATGCCAAACGGCGGGTGGATCAGCCCAATCATCATGTTGAGTACCACCAGCACCCCAAAATGCACCAGATCCACGCCCAACAGGCGCGCGGCAGGCAGCAACATGGGTACAAAAACCAATAACAAAACCGATACATCCAGAAAACAGCCCAGTGCCAGAAACAAGACATTTACCAGCAGCAGAAATTGCAACTGGGTCAATTGCATTCCGGCCACCCATTGCGCCATGGCCTGCGGTACGCCCTCGCTGGTGAAGGCGTAATTCAAGATGAACGACCCGGCCAGAATCAGCGTGATCACCGCGCTGCTGCGCGTGGACTCCAAGATCACGCCACCCAAAGTCCGCCAGCTGAGCGCGCGGTACACCACGCCCGCGAGCACCAGCGCATGCAGCGCCGCCACCGCGGCGGCTTCGGTCGGCGTGAACGCGCCGCTGTAAATACCACCCAACAAAACAATGGGCATGGAAAGCGGTAGCGCCCCGCGGTAAAAAATAGCGGGCCATTCCCGCAGCGGGATCGGGTCCTCACGCGGCATATTGCGCCGGGTAGCGATGATGTGCACCACGCCCATCATCAGCAGCGCCATGCACAGGCCGGGCACGACCCCGCCCAGAAACAGTGCCCCCACCGACGCGCCGGACACCAAGGCGTAAATCACCATCGGAATGCTGGGCGGGATGATGGGGCCCAGCGTGGCGCTGGCCACCACGACAGCGCCGGCAAAACCGGGGGTGTACTCCGGCTTTTTCAGCATTTGCCGGATGGTGACTAACCCCGGCCCGGCAGCGTCGGCAATCGCGCTGCCGCTCATGCCGGAAAAAATCACGCTCACCAGAATGTCTACCTGCGCCAGTCCGCCGCGCATGCGCCCCACCACGATGCGGCAGAAATCAAAAATACGTTCACTTACTGTCCCCGCGTTCATCAGATTGGCCGCGAACACAAACAACGGCACGGCCAGCAGCACATAGTTGTTGTACAGCCCATTGCAAACTTGCTCTGCAACCAGCCCGATGTCCTGGCCCTTCACCAGAAGATAGCCCACGCCTGCAGCCAGCATCGAAAAGCCAATCGGCATGCGCAACAGCAAGCCTGCCAGCATCACGGCAAGTAATATGCCCAACGCCACGCTCACAAGCGCAACTCCGTATCCAAACCCTGGCCGCGCAGCGCCTGGCGCACCGCGAGTGCACAGCGCAGCACCATGGCTACCAGCATCAATACAAAGGGCACATAGACCCAAAACAGCGGAACACCCAGCACGGGCGTGCCTTCGCGCGCCATGAAGCGCACATAGTCCCAGCTCGCGGGTAAGGCCACCAGTGCCAGCGCACCGATCAACAAGTTGCCGCCGATCTGCATGGCCCGGCGCGCGCCAATGCACACGCTATTCCAAATCAAATCAAACGCGACATGTTCGCGTTGCGGCACCATGGTCGCCGTGGCCCACAAAATGACCCAGACATACAGAATGACCGCCGCCTCGTCAGTCCACGCCAGCGGTTTGTTGAAACCGAAGCGCGCCGTGATCTGGACGATGAAAACGCCAAACAGGGCCAGGAACAGGCCTCCGCCCACCCAGTTCGCAGCACGCCGCAGCCAAAGGCTCATACGGGCGCGCTATTTGACGGCATTGATGCGCTCCAGCAACCCGTGCGGCCAGGTCTTGGCATAGTCCGCATTCATGTAGGCGGCTTGCACGGTCTTGTGGAAGGCGTCCAGGTCGGGTGTGGTGACCTGCAAGCCCTCTTTCTTGAAAAACTCCACCAACTGGGCTTCTTCTTTGGCGCGGTTGTCGTTGTTGTAAGCGGCCGCGGCCTGCGCTGCTGCCAGCACTTTCTGGCGCTGTGCCGCAGTCATGGCGGCAAGCGCCTTGTTGGATATGGCGATGAACAGGCCATCGACCAAATGGCTGGTGAGCACGATCTGCTTGGTTACCTCGTAAAACTTCGCCGCCTTCGCTGTGGGCAGCGGGTTGTCCTGGCCGTCGATGGTGCCGGCTTTCAGGCCCAAATACACCTCGCCAAAAGCCAGCGGTGTGGCGGTGGCGCCCAGCGCCTCGCCCAGGAACAGCCAGTCTTTGGTCCCGGGCATACGCAATTTGACGCCTTTCAGATCAGCCGGCGTTTTGACGTTGCGCACCTCGCGCAGATTGACCTGGCGGGTGCCGTAGTAGCAGGTGGACAGGATGGTGATGTCCATCTTCTCCGAGACGGTTTTGAACATCTCAGTGCCGATCGGGCCATTGAAAATTTTCTGCTGCTGTGCGGGATCACGGACCACATAACCGGCTGTGAAAATAGAAAATTCAGGAACAATTTTGGCAATGTCTGCGGCCGATACCGTGGTCAATTCCAGGTTGCCACGCGCCATGGCGGCGGGTTCTGCGCCTTGTTTGAACAGGCTGGCGTTGAGGTTGATTTGCGCCTCAAATTCACCCGGGGCGCTTTTGTCCAGGGCATCTTTGAACACCGTCCACATCTTGGCGTGCCAGTCGTCGGGCACTGCGGGGCTGGAGATTCGCAGCACTGCTTTGCTCTGCGCCCAGGCAGGCATCGCCAAACTGCCGCTGGCTACCAAAGCAGCAAGAACGGCGCGGCGGCGCGGCGAGTTTTCATGGCGCATGCGGTACTCCTGTGCTGGTATGGGCGGTCGTTGGGTTGTGATGCCGCAGCATGATAGCGGCGGCCCGTCACGTTGCGGCGGTTTCGGGTACCGCTGGGTGGCGCCGTCCGAGCATGGCCCAGCCCTCCATAGATAAGACTTTTTCGTCGCCCTGGCGCGACATTTCCCACACCATGCGCACCATGCCAACGTGCGGACGCGACCGCATGGGGCGGGTGTCGGTGATGCGTACCTGCAAGTGCAATCTGTCGCCCGGAAAGACCGGCTTGTGCCATTGGATGTTTTCCAGCCCCGGCGAACCCAGGCTGGACGTATCGACCAAAAAGTTATCCACCATCAGCCGCATCGCCATCGAACAGGTGTGCCAGCCGCTGGCGCACAGCGCGCCAAACACCGAGGTCTGCGCCGCCGCATCGTCCAGATGAAAGGGCTGGGGGTCGAACTGCGTGGCAAACGCAATGATGGCCTCGCGCGTGGGCGTCACACTGCCCAGATCACGCACTTGGCCGGC
This sequence comes from uncultured beta proteobacterium, assembly GCA_903861575.1. Lineage (GTDB taxonomy): Bacteria > Pseudomonadota > Gammaproteobacteria > Burkholderiales > Burkholderiaceae_C > Allorhodoferax. The sequence continues at coordinate 7,594 of CAIOUR010000031.1, read as the reverse complement.
CTGCAAATCTTCCCAGTAGTACTTGCTGTCCGCCATAGTTTGTTCCTTAACTAGCGGCCGCCGGCCACGTCGATGATGGATCCGGTGACGTAACTTGCGGCGTCGCTCAGCAGCCACGCGATCGACTGCGCCACTTCGTGCGCGGTGCCCGGGCGCTGCATCGGCACTTGCGGTGCCAGGTCGCGGGCCCGGTTGGGTAGTCCGCCGCTGCCGTGTAAGTCGGTATCAATAATTCCCGGTCGTATGCAATTGACGCGTATGCCTTCGCCCGCCACTTCTTTGGCCAGGCCCAGCGTGAAGGTGTCAATCGCCCCTTTGCTCGCAGCGTAATCCAGGTACTGCGCCGGCGAGCCCAGGCGCGCGGCCACGCTGCCCACATTGACGATCACGCCGCCGCTGCCGCCGTGGCGCGTGCTCATGCGCAGCACCGCTTCGCGGGCGCAGGCCAGGCTGCCCAACACGTTGATGCGCATCATGCGTTCCATCCGCTCCCACGACATCTCGTCCAGCCGGGCGGTCATGTCCACCACGCCGGCGTTGTTCACCAGCGCGGTGATGCGACCCAGGCTGTCGTCCACCTGCGCAAAAAGCCGAGCGATCTGCACCGGATCACCGACATCGGCCTGAAAAGCTTGCGCCTTACCGCCTTCTGCCTGGATTTGCTGCACCACGTCGTGCGCTGCGTTGGCGTTGCCGGCGTAATTCACGGCAACCGCCCAGCCCTGACGGGCTGCTAGCAGCGCGGTGGCTGCGCCGATGCCGCGGCTGGCACCGGTGATCAAAACGAGGGGCGAAGCGTGTTGGGTGCTCATGCGTGGATACCGTGTGACGTAAGGGGTCGATTGCAGCACACCGTGGCGGGCGGACGTGCCTTGGTAGGATAGACGACCCCGTTCTGGAGCCCCCATGCAGCCTGCCAATCTGGAAGACTTTACCGCCCAAGCCATGGACGAGGGCTTTGATGAAATCATCACCCGCGAGTGGGCTCCCGATTTGCAACTCAACAGCCACACCCACCCCTTTGATATCCGCGTCCACGTCGCGCGCGGCAGCTTGGTGCTGACGGTGGGAGACACCAGCCGCTCCTACCAGGCCGGAGAGGGTTTCCGCCTTGCGCGCAACACCCCGCATGCCGAACACTACGGCCCACAGGGCGCGACCTTTTGGGTGGCCCGGGCGAACTGACGGGCATAGGACGCCAATGCCTGGCATGGACGCTTCACCCATCACGCCGCAGCGGGTGTTGGTGTTGGGTGGCACCGGCACGATCGGCCAAGCCACGGTGCGGGCGCTGCAGCGCCTGGGTCATACGGTGGTTTGCGTGGTGCGGGCGCGCGCCGGCGTGGGTGGTGCGTTATCGCTGGCTGACTGCCAGCAGTTGCTGCCGGGCGCCCAATTGCGGGTGGCCGACGTGGGCGACCCCGCTTCTTTGCTGCGTGATGCAGTGTGCCGCGAACAATTTGACGCGGTGATCTCCTGCCTGGCCTCGCGCACCGGCGCGCCGCAGGACGCATGGGCCATCGACCACCAGGCGCAGCTGCATGCGCTGGACGCCGCGCGGCACGCCAAGGCCACGCACTTCGTGCTGTTGTCGGCGATCTGCGTGCAAAAGCCCCTGCTGGCTTTTCAGCACGCCAAGCTGGCGTTCGAGCAGGCGCTGATCGACTCCGGCATGCGCTACTCCATCGTGCGGCCCACGGCGTTTTTCAAATCGCTCTCGGGCCAGATTGAACGGGTGCGCAAAGGCAAGCCCTTTTTGCTGTTTGGCGACGGCACCTTGACCGCCTGCAAGCCAATCAGCGACGACGACTTGGGCGACTACATTGCGGGCTGCCTGCATACCCCTGAGCGGCACAACTGCATCCTGCCCATCGGCGGCCCCGGCCTGGCCATCACGCCGCGTGCGCAGGGGGAGCATTTGTTTGCGTTGGCGGGAAAGCCGCCGCGCTTCAAGCAGGTGCCAGTCGCTTTGCTGGATGTGATCATTGCCGTTCTGTCCGCCCTGGGGCGGCTGTTCCCCGCGCTCCAAGCCAAGGCCGAGTTGGCCCGCATCGGCCGCTACTACGCCACCGAGTCCATGCTGGTGCTCAACCCGCAGACCGGCCGGTACGACGCGGCGGCCACACCGTCCACAGGCAGCCAGACCCTGTTTGGCTATTACGCCGAGGTGCTGGGCGGTAAAACCGCAGCCCAGCGCGGCGATCACGCGGTGTTTTAAGGGCCCCGGAGACACAGCAGCATGAACGGCATGGCGCAGTGGCTGTTCCTGGCGTACTTTGTGTTGATGCTGGCCACGCTGGTTTGGAAGACGCCGGTCATCAGCGGCCCCTGGTTGTTTTTGCTGCGGGCATTTTTCCCCAACTGGAAGTTTTTCCATGCGGTCGGTTACGCCCCGCGCCTGTATGCGCGCACGGTGGCGCAGGACACGCACGGCCAGCGCATCTGGGGAAGCTGGACGCTGCTCTACCCCCGGCGTACCCGCCACTGGTGGCATTTGTTCCATAACCCGGATACCAACCTGGGCTTGGCGCAGCAAAACCTGGTGCATCACCTGGGCGCGGATATCAACGCGCTGCCCGATGGCGCTGACCCGGGTGGTCTGGTGACCTACGGCATGGTCTGCAATCTCGTTGCCCACAGCATGCAGGCGCAGCTCCCCGGATGCAGCCATTTCCAGTTCGAGCTGCGCATGGAGCTTGACGGTCCGCAGCACACTGTGGATGCGCAAACCATGCTGACTTCGCCGGTGCTGCCATGCCCTTGAGCACAGCGGCCCGAGGTCTGGAGCTGCTGTTCGGGCTCAGCCTTTTGTTGCAGACGCTGGAATACCTGCGCATGGGCCGCGTGATTGCCCCCGAAGGTCTGTGGCCTTGGCACTTGCAACGCCAGGATGTTCCTAACCGCTATGTGCGCGCGCTGCTGGACCGGGTGTTTGCCCGTCCCGCCCTGCACGCGCAGTTGCTGTTGCGTTTGGTGGCGGTGGTGGTCATGGTCGTGCAGGGCAGCAGTTTGGCGCTGGTGCTGTTTTTGTTCATCAGCCATGTGCTGGTCTTGCTGCGCTGGCGCGGCGCGTTCAACGGTGGCAGTGACTTCATGACGCTGATTGTGCTCACCGGCTTGCTGATTGCGCAGTGTATGTCCCATGCAGGTGACCCGGAGTTGGGATGGCGCGCCGGTCTGTGGTACGTCAGCCTGCAAACGGTGACCTCGTATTTCATGTCGGGTTGGGTCAAGCTGCTGCAGCCGCAGTGGCGCAGCGGCGAGGCGTTGGTGGTGTTTTTGAATGGCGCCATTTATGGCCCCCTGCCTGCGCGTCACCCGTTAGCGCGGCCTTTGCTGGCGCGTGCTGCTGCTTGGGCTTTTATTGTGTGGGAGTGCTGTTTTCCGCTGGCTTTTGTCGGGCCTTTGCTGGCGCTGTTTTTTTGCACCACTGCGGCAATCTTTCACTTTTTGGTGTTTTGGTACTTTGGCTTGAACCGCTTTTTCTGGGCCTGGGTGGCGACGTTTCCGGCGATTCTCGGGTGCGCATCGCAAGGGCTTTTGTAGACGGACTCATCAGCGGAAGTCCCGGCTCTGCGCCGCCAATGTTCCCAGCATGTGCGTGATGTCGACCAACCGTTTGGCGACCAGGTGGCACACGCCGCTGTCGCCGTCGCGCTGCCACACGCCGTACACCGCCAGCAGGCGCGCGTGCAGCAGTTCGGGGCGTTGCTTTTCTTTCAGGCTTTTCCAGACGATCACGTTGGTGCTGCCGGTCTCGTCCTCCAGCGTCACAAACACCACGCCTTTGGCGGTTTGCGGCTGTTGGCGCATGGTGACGAGCCCGCAGGTGCGCACCAGGCGCCCGTGCGGCAAGTCGCGCATGTGCGCTGCGCTCAGCAGTTTGCGGGCGGTGAGTTCGGTACGTAAAAAAGCGACCGGGTGGCTGCGCAAGCTCAGGCCCGTGGCCGCGTAGTCAAACCTCACTTCTTCCGATTCATGCGCGGGGCGGAAAGCCAGCGCGTCTTCGTGCACCGGTGCGTGTGCCAGGAGCGCAGGCGCCGCATGCAAGGCCGATGCATCCCACACCTGCTGGCGGCGGTGGCCGCTCAGGCTGCGTAGCGCGTCGGCAGCGGCCAGGGCCTTAAGGTCTCCGGCATCAAGCGCGCTGCGTTGCGCCAGGTCTTCGGTGTTGGCAAAGGGCTGGTGCGCGCGGGCTGCTTGGATGCGCGCGGCCACCGAGGCGTGCAGACTGCTGACCATGCACAAGCCCAGCCGAACGGCAGGTTGCGGCTGCCCAGCGCCTAAACAATTGGAATCTGACCCCGATTTTTCTAAGGTGCAGTCCCACGCGCTGTGGCACACGTCCACCGGCAACACGGTCACGCCGTGGCGGCGGGCGTCTTGCACCAGTTGGCTGGGGGCGTAAAAGCCCAGCGGCTGGCTGTTGAGCATGGCGGCCAAAAAGCAGGCGGGTTCGTGGTGTTTGAGCCAGCAACTCACATAGACCAGGAGCGCAAAGCTGGCCGCGTGGCTCTCCGGAAAGCCGTATTCGCCAAAGCCTTCAATTTGCTTGAACAGGCCATCGGCAAACTCCCGCGTGTAGCCATTGGCCACCATCGCACCCACCAGGCGCTCGTAAAAGTGCTGTACGCCGCCCTTGCGCTTCCAAGCGGCCATTGAGCGGCGCAGGCTGTCGGCTTCGCCACCGCTGAAGTTCGCAGCGGCCATTGCGATTTGCATCACCTGTTCTTGGAATATGGGGACGCCTAGGGTGCGCTTGAGCACTTCTTCCAATGCCGGGCTGGCGTACTGCACGGCCTGCGGGTTGGCGCGCGCCCGCAAATACGGATGCACCATGCCGCCCTGAATCGGGCCGGGCCGCACGATGGCCACTTGTACCACCAGGTCGTAATAGCAGCGCGGCTTCAAGCGCGGCAGCATGCTCATTTGCGCGCGGCTCTCAATCTGGAACACGCCCACGGTGTCAGCGCGGCAAATCATGTCGTAGGTCGCCGGGTCTTCGGCCGGAATGTCCTGCAGCCGCAGCGGTGTGCCGCGCCGCTGGCCGATCAAGTCCAAACAGCGGTGGATGGCGCTGAGCATGCCCAGGGCCAGGACGTCCACTTTCAGCAGGCCCACGGCATCCAGATCGTCTTTGTCCCATTGCACGATGCTGCGTTCGGGCATGGCCGCGTTCTCCACCGGCACGATGCGGGTGAGCGGTCCTTGCGTCAGCACAAAACCGCCCACATGCTGGCTGAGGTGGCGGGGGAAGCCTTGCAAAGTGGTGGCCAGATCCAGCCATTGCTGCAGGCGGCGCGGCGTTGGTGGTGCCGGGACGGCAGGCGAAGTAGCTGTGACTTTCGCTACGCTTTCAAGGGCACTTTGCAAACGCTCGGCCAACACCGTCCGCCCGTACATGCCAGGGTGTTCTTTGGCCATGGCGGTAATCAGGGCTTCAGGGATGCCGAGTGCGCGTCCCACGTCGCGCAAGGCGCTGCGCGGCCGGTAGCGAGTGACCACCGCCGTGATGGCAGCGCGCTCACGCCCGTATTTGGCGTAGATGTACTGGATCACTTCTTCGCGCCGCTGGTGCTCGAAGTCCACGTCAATGTCCGGCGGCTCGTCGCGCTCGCGGCTGATAAAGCGCTCAAACAACACGCTGGTGCGCGCCGGGTCCACCTCGGTCACGCCCAGGCAGTAGCACACGGCTGAATTCGCCGCAGACCCGCGCCCCTGGCACAGGATATTGCGGCTGCGGGCGAAGCGCACGATGTCGTGCACCGTCAAAAAATACATCTCGTACTGCAATTCGGCAATCAGCGCCAGCTCGTGTTCCACCTGCGCGCGCACGTCCGGCGGCATGCCGGCGGGGTAGCGCAGCAGCGCGCCTTCCTCGGTGTACTGGCGCAGGGTTTGCGCCGGGGTATGGCCGGGCAGCACGGCCTCCAGCGGGTAGTGGTAGCGCAGGCTGTCCAGCGAGAAATTGCATCGCTGCGCCACCACCAGGGTGTTCGCTAGATGTTCCGGATCGAACAAGGCAGCCAGACGCGAACGGCTGCGCAAATGCCGCTCGGCGTTGGGCTGCAAGCCGCGCCCGCATTGCGCCAGCGGCAAACCTAAACGCACCGCGCTGATGACGTCGTGCAAAGGCTTGCGCGAACGCAGGTGCATCTGCACCCCGCCCACGGCCACCAGCGGTACGCCGGTGAACTGCGCAATCTGTTGCAAACGCAGGGTATTGCGTACGTCCTGCGCGCCCAGGTTGCGCGTTAGCCCCAGCCAAACCGCGGTGCCGTAGCGCGTGCGCGCAGCTGTTGCGATGGCACAGGCTTGTTCCACCGGCAAGTTCGGCGGCAGCAGCACAATGATTTCGTTGTGATGCAGCGTCGGCCAGGCATGAAATCCACCTGCGACCGTCGTTCCATCTTTTTGCGACTGCCGCTGCCAGCGCAGCTCGTACTGTCCCTTGGGTGCGGCGCGGCGTGCGCTGGTGATGAATGCGCACAAATTGCCCCAGCCTTGCAGATCGTGCGCCAGGGTGATGAAGCGAAACAGCGGATCCGGCGCGCCGCCACCCTTTGGGCTTTGCGCTCCGCCGGCTGGCATCACACCAAACTCCGCGCCCGGCAGCAGCTTCAAGCCTGCCTCCCGCGCCGCCTCGTGCGCGCGCACCATACCCGCAACCGAACACTCGTCCGTTAACGCCAGAGCCTTGTAGCCCAGCGCACGGGCGCGTTGCACCAGCTCATCGGGCAGCGACGCGCCCCGCTGAAAGCTGAAGGCGGACAGGCAATGCAGTTCGGCGTAATCGGGTGGGTGGGGGCGTTGCATGCGGGTGGGGCAGCCAAGTTGGCATTGGTACAGCCGGTCGATTAACTTGAGCGATATTTACTGTATATAAATACAGTATTTTAAGTGGCTCTGCCGCTATGCTTTCGCTGGTGACATGGCGGTATGCCGCGCCAACGCGTCATACTGCCCCCTGCTTTCCCACTTGACCCCCGCATGTCCACCTTCCTAGACCCCGACACCGTTGCCCATGGGATTCAGCTCTCCATCGCCCCGGTTTTTCTGCTCACCGCCGTGGCCGGCATGATTGGCGCGGTGTCGAACCGCTTGGCGCGCATCATTGACCGGGCACGGTTTATTGAGGCGCGGCTTAAGAGTGAGCGCGACAGCGAGCAGGCCGCTTCGGACCGGCGCGAGCTAGTGGATTTGCGAACGCGGGGGCTGTTGGCCAATGGCAGCATCGCCTTGCTGACCCTATGCGCTGTGGGCATTGGCCTGACGGTTATCGTGTTGTTCTTGGGGGAAACGCTGGATTACCAGGGCCTGCGTCTGGCTTTCACCGGCTTTTTGGCCGGGGTCATTTGCTTTCTCGCCGCGCTGGTGTGTTTTCTGGCGGAGACCTGGATTGCCACCCGGGTGCTGAAATTCGGGCAGCGCTTCTAAGGCCCTTGATCCGTGTGGGATGGCTTCAGGCTTCGGCGCGCTCGACTTCCACAGCGCAGTCGTAAAACGTGGGCGCGCGGCCCAAGTCGGTCAGGGCCTGGCTGGTCAGCTCATTCACATTCGTTCCGCCCGGCCCCATCTTGCGCCACCACACACC